>JBBRIC010000064.1:0-15007 GCA_038221665.1 Sphingomonadales bacterium
CAGCGTCAGCACCACAGCCAAATCGGCCCCCTGCGGTGTGCCAACGATATTTTCGATAAAACGATAGTCGGGCAGCAGATCGATGGCGATCCAGCGGGATTTTTCATTCATTATCCAGAGGCCGCGATCCTTGCCCGCAGCGCCCGGCAAAACGCGGCAATTGGCAAGGCCCGCCCCGACCAGCCAGCCGGCGCCGCCGCCGATGCTGGTGACAAAGCATTTTGGCGGCAGTTTGATGAAGTCCTGCAGGCTGTCGAGATCGATGACCAACGCCGGCGCCGGAATGACGTCGGCGCCGGCGGCACCGGGGGTGCGGTCATCATCGCCATCATTGTGCGTGACGAGCAATGTGCGCTTGTCGATATATTCGATCCCACCATAATCGCCGGGCCTTTTGAAGCTTTTGAATTCGCCCCCGGTCAGCGGATCATCGGTCATGATCAGCGATGTTGGATCACTGGTTTTTTCGTCGGGCGCCAGCATGGCGATGCTGCTGCCATCGGGAGCCATGGCGGCCGCCGATATCAGCAAGGGCGAATCCGGCTGGATCGATCGCTTGCTGCCATTGCGGTCATGAAGGATCAGGCCGTCAGCTGCCCGCTCCAATGTCCAGCGGGCGTTGTGCGATGCGGGCAAGCGCGGCAGCAATTCCAGCGCCTGTTTGTCGCTGAGATCGGTGCCGCCCGAATAGGTCTGGACCATGGCGAACACGCGCTGCTGCCAGGCCTTGACGACGGCCTGATGATCCTGCCCGCTGGCCGGAACGCCTGGCGGCAGGGCGGTAATCCGCCTGGTCAGCAGATCGATCTGCCAATCCTGCTGGCGGCCACCGGCGCCGCCCGTCGCATTGATGCGAAACCCGTGCAGCCGCGCGCTGCCAGCATCCGGGGCGATATCAAGGCCGGTAAATTCAATCAGGTCACTGCCGATATCGGCGGGCATCGGCAGCGCCAGCCGATCGGTGATGACGCGGCGCTGCACATCCCAGATGGTGATGCTGCGCGACAGGCCGGCCGCACTGACGATGAAATTATCATCCGCCGTCCAGGCCGCGACATCGATATTGACGCTGGACTGGAGGATGATGCGCGGGCCGGTGGCAGCAAATCCGCTGCCCGCCGACAACAGCCAGCCCGCCAACATCAGCGCCCGCAACACGTGCGTCATCTTCACCCCCACATGGTAAAGACTTTACGCATTTTTGCCGGCGGGGAAAGGGGCGGCAAGCCGATGGCTGGTGCACCCGGCAGGAATCGAACCTGCGACCTCTGGTTTAGGAAACCATTGCTCTGTCCGGCTGAGCTACGGGTGCGCCGCCGCAGCCTTTGCCATGACAGCGTCGGAGTTCAAGCAAAAACGGCTCAGGCATCCGACCGGCTGCGTGGCCGGAACGGCAATGGCAGCACGGCAATGCCATCATCGATCAGCTCGCGCGCCTCGGCAAGCGTTGCCTCCCCATAGATGCTGCGGGCGGGGGTTTCGCCGTCATGCAGCGATCGCGCCACCACGGCAAAATCGCGCCCGACATCATCGGCCATGGCTTCGAAGCGGCGTTGCTGCTGCAACAGGGCCGCAGCCTTGGCAGGTTGCGAGCCGCTGCTGCGATTGGCCTTGGCCGGCACCGCCGCGGCCATGGCGGCCTTGGTGATCCCGGTATCGCCGCACAACGGGCAGGCGATCAACCCCGCAGCCAGTTGCCGGTCATAGGCCTCGCTCGATCCAAACCAGGCTTCAAAGACATGCGCCCCGCCGCAGCGCAGGTCGAAAACGATCATGCTGTCGCCACGCGGAACGCCCGGCCATGGTCGAGCGCCGGTATCTTGGCGCGCGCCGCTGCCACCGCCGCCAGATCAAGATCGATGATCGCCGCCCCCGGCGCTTCGCCCATGTCGAGCAGCACATCGCCCCAGGGTGACACCACCAGCGCATGCCCAAAAGTGGCACGGCCATCGGCATGCACGCCGGACTGTGCGGCGGCGATGACAAAACAGCCGGTTTCGATGGCCCGGGCACGCAGCAGCACATGCCAATGGGCAATGCCCGTCGGCCGGGTAAAGGCGGAAGGCACCGACAGCATGATCGCGCCGGCGCTGGCGAGCGCCTGGTGCAGCACCGGAAAGCGCAGGTCATAGCAGATCGTCAGGCCCAGCCCGCCCCAGGGCGTTGTCACGACGACGGCGGTGTCGCCGGGGCGATAGGCGGCCGATTCGCGATAGATTTCGCCCCCGGGCAGGCTGACATCGAACAAATGGATCTTGTCATAGCGGGCGCGGATTTCGCCTTTGTCGTCGATCAGGAAACCCCGGTTGGCAAACATACCGTCGCCGGCCGTAATGGCAAGGCTGCCAAGCTGGACCCAGACATTATGTTCGCGCGCCGCCCGCCGGACCGCCGCCAGCACGACATCGTCCGCCTCGGCAACGATGCTGGCGGCGGCGCGGCGGCGATCACGATCGATGATGCCGCTCATTTCCGGGGTGAAGATCAGTTCGGCGCCCCGGCTCGCCAGATCGGCAATCGTGATGGCAAGCTGCCCGGCTTCGATGGCGGGATCGATGCCGGTCATGGTCTGGATCAGGCCGATACGCAGGATCATGCCAGCAGGGGATCAAGGCCACCCGATCGATCGAGCGCCGCCAGATCATCGCTGCCGCCGATATGGCGACCGTCGATGAAAATCTGCGGCACGGTCATCTGGCCGCCCGAACGCTCCAGCATTTCAACGCGTCGGGGCCCGCCCATCGAAATGTCGATTTCCTCGATGGCGATGCCTTTTTCGCTCAGCAGGGCCTTGGCGCGCGAGCAATAAGGGCAGAGGAATTTGGTATAGATTTCGACCCGCGACATATTTCACTCCCGCTCCGCAGCCAGAAAAACGCCTGGCGACCGCATCGCATCACCTTCGCGCACCGCCCGCGCAAAGGTCAAGACATCGACACTGGCAGCGCCGGCCCGCCGCAGCAAGCGCGCACAGGCATTGGCCGTGGCGCCGCTGGTCAACACATCATCGATGAGGACAATGCGGCGGCCGGCGATGCGTTCCCTTTGCTGCACCCTGAAGACGCCGCGCACATTGGCGATGCGGGCCTCCCGCCCCATGCCGGCGCTGGACGGCGTTGGCTTTGTGCGAACCAGGGCATCGATCGCCAGCGCCGCGCCGCTGATCCGCGCCAGATCCTGCGCCAGCAACGCCGCCTGATTATAACCGCGCGACCATAAACGTTGCCAATGCAGCGGCACCGGCACCAGCAGCGATTGCGGCGTCAGCAGCGGGGCGCCGGCGCGTGCCATGTGCAGCGCCATCAACCGCGCCAGATGCAGGCGATCGCCGTGTTTCAAGCCCATCAATACCGTGCGCGCCGGGCCATCATAGACCAACGGCGCCCGCGCCCGGGCATAGCGCGGCGGATCGGCGAGGCACACCGCACATTCGGCGCCGGGCCCCATGTCATGTTCAAAAGGCGTCCCGCAGCGCACACATTGGGGCGTCGTGATGAAACGCAGTTTCGGCCAGCAATCACTGCAAAAACTATGGTCCGTCGCAACGATGACCCGGCAGCCGGGGCAGCGCGGTGGCAGCAGCAGGTCAACGCCGATGCGCAGGATGTTGCGCAGCGGGCTTTCAAGGGGCCAGACGTTGGTCATTGCCCGCCAAAGATAGGCTGGATTATCGATCATTCCTACCAGCGATGACAGGGTCTTGCCGCGCCGCGGTGGCGTGCGTAACGCTGGCCCCGGCATGACGGACGAACCCTTTGATCGCGGCCTCAGGCGTCACCGCCATGCCGCGGCCCGGTCGGGCTTTGCCAGCGCCGATTTCCTGCATCGGCTGATGGCCGACGAAATTGCCGAACGCGTTGCCGCCATCGCGCGGCCTTTTGCCGATGTGCTCGATCTTGGCGGGCCGGTGCCGGCCTGGCCGGGCGCGTTGCGCATGGGTCTTGCAACCGGCGCTGTCGACCTTGTCGCCGATGAGGACCGGTTGCCCTTTGCCAACGCCAGTTTTGATCTGGTGGTCAGCGTTGGGAACCTGGCATCGGTCAATGACCTGCCCGGCGCGCTGGCGCAAATTCGCCGCGTGCTGCGCCCCGATGGCCTGTTTATCGCGGCCTTTGCCGGCGGCATGACGCTCGCTGATTTGCGCGGTGACCTGATCGCCGCCGAAAGCGCCATCACCGGCGGTGCTGCGGCGCGCACGGCGCCGATGGTGGCGGCACAGGCGGCGGCCGGCCTGTTGCAGCGCGCCGGCTTTGCCATGCCGGTCAGCGATATGGATCGGCTGACCGTGCGCTATGCGTCAATGTTCGGCTTGCTGGGCGATCTGACGGCGATGGGCGCCCGATCGCCGTTGCAATCGCGCGCCCCGCTGCGCCGCGACGTGCTGGCCGATGCGGCGGCGCGTTTTGCAGCGCGCGCAGAGGCCGATGGCAAAACGTCCGTTACCGTCGATATCATCCATGTTGCGGGCTGGGCCCCGGCATAGTTGCTGCCCCGACCGGCTCGAACTGGTCGAGTGCCGCATAAAGCAGCACCGCGGTTGCCACTGCGACGTTCAAGCTATCGGCCGTGCCCTTCATCGGCAGCCGCAGCAGCGCGTCGCATTCGGCGGCATAGGCGGGCGGCAGGCCGGATTGTTCATTGCCCATGAACAGGAATGTCGGCGCGCTGAACCGATGGGCGCGATAATCGATGGTGCTGCCGGCCAGCGCTGCCCCTACCAGGCTGGCGGGCACGGCACGGCGCCAGGCAAAGAATTCCGCCGCCGATGCCTGCGCCACCTGCCGGGTGAACAACGCGCCCATCGAGGCACGCACCGCCTCAAGGCTGAACGGATCGCAGCTTTGGTCAAGCAGGATGATACCGCCCGCCCCGGTCGCGTCGCAGGTTCGGAGCATGGTGCCGAGATTGCCCGGATTCATCAGGTTTTCGGCCACCACCCACAACGGCGCTGCGCTGCGATCGAGGCGCCCGAGCGTCGTTTCGGGGATCGCATAGGCCGCAGCGACAGCGCCCGGATTATCCTTGCCGGTCAGCCGGTGCAACAGGTCACGGCTGCTGCGGATCGCCATCCCGCGCCCATCGAGCACGGCTGTGATCAGGGTCTGGGTCAGCGGATGTGCCTCGGCATCGGCGGCAAATATCAGGAATTTGGGGACATGGCCGCTGCCCAGCGCTTCGGTACAAACCCGCAGGCCTTCGGCGAGAAACAAGCCATGTTCCCGCCGGGCCTTTTTTTCAGCCAGTGATTTCAATAGTTTGAACGTCGGATTGGCGGCACTGCTGATATCGGCGATCATGCGCTACCGGCCTATAGCGCTTGAATATTATAATGATGCCACAAAAAGATCGCGGCGGCCCCCCGATACGGCCGCCAGCGCTCGGCCAGTTCGCGGGTGCGTTTCTCGCTCGGCCGCGCCTCCAGCCCCAACACCCGGCCAAGCGCGATTTGCACAGCCAGATCGCCGGCCGGAAACACATCCCCCCGGCCTTCTGCGAACAGCAGGTAGATTTCTGCCGACCAGCGGCCGATGCCTTTCAACGCCGTCAATTCGGCGATTGCCGCCTCATCGTCGTCGGGCAGGGCATCAAAATCGATGCGCCGATCGGCAATCGCGTCGGCAAGGCCGTGAATATAGCTGGCTTTCTGCCCCGACAGGCCGGCACCACGCAGGGCTTCGACCGGCGTTGCCGCAATGCCGGCAAAATCATTCATGTCGCCGCCACAGGCCGTTTCCAGCCGCGCCCAGATGCTCGCTGCGGCCTTGGTGCTGACCTGCTGGCCGACGATGGCGCGCATCATGGTTTCGGCACCGCGGTGGCGAATGCGTGGCTCCGGGTAGCCGATACCGGCGAGTGCCGTTGCGATACCGGGCTCCAGCCCGGCGATATGATCGAGCGCCAGGCGCAATTGGTCTGCAGTCAGCGACATGGCTGCCTCGATACGGCCCCCGGGCGATGATGAACAGCCCGGGCGGTCAGCGACTGGCGGAATCCGGACGTCATTGGCAGCGACACCGGCCCAATTCGCCATTTTCATCGCAATCGTCTAAACTTTGATTATCATGTTCGATGATCTGCGCCGCTCAAGCTTTTTTCACGACAAGAACCGCGCCTTCTGGATTTTGCAGGGCGGCGGCTGGTTCGCTTATCTGCTGCTCAGGGCGCTGTCGGGCCTCGCCAATTCCATGGGTGTGGCCTTTATCCTGCCGGCGGTGATTGTCACGGCGACGGGGTTTTCGCTGACGCTTTTGATGGCAGCGGCATTCCGGCGCATCATCCGCATGAAGCCGGCCTTTGTCTGGACCCTCTCGCTGCTCATCCTTGGCGCTGCATCGGCGCTGTTTTCGGTGCTGGAGGTCTGGGCCCATGCAACCTTTTACCAGCCCGGCTGGCAACCCCAGGGGATTGAATTTCTGGGCGCGATCCTCCTCGATTTCTCGGTGCTGGGGGCGTGGACGGCGTTATATTACGGCATAAATTATTATCTGATGCTGGCCGAACAATCGGAACGCATGCTCAACGTCGCGGCGCAGGCGAATGCGGCGCAGCTGGAAATGCTGCGCTATCAGCTGAACCCGCATTTCCTGTTCAATACGCTGAATTCCATTTCAACATTGGTGTTGTTGAAACAGACGGATCGCGCCAATGCCATGCTGTCGCGGCTGGCGTCGTTCCTGCGCTACAGCCTGGTTGGGGAACGCGAGGGGCTGGCGACGCTGGCGCAGGAAACCGAGGCGCTAAAGCTTTATCTCGATATCGAACGCACCCGGTTTGAAAGCCGCTTGCGAACCCGGTTCGATATCGCGCCCGACGTGCTGGAAGGTCGGTTGCCGTCGCTGCTGTTGCAGCCCATCGTGGAAAACGCCATCAAATATGCCGTTACGCCCAGCGAAGACGGTGCCGATATCATCGTCGATGCCCGGCGCATGGCCGATCGGTTGATCATCACCGTTGCCGATACCGGGCCCGGGCTTGCAGGGACCGTCGGCAATGATGCGGTGGGCGGCACGCAAGTCGGCCTTGCCAATATCCGCGACCGGCTGATCCAGGCCTATGGCGATGACCAACGCTTTGAATTGGCCGACAATATACCACAGGGCTTGATTGTGCTGATCGACATTCCATATCAGACATGGGATACCATGCTGGTAATCGGTGCCGAGACGCGCGTCGACGCTCGATCGCCCGGCGCGCCAGCGGGCAATATGCCGGGCATTGTTCCGGGCATTGTTCCGGGCAACACGATCGCCAATCAGGGGGCAAACCGGGGGGCGGCAAGCATTGCTGCTCAATAGGAACGCCTGACATGCCGATACGCACGATCCTTGTCGATGACGAACCCCTGGCGATCCAGGGCCTTGAATTGCGCTTGCTGGCCTTTGCCGATGTCGAGATCGTCGAGCGCTGCGCCAATGGGCGGGAGGCGATTCGCGCCATCAAGACCTTGAAACCCGATCTGGTTTTCCTTGATATCCAGATGCCGGGTTTCGATGGTTTTGCCGTCGTCGCCGGCCTTGCCGATATCGAGCCGCCGCTGTTCGTCTTTGTCACTGCCTTTGGCCAGCATGCGCTGAAAGCCTTTGAAGCCCAGGCCGTCGATTATCTGATGAAGCCGGTGGAGGAGGAACGCCTGGCCGCCACCATCGACCGGGTGCGCCAGCGCATGGCCGAAAAACGCGGCGCCGAAGACAGCGAAAGATTGCGCGAGATACTGACCGAAGTGGCGCCAGAGGCCATGCCCGACGACATGGCCGCCGACGCCGAATCACCCGCCGCCAATCGTTTTGAAAAAATCATCAACATCAAGGACCGCGGCCAGATTTTCCGCGTCGATGTCGATGATATCGAACGGATCGACGCCGCCGGCGATTATATGTGCATCTACACCGCCGACCAGACACTGATCCTCAGGGAAACCATGAAGGATCTGGAAAAACGCCTCGATCCGCGCAAATTCCAGCGCATCCACCGCTCGACCATCGTCAATCTCGACAATATCCTGTCGGTGAAACCGCATACCAATGGCGAATGTTTCCTGGTGCTGCGGTCCAATACCCAGGTCAAGGTCAGCCGCAGCTACCGCGACGTCGTCGTCCGTTTTCTCTGACGCGAATTTGCTGCGGGCGGTCGGCAGGGCCGATAGGCCCTGCCCCCGGTCGATTGATTTAGCCCTGTTTCTGAAACATTTCACCCAACCAACAAAAGTGGGTGCAGGGCCTCAGGCCCTGCCCGCCTGAGGCATCTTTTTGCTTTCGATGAGTCATACCAAACGGTTCTTGGTGTAATTCGGTATCCCGGGTCCGGCCCGGGATGACGCGTCGCATTCTACGATGAAGAACCCTATGCCGCCAGCGAGCGGCCTGCATCGGCAGCCCGCACAAGTTCAACAGTGCTGCGGATATTGCCCCGGCTGGAAGCGCCAAAAACGAGGGATTCGATTTTTGGCTGGCTGCACACCCAAGCGATGGCTTCGGCGGGCGGGATGGCGCCGCTGGCATAGATCGACATGGCGATGGCGCGGCAGGCATGTTCGTCCAGCGCCCGCGCATAGCCATCTAGGCCGCCGCACATGCGAAAGCCGATCTTGTTCATATTGGCGCAGACAATCGGATTTTCGACGCCCTGTTCGGCCAACACACGCAGCAGCAGCGGCAGGTTCATGGTAATGAAACCGGGTTCGGCATTGTAGCGTTTGCGGCAATGATTGGCGAAAATCCGGAAGGCGTCCTTGAATTTGAGGCCAAGCAGCAGATCGACAACGACATTCTGCAGGAAAATCACCGGCGTGCTGACGCCTTCGAACATCTTCATCTCGGCATCGACGAGCAAGGTTATCAGGCCCTCGACATCCTTGTTGGCGATCGACATGCCCCCGCGCAGCGCTGCGTTCATCAGGCCTTCCTGCGGCAAGAACCGCTTCAAAGTGCCCAGATAGCCATCTTCGGTGACGGCGTTGGCGTATTTGTGCGCATAGGGCATGCCCGGATAGAAAATGAAATCCCGGTATTTCGCAGGGTCGGCCTTCATGTGCGTGACGATGTCGCCGATGCGGTCATGGGTGGTACACATGAAAGTGCGAACCCCTTCGGCCAGCGCAATGTCGAGCACATCGATGATGGCATCGAGCTTTTGAAAGCGCATGGCGCCGGCACGGGCCTTTTCCTCCGACATATGGTTGATGCCGAAAAACTGATTGTCGCCGAATAACAGGCGATCCATCTTGTGCCCCGACATCAGCGGCGTCCCATCAGCTTGCCAACGATTCCGGTGCGCGGCGCGGCGGCGGCCGGCGGCCGGAAGCTCGCCTCGACGGCGCCATCATTGGTGATGAACATTTCCAGAGTCCTGTCCGTCTCAACGGCGCTGGCGAAATTATTTTCACAATCCGTGCGGTTGGCGATGATCGCGGCGATCCAGCCATCGATCTGGGCCGAATATTCTTCCCCGCGGAGGTAAAAATCAACCGGATCGCTCAATTCCGTCGTGTAGCGCGTATTCCAGCCGGCGTCATACCCCTGTGGCAGCGGCCCCTGATCATCGCGGAGGAACAGCTGGATTTCCTGGCGATCGGCATAAAGCCGCCCGCCGGTGCCCCATAATGTCAGCCGCGTCGTCATTTTCCGGACCGAGGTGTCGGTCCAGTCAACCGACACCTGCCCCGTCATGCCGCCGCCATAGCGTAGCGTGCCATAGACCTGATCGTCGGTTTCGGCTGAAAATACCGGCACCAGCGCCGCGCCCGATACCGTCTCGGGGGCGCCGAACAGCCAGGTGACAAGATTGATCGGGTGGGCGGCATAATCATAAAGGCAACCGCCGCCCTGGTCGCGCTGGGTGCGCCAGCTGG
Source organism: Sphingomonadales bacterium (assembly GCA_038221665.1). Lineage (GTDB taxonomy): Bacteria > Pseudomonadota > Alphaproteobacteria > Sphingomonadales > Sphingomonadaceae > Sandarakinorhabdus. The sequence continues at coordinate 9,848 of JBBRIC010000064.1, forward strand.
CGGTTTTGGGCCGCGTCACGACGCTGCCATAGGCTTCGGCCAGGATATGGGTGACGCGCCCGATGGCGCCCGTATCGACCAGCCGTTTGACTTCCTTGAACGAGCCGACAAAACGATTGTGATAGCCGACCTGGCAGACCCGCGCCGTATCGGCGGCAAGTTTTGCCAGCGCCTCGCCATCGGCGACATTGAGGCAAAACGGTTTTTCGCAAAATACATGCAGGCCGCGATCAAGCGCTTTCTTGACCATCGGGGCGTGCAGGACCGAAGGCGTTGCGATCAGCACGGCATCCAGTTCGACATCGGCCAGCATCCGGTCATAATCGTCATAGCCGCCAAGGCCGGTATATTTACCAAGCACATCAAGCACATATTTGGCGCTGTCGCAGACCGCGACGACGCTGACCTCTGGATGGGCATTGATGACCGATAGGTGTGACAGGCCCATCTTGCCCATCCCGACGACGCCGACGCGAACCAATTTGGCCTCCATGACCGCTGTCAGCGTAACGCGACAGGCGGTCCCATATGGCAAGTTCGCAACTGCAACAAGGGGGTTGACAGGCCATGGCCCGTCGCATTGAAGACCCGACAATATTTGACGGGCCGGCCGTTGATATTCTGCCGATCAAAAGGGAAACCCGCGTGCCGAAACGACCGATCCGTCTGCTGGCGGTAGCTTCGGGGGGCGGCCATTGGGTGCAGCTGCTGCGCCTGCGCCCGGCCTTTGCGGGCTGTGACATCGCCTATGCGACCGTCCATGCCGATTGCGCGGCGCAAGTGACGGGCGCGCGGTTTTTCAGCTTTCGGGATGCGTCGCGCAAAAACCCGTTGAGCTTTCCCATCGTAGCGCTGCAATTGCTGCGCGCGGTCATTGTCGTGCGCCCCGATGTGATCGTTACCACAGGTTCGGCGCCGGCGCTGATCGCGATCCTGTTCGGGCGGCTGTGTGGTGCGCAAACGCTCTGGGTCGACAGCATCGCCAATAGCGAGCGGATGTCGTCATCGGGGCTGCGCGCCCGGCGGCTGGCGCATATGTGTGTGACGCAATGGCCCGAACTGGCCGAAAACCCCCGGCCGCTATATTGGGGCAGCGTGTTATGACCGATGTTGAGGCCATTGCCGCCCCGCAAGTCTTTGCCAGCGTCGGATCGATGTTCGCCTTTGATCGGTTCGTCCGCGCTGTCGATGATTGGGCGGCGCTGCACCCCGATGTCAGCGTTGAAATCCAGATCGGCAGCGGTGCCTATGAACCACGTCAGGCGCGGTTCACGCGGCTGATGCCGCCAGCGCTTTATGCCCGGCGGATTGCGCAGGCGCGGCTGTTCATCGCCCATGCCGGCATGGGTTCGATCATCAGCGCCATCGAAGCCGGCAAACCCTTGCTGATGATGCCGCGCCGCTATGCCGAGGGCGAGCACACGACCGACCATCAATTTGCAACGGTCGCCAAATTTCGCGATCGCGAAGGCCTGCACGTTGCCGATGACGCCGCCGCACTGCACGCCGCCATCGACCGGCTGTTGCTGGACGGCAGCGCCACGCCGGCCCCCATCGATCCCTATGCAACGCCCCAATTGCTGGCGCAGGTGCGGGCCTTTATCGAAGCGGCGGCCCGATGAGTATCGTCAAGCTTGAACCGGGCCAGACCCCGCTGCACTGGCATTTGCCGGTGACCCCCCGGCTTTGCGTTGGCCATCCCGACAATCAATTCATGTTCGGCGGCGCCGGCCTTGCCGCAGGGCTTGCCGCCATCGAGGCAGCCACCGGCCGGCCGACCGTCTGGGCAGCGGCGCAATATCTTTCCTACGCCCGGCCGGGCACGCAACTTGACCTTGAGGTCATCGTGCCGGTCAGCGGCAAATATACCAGCCAGGCGCGGTTGGTGGCCCGCGCTGACGGCGTTGAAATCCTGACGGTCAACGCCGCCCTGGGGGCCCGGCCCGGCGCGCCCGAGGCGCAATGGGCCGCCATGCCCCAGGTGCCTGCCCCCGACGCCTGCCCGATCATGGATTTCAACTGGCTGCGACGCGCAGACGATATCAACGGCAGTTTTGAACAGCGCGTCGCGGCCGGGCGCTTCGGGCCGGATCGCAGCGACGGCGGGCCGAGCAGCGATGGTATCGCGCGGCTATGGCTGCGGCCGCGCGACGCCGATATGCCCGTCGACCGCCTGCTGCTGGCGATCATGGCGGATTTCCTGCCATCGGGTGTCGGCAATGCGCTTGGCACCAACGCCGGCGGCAACAGCCTTGACAACACCATCCGCTTTGGCCGGATCGTTGCCACGCGCTGGGTGCTGGCCGATATCCGCATCCATGCCGCCGCCCAGGGCTTTGTCCACGGCCGGGTGCATCTGTTTGCCGAATGCGGCACCTTGCTGGCCACCGCCAGCCAGTCGATCATCCTGCGTATGCATTAATTCGGCAGGTTTTCGTCAAGGCCGCACAAGGCTATCCTTCGGCATGATGATGATATTCCTGCCCCTCGCGGTTTTGCTCACGACCAGCGCCGCCGCCGCGCCACCGATCGCCAGCCCGGCGACGATCGCCGATAATGCGGCGTTATCAACAACGCTCGACTGGGACGACCGGCAGGATTTCGATTTTGCCAGCCGCGGCCTGGTTGCCGCACCAACAACGCCGCAGCTGCGCAATGCAAATGGCAAAATCCTGCGGGATTTCAGCGAGGATGCGCAATTCGATGGCCCGGCGCCAGCCACCGTCAACCCCAGCCTCTGGCGCAACGCCACGCTGCTGGCCCGGGCCGGGCTGTTCAAGGTGCGAGACGGTATCTGGCAAATCCGTGGCTATGATCTTTCCAACATGACGATCATTGCCGGGAAAACCGGCTGGATCATCATCGATCCGCTGACCGTCAACGAAGCCGCTGCGGCCGGCCTCGCGCTCGCCAATGCCCAGCTTGGCCCCCGGCCGGTGCTGGCGGTCATCTATACGCACAGCCATGCCGATCATTTCGGTGGAGCGGCGGGTATCATCAGCGCGGCAGACGCCAAGGCCGGCAAGGTCGCGGTGATCGCACCCGCAGGTTTCATGGAGAATGCGATATCCGAAAATGTCATCGCCGGGCCGGCAATGCTGCGCCGCGCCGAATATATGTTTGGCGCCACGCTGCCGCGCGGCCCGCTGGCGCATGTCTCATCGGGGCTGGGGTCGGTGCGCAGCGGCGGCACGATTTCGCTGATCCCGCCCAATGACGATATCACCGCCACCGGCCAGACGCGGACGATCGATGGCGTCCGCATCGAATTTCAATTGACGCCGAACACCGAAGCGCCGGCGGAAATGAACCTTTATTTCCCCGATCTGCGGTCGTTGTGCATGGCCGAAAATGCCAATGGCGCCATGCATAACCTGCTGACACCGCGCGGCGCGCTGGTCCGCGATGCGCATGGCTGGGCCAATTATCTGCTCGAATCGCGCCGGCGCTATGCGGCTGGCAGCGATGTGGTGTTCACATCGCATTTCTGGCCGCGCTGGGGGTCGGCCGAGATCGGCCGCTATCTGCTGCTGCACGCGCAAGCCTATGCCTTTGTCCATAATGAAAGCGTCAGGCTGATGAACAATGGCCTGAACGCGGTTGAAATCGGCGAAACCATCGCCCTGCCGCCGCCGCTGGCCCGGGCCTGGTTCAACCGGCCCAATTACGGGTCATTGAAATTCAACGCCCGCGCGGTTTACCAGCGCTATCTCGGCGCCTTTGACGGCGATCCTGTAAATCTCGATCCACTGCCCAGAAATATCGTTGCAACGCGCACCGTGGCGGCGATGGGCGGCGCCAGAAAGGTCATGAAACTCGCCGCAACCGCCGCTGCCGGCGGTGATGATCGATGGGCGGCGACGTTGCTTGGTCATGTCGTGCGCAGTGACCCTGCAAACACCGCCGCCCGTGAAGCCCTGGCGCAGCGCTATGAACAATTGGCGTTCCGCGCCGAAGCTTCCCCCTGGCGGGATTTTTACCTGTCGGGGGCGCGCGAATTGCGGCTTGGCGCACAGACCAGTGCCAGCCCCGGCGGCAATGCGATCGCCGCCAATCTGTCGGTAGCGCAATTGCTCGACACGATGAGCGTCCGCGTGGTGCCGGAAAAAGCCGCCAGCGGCGAAGCTTTCACTGTCGCCTTTGAAATTCCCGATGCCAAGGAACGGCATCTGGTCAGCATTGCCAACGGCGTGATGATCCATGAAGCCGGCGTTGCCGACAAGGCCGATGCAACATTGATCGTGCCGCGCCTGGCCTTGATCGGCATGATCGGAGGCCAGCTCAAAGCGCTTGACCTGATCAAGGCCGGCAGCTTGAAAATCAGCGGCGACCCGGCGGTCTTGCAACGCTTTCTGGGGCTGTTCCAGCCGCCACGCCCGACATTTCCGCTGGTGACGCCGTGACGTTGGAGTTGACGATCATAGAATTGGGCGCCGTCACCCCGCCGGCTGAAATCGCACCATCTCGGGCGCCGGCCAGGCTTTCGGGCGGATCAGATATTGGAGCGCCTTGACCGGATATTTGGCCCAGACCAGCGCTGTCATCGCTAGCAAGCCATGTCGATGCAGCGTCGCCAGCGCTTCGCGGCTGATCTGGCGCCGGCTATCAAGGCCCCGGTTCGATACGCCACCGCTGCGCAACGTCACCAAAGTTTCGGGCAGCGCCGCCGCAGCAAGGCGATGTTTGACAAAAAACCGCACCATCCAGTCAAAATCGGCGCCGATACTTATGTCTGCATCAAAATCGCCAACCGCTGCAAAGGCGCTCGCCCGCGCATAAAAACCCGGATGCGGCGGCATATGCGCCAGCCGCAGCATCCAGGGTGCAAAGGGTGTCGGCGGATAGGCCCGGCTAAGGCGGGTCACATCATCGGCAGCCACAATGGCGACCGCGCCCGACACCGCCGCAGCCAGCGGGTTTGCCGCCGCGGCCACAGCCAGCAGCCGCAGCGCATCGGTTCGGCAAAAGAAATCATCGGCGTTCAAAAACCCGATCAGATCGCCGGTGGCCAGCGCCAGCCCCTTGTTCATGGCATGGTACAAACCATCATCGGGTTCTGAAACGATCAGACACCCGGTCCTTGCCGTCCTCGCTGCAATGCCGACCGTGTCATCGCTCGATCCGCCATCGATGATGATATGTTAAACATCCTGCAAATCC
>JBBRIC010000065.1:0-14982 GCA_038221665.1 Sphingomonadales bacterium
TAATCGCCCCAGGCCAGCGCGGGCATCGGCAGCAACAGCAACAACAGGGCAAGGACGCAGCGTTTCACCATGCTGTCACTATGCCGACAACGCGTCACTATGGCGACAGACGATTGCATTGGTTATGCTGGCCCTTGCAGACAGAGGCATTGTTGCACATCTGCAACATTCAAATGGCGTGACCACAAAGATGACAGGTTGGCGATAACAAGATGGCAATGCGCGATCCGTATCAGGTGCTCGGCGTGGCAAAGGCGGCGAGCGCCGCCGACATCAAAAAGGCCTATCGCAAGCTGGCGAAGGAAAACCATCCTGACCGCAATGCCGATAATGCCAAGGCGCTGGAACGCTTCAAGGAAGCCAGCACCGCCTATGAGCTTTTGTCGGACAAGGACAAGAAGGCGCGGTTCGATCGCGGCGAAATCGATCCCGATGGCAATCCCACATCGCCTTTTGGCAATGGCTTTCGTGGCGGCGGCGCGCGGCCGGGGCCGGATCCTTTTGGCCGTGGCGGCGGCACCGATCCTTTTGGCCGCAGTTCCGGGTCCAATTCAGGAGGCAATGCGGGTGGCGGCTTTGATTTTGGCGGCAACCCGGAAGATATTTTTTCAGAATTGTTCGGCAATCGCGGCCCGTTTGGCGGCGGCGGCGGCGGCGGTGCAGGGACCGGCGGCAATTTCCGCAGCGCGCCGCAAAAGGGCGCCGACATCACCTATCGCCTGCTGGTTTCGTTTGAGGATGCAGCGAGCCTGAAGCCGCAGCGCGTCACCCTGAAAGCCGGCAAGACCATCGAACTGAAGCTGCCGGCGGGGCTCGAATCCGGCAAGCAGGTGCGCATTCCCGGCCAGGGTGAGGCGGGGGCAGGCGGCAATGGCGATGCGCTGGTGACGATCGAGATCGGCAAGCATCGATTCTTTCGTGAAGACGGCGTCGATGTCTGTCTCGACCTGCCAGTGACACTTGCCGAGGCCGTGCTCGGTGGCAAGGTACGCATGCCGACGGTGGAAGGTGCGGTAACGCTGACGCTGCCGCCGGGGACGACATCGGGCAAGGTTTTTCGCCTGAAAGGCCGGGGTTTCAGCCGCAGCGATGGCAGCCGCGGCGATCAACTGGTCACCGTCTTGATCGATCTGCCGGCTGACAGCGCGGCCTTGCAGGATTTTGCCCGGGGGTTTGCCGATAATCGCGAGGTCCGGCGCGATCTCGGCGTTTGATCGGCGCATTGCCATGGCTCCCATGAAATTCAGCAGCCGGCTGTTGCTCCGCTACCGCAGCGTCTGGCGGGTGTTGCGCGATACCATCGCCGGCGTGTTCGCCGATGGTTTCACCCATGCCGGCAACCTTGCCTATCTGTCGCTGCTGACGCTGTTTCCGTTTTTCATCGTGGTGGCGACCGTTGCCGGCAGCCTCGGCCGCACGCAGGATGGCCTGCGCGCCGTCAATGCCTTTTTGCGTACACTGCCGCATGATGTCGCAGCACTGGTGGCGACGCCGATCGCCGATGTCATCGATGTGCGCGCCACCAGCGGTTTGCTGACCTTTGGGATCATCGTCACGCTTTGGACGATCAGCGGCTTTATCGAAACCATCCGCGCCATCATCCGCAATGCCTATAAGACCACCGATGTCGCGCCGCTGTGGCGCTATCGCATCGGCGCGGTGGCGGGTATTTCGGGGGCGGTATTGTTGATGCTGGCGGCATTGGCGGCGCAGGTGCTGCTGACCGGCGCTGAAACCTTTGTCGAACGTCTGATGCCCTTTGCCGACAGTTTTTTCGCCATCATCGGGCTTGGTCGGCTGTTGCCGGCGCTGGCGCTGTTTTTTGCACTTTATGCGGTATTCTACCTGCTGACGCCGCGGCGCTTTCGCCTCGCCGGCTTTCCGGTCTGGCCGGGGCCGCTGATCACCGCGATCGTCTGGGTCGGCACGACAAAGATCATGCCCTGGGCACTGGGCCTGTTCGGCAGCTATGCACTGACCTATGGCTCGCTTGCCGGCGTCATCATTGCGCTGCTGTTCTTTTATATTATCGGTCTGGGGCTGGTGATTGGCGCCAATTTCAACGCAGCCCTCGCCAAGGCGCTGCAAAGCCGGCTAAGGACGGCGGCAATCGAGACGGAATGAACGGGAACCAATGTCCGGAATCATGAGCGGCAAGCGAGGCCTGATTATGGGCGTCGCCAATGATCGCAGTCTTGCCTGGGGCATCGCCAAGGCAATTGCCGAACAGGGCGGCGAACTAGCCTTTTCCTATCAGGGCGAAGCGCTGGAAAAACGCGTGCGACCGCTGGCAGCATCGCTGCAAGATGCGGCGGCTGCTGGGGCGAATGGGCCGTTTCTGATCGAATGTGATGTTTCGGACCAGGATTCGATCGATCGCTGCTTTGCCGAACTCGCGACGCGCTGGCCGACCATCGATTTTCTGGTCCATGCCATCGGTTTTTCCGACAAGAATGAGCTGCGTGGCCGCTATGTCGATACCAGCCTCGCCAATTTTGCCATGACGATGAACATCAGCGTGTTCAGCTTCACCGCAATTGCGCAGCGGGCCGTGCCGATGATGCCGGCCGGCGGCGCGCTATTGACGCTGAGCTATTATGGCGCCGAAAAGGTCATCCCGCATTATAACGTCATGGGCGTTGCCAAATCGGCGCTTGAAACATCGGTCAAATATCTGGCGATGGATCTGGGGCCGCAGAATATCCGGGTCAATGCAATCTCTGCCGGCCCCATCAAGACGCTGGCCGCCAGCGGCATCGGCGATTTCCGCTATATCCTCAAATGGAATGAATATAATGCGCCGCTGCGCCGCAATGTTACCATCGAAGATGTCGGCGGCGCCGCTGTCTATCTGCTGAGCGACCTGGCCGCCGGCGTCACCGGCGAAATCCACCATGTCGATGCCGGCTATAATGTCATCGGCATGAAGGCCGAGGATGCACCGGATATTGCCGTGGCATGATCGCCGGGCTCCACCTCGACCATGTCCAGATCGCCATGCCGGCGGGGGGCGAAACGGCGGCGAGGCGGTATTTTGGTGATTTGCTGGGGCTGACGGAAGTGCCCAAACCGGCGGCGTTGGCGGCGCGCGGCGGCTGCTGGTTCCAGCTTGGCGAGCAACAAATCCATATCGGCGTCGAGGCTGATTTTCGCCCGGCTAAAAAAGCCCATGTGGCGATGGCGACGCCGGATCTTGCCGGTTTGCGCGCCCGTCTGGTGGCAGCCGGCCATGCCGCGCGGGACGACACGGATGGTGACGGGAACCCGCGTTTTTTCTCCGAAGATCCGTTTGGCAACCGCATCGAATTTGTCGCTGCTGGTTGAGGGGCCGCGCCAGACTATGCCCGAGGTTTTCCGCTGGAACGGTTTCAAATTCTTCTTTTATTCGAAGGAAGGCTTGCCGCTTGAGCCTGCCCATATCCATGTCGCCAAAGCGGGTTGCGAAGCAAAGCTGTGGTTGGTCCCGGACGTGCAGATCGCCTGGAGCCGCCGCATGGACCCGCGCACGCTGCAGATGCTAGTGTCCATTGTCGAAACCCATCGCGAGGAATTCGAGGAGCGCTGGAATGTCTATTTTACCTGAGCCGGTTGAGGTCGCCTTTGATGCGTGCTCGATGAGTGTCGCTCTCGATGACGGCCGCACGATCACGGTGCCGCTTGCCTGGTATCCAGTGCTTTTACATGCCACATCCGAACAGCGTGCGGCCGTCTGGCTGAGCCCGGCAGGACTGCACTGGGACGCCTTGGATGAAGACATTTCGGTTGAAGCGATGCTCGGGAGCCGGATTGTCACCATGGATGCCCGTCACGCCGCGTGAGCTATAACAGCTTTGGCCATTTGTTGCGTTTCACGACCTGGGGGGAATCGCACGGCCCTGCAATTGGCGCCATTGTCGATGGCTGCCCGCCGGGACTGGTGCTGAACGAAGGCGTTGTTCAGCCCTGGCTCGATAAACGCCGGCCGGGCACCTCGCGCTTCACGACGCAGCGGCAGGAGCCCGATGCCGTCCGCATCCTCTCGGGGGTGCATGACGGGCTGACCACCGGCACCCCGATCAGCCTGATCATCGAAAATGTCGATCAGCGATCAAAGGATTATGCGGAGGTTGGCAAGGCCTATCGCCCCGGCCATGCCGATTATGCCTATGACGCCAAATATGGCCATCGCGATCCACGCGGCGGCGGGCGATCGAGCGCTCGCGAAACTGCCTCGCGGGTCGCCGCCGGTGCCGTCGCACGGCTGGTCATCCCCGAGGTCAGCCTATGCGCCTATCTTGTCGAGCTTGGCGGGATTGCCATTGACCGGGCGCGCTTCGATGCTGCCGAAATCGACAATAACCCGTTTTTTTGCCCCGATGCTGTCGCCGCTGCGCAATGGGAAATCGCGCTCGATGCGGCGCGCAAGGCAGGATCATCGCTTGGTGCGATCGTTGAATGCACTGCGATCGGCGTGCCGGCGGGCTGGGGTTCGCCGCTCTACCAGAAACTCGACAGCCAGCTCGCCCATGCCTGTATGGGCATCAACGCCGTCAAGGCGGTGGAGATCGGCGATGGTTTTGCAGCAGCGCGGCTGCGCGGGGAGGATAATGCCGATGCCATGCGCCCGGGTGCCGCTGGCCCGGAATTTCTTGCCAACCATGCGGGTGGCACCGCCGGCGGCATTTCGACCGGCCAACCCATCGTGGTGCGCATGGCGTTGAAGCCGACCTCGTCGATTTTGAAGCCTGTTGCAACCATCACCCGCGAGGGTGACGCCACCGACATCGTCACCAAAGGCCGGCATGACCCGTGCGTTGGCATCCGCGCCGCGCCGGTGATGGCGGCAATGGTGGCGCTGGTCCTCGCCGACGCCAAGCTGATGCAGAGGGGACAAACCGGGCGTTAGGTTATTGCGACAAAAAACTCGTTCTGTTTTCGAAAAAACTTCAATGTTGGCCGAGGCCAATTCGACCAATTGCGATCCGGCGCACGCTCCAGCAATTGCTGCGCGTTTCAATTCGCAACCGCCCCAAGCCCCGCGCGCGCGGCCTCCCAGCCGCCGCTGCCGTCAAAGGGCGTGATGACCGGCGTCACATCCGTCACAGCATCGAGCGCTCGCCAATTGACGCTGAAACCATCGGGGTGGGATCGCGGCACGTAAAAGCTTTTGATCCCGCAATGCCGGCAAAACAGATGCCGGGCGGCGCCCGTCCCGAAACGATATTTGCTCAGATCGTCGCCGCCGCGCAGTAGCGTGAAATCCTGCGCCTTGACGATCAGATGCAGGAAAGCGGTTTTGCGGCACACCGAACAATTACAGTCGAGCAGCGCCACCGGCAGCGCAAAGCGCACCCGGAATCGCACCCGCGCGCAATGGCAACCGCCCTCAGCTTCCCGCATCACCACCGCCCTATCCCGCCGCAGCGCTTGCCTCTACGGTGCCGCATTGCCGGTCAAGAGGACATCCAGATGTTGAAACCTGTCATTATCGCCACATTGTTGCTGGGCGCCAGCCTCGCCGCAGCGCAGACCGCAAATGCGCCAGGGCAAACCCGGCAGCATGCCAGCATCGGCCCGGCCGCCGTCCCAGGCGACACCCGCGAGCAGAAACTTGCCTGGATGAACGCCAGGGCAAAGGCCGCCGACACCAATGACGATGGCAAGCTGACGCTGGAGGAATGGACCACGGCGGGTGGCAAGCGCGCCGGGTTCGATGCGCTTGACCATAACAAGGATGCGGTGCTGACCCGGCAGGAGTTTCGCAGCAACGCGCGGATGCTGAAGGCATTCGATGATTTCGTTGCAGCCGCGCCGCATTGATCGCGGTTTGATCGTCGATCGGGCCAAGACCCGGGACAATCATGGAAAGGGCGAGCCGATGGCGGCCCGCCCCCCAGCAATTCAGATCATTCCGCCGCGAGCTTGGTGACAATCGGGGCAGCATCGAGCGCGGCGCCGATTTCGACCTTGCGTGGTTTCTTGTGCTCGGGAATTTCGCGCACCAGTTCGATGTTGAGCAGGCCGTCCTCATAGCTGGCGCCGGTTACCTTGATGGTGTCGGCAAGCTGAAAACGCCGTTCAAAGCTGCGCTTGCCGATGCCGCGATGGAGGAAGGTCCGACCCTCGGCAGCGGCATCGCTTTCGGTCGCGACGGCGCCGGTGACAATAAGCGTGGTATCCTGGACGGTCAGTTCCAGTTCGCTGCGACCAAAGCCGGCAACGGCCATGGCGATGCGATAGGCGCCGTCGCCCAATTTTTCGATATTATAGGGCGGATAGGCACTTTCGGCGCCATCGACGCGCCCGGCAAATTCCACCAGTCGATTGAGATTTTCATAGCCGATCGAGGATCGCAGCAGGGGGGAGATATCAAACGCGCGCATGGGGCATTTCCTTTCAAAAGCGAGTTGCCAATGGTCCCCGTCCAGATGGCCCGGGGGCTGCCGCCATCCCGATGGGCAATGGCGGCCGATTTTATTTTGGAAGGCCGCAGCCCGAGTTCAAGAGGGGGCTGGCGCAGACAGGCTGAAATCGCCAAAATCAGCGCCATGATCGATCCAAAGGCCATCGATAACCTTTACCGCGACACGGTATCCGCCGCCGACCGGGCACGCGCCTGGTTCGATGGGCCGGGACAGGCCTGGCGGGAACGTCTGGACGCGCCACAACGCGCGCTGGTGGCGATCGAAGGCCTGGGCGTGACGACGCGCCTGCTGGCGGTGATGACCTGGTTGCTCGATCCGCGCCATGCCGAAACGATCCCGGCCTTTGTCAATCCCGAGGTGGCGGCATTGGCGGCCGATCACCCTTTATTGGCCACCCCCGGTGCCGCCATTGCCGATGCCAGTCGCCGGCTGGTCATGCGCGCGGCAGCGCTGGCCATGGTACCAAAGCCGCAAAAATCATGATTCTGGCGCCTTTCCATCTGGCCTTTGCCGTCGACGATCTGGCGGCGGCCCGGCATTTTTACGGCACTGTGCTGGGCTGCGCCGAGGGGCGATCATCGGAACGCTGGGTCGATTTCGATTTTCATGGCCATCAGCTTGTCGTGCATCTGGCACCGCGCACTGCCTTTGTTCGCAACGCCGTCGATGGCGATGCGGTGCCGGTGCCGCATTTTGGGCTGGTGCTGGCATGGGACGATTGGCAGGCCATGGCCGATCGCATCAGTGCCGCCGGACTGTCCTTCGAGCTGGCGCCGCATGTGCGCTTTGCTGGAAAACCCGGTGAACAGGGAACGTTCTTCCTGTTCGATCCCGCTGGCAATGCGCTGGAATTCAAGGCGATGCGGCATCCGGGGGCATTGTTCTCCAGTTAGGGCGGCAATTATCGGCTGCCGGGTCATTGTGATTGGCGGCAGCGCTATCGATCTCTATCAACGGTCAAATGACGACCAGCCGAACCGTTGAAACGTCATCCCGACGCGGCGCGATCGAACAGGCGCTTGGTATGGGGGAAATCGCCAGGGCGCTGGCGCTGGCCGACAGCGCCATTGCTGGCAACGCTGCCGATCTTTTTGTCAGAACGTTACGAGCCTGGCATTTTGTTGCCGCCGGCGATGCCGATGCGGCCTTGGCGGTATCGGGGCCGGGCGTCGCGGCCATCGGCGTTGACGATAGCAGCGCCGATGTTGCCGATCTGCTGATCGTCCATGGCGCGGCCTGGCGTCTGCTCGGGCAGGTGACGACGGCGCTGTCGTTCATCGATCGCACCTTGGCGCTCGTGCCCGGCCATGGCGATGGCTTGCTCGAACGTGCCCGGGCCTTGCAGCGCGGCGGCTTGCTGGCGGCAGCGTCGACGGCCTTTGGCGCGGCGGCCAAGGCGGCGCCTTCCGCTGCGGCCTATGCCGGCATGGCCGCGATCGCGTCGATCGACGGGCGGCTGGCAGAGGCCAGCGCCGCCGCGTTGCAGGCCCTTGAGATCGACCCGGCGGCTGCCGGCGCGCATCTTGCACTGGCACGGGTGGCGATTGCCGAACGCCGCGTCGACGCCGCCAGTGCACGGTTGCGGGGCGTGCTGGCGACGGTGATCGATGCAGAAACGCGGATCGAAGCGCTGACCCTGTTGGGGGATGCGGCCGTTGCTGTTGACGCGAGCGATGCAGCGCTGGCGGCGTATCAGGACGCAAAACAATTGTTTGGCGCGCATTGGCGCGTGCGACGCGGCGCGGCGGAAAGCCATCGCGCCGTGGTGGCGCGATTGGCGGCGGGCTATGCCGGGCTGAACCTGGCCGATTGGCCAGGGGCCGATCCGGCGGCAGCGGCGGCAAGCCACGGCTTTCTGATCGGTTTTCCGCGATCGGGAACCACACTTGTCGAAACGATCCTCGCCAGCCTGCCGGGCGTTTCGACGCTGGAGGAACGCGCAACACTGGCGGCAGCCGATCGGGCATTTCTGGCCGATGCGACGGGCCTTGAACGCCTTGTCGCACTTGACGAGGCGGGCGCGGTGTTCCTGCGGACAGATTATTGGCAGCAGGTCACGGAAATGGGCGGCAGTTGCGGCGGCGGTGCAGCGCTGTTCATTGACATGGACCCGCTGAAGGGCCTGAAGCTGCCGGTTATCGCCCGGCTATTCCCTGCCGCGCGCATCATCGTCATGCGGCGCGATCCCCGTGATGTCGTCTGGAGTTGTTTCCGGCGCAATTTCGCGCCGAGCGCTGCGGCACTGGAATTCACCAGCCTTGCCGATACGGCCCGGCATTACGCCGCGCTGATGGATTTGCAGGATGATTGCCTGGCACGGCTGCCGATCGCCCGCCACATCGTGCGCTATGAGGCGCTGGTCAGTGATTTCGATAGGGAAACCCGGGCGCTATGTGCATTTCTGGGGCGCGACTGGAGCCCGGCGCTGCGCCATTTCGGCCAGAGTGAAGCCGCCCGCCAGATCTCGACGATCAGCGCCGGTCAGGTGCGCAAGGGGCTTTACGATGGCAGCGGTCAGTGGCGGCGCCACGCCGATGCGCTGGCGCCGGTGCTGCCGCTGCTGGCGCCATTTATCGCGCGCTATGGCTATGCCGACTGATCGGGCAAGGGGCTGTTTGTGCCGCTTTTGGGTGCAACGCGGCCGTTGTCGGATAAATGTCACACGCGGCAGATAACATAAAAATGCAGGATAATTGGCACAGCCCTGTCATGTTGCAGTGCAAAAGGCGGTCACATCGTCATCCCGCTGAATGGATTTTGCCCTGTGACCAGATTGTCCCGCATCGCGCTTTTTGCTGCAACCGCCATGTCCGGCCTGATCGCCAGCCATGCAGCCGCCCAGACGCCATCGCCAGCTGTCACCCGGATCGCCGGGGCCGCCAGCGAAGATGCCGAGATCGTCGTTTATGGTTCTGGTCAGACGCGTTCCGTGGCGCAGGTCACTGCCGCCGACATCCGGCTGACGACGCCGGGCAGCAGCCCGTTCATCGCCATCCGCAAATTGCCGGGCGTGAATTTTCAATCGGCCGATCCCTTTGGCGTCTATGAATGGTCGACCCGGATTTCGCTGCGCGGTTTCAACCAGAACCAGCTGGGTTTCACGCTCGATGGCATACCGCTGGGCGACATGAGCTATGGCAACACCAATGGCCTGCATATCAGCCGCGCCATCATCAGCGACAATATCGGGCTGGTAAAGGTCAGCCAGGGTGCCGGCGCGCTGGGCACTGCCAGCACCTCCAATCTGGGTGGCACGATCGAATTTGAATCGCGGGCCCCGGCCGAAAAACTCGGCGTCGAGGGTAATTTCACCTATGGCTCGCAAGACACGATCCGCGGCTATGCCCGCATCGACAGCGGCGATATCGGCGGGCTGCGAGCCAGCCTGTCCTATGCCTATCTGAACGCTAAAAAATGGAAGGGCGAGGGGGATCAGCGTTCGCACCAGGTCAATGCCAAGGCGACCTATGATTTCGCCGATGCCGCCAAGATCACGGCGTTCGTGAATTATTCCGATCGCAAGGAAACCGATTATCAGGATCTGTCGCTCGAACAGATCCGCCGGCTGGGGTATGATTGGGACAATACCGCCCCCGATTGGCAGCTGGCGTTGCGGATTGCCCAGATTGCCGCCAATCGCGGCGAAGTCGGTGGTTTCATACCGCGCCGCCCCAACACCGCCGGCAGGATTTATCCCGGCGCCATCACCAATGTCGATGATGCCTATTATGACGCCGGCGGCCTGCGTCGTGACTGGCTTGGCAGCCTGAAATTCGAAGACAAGATCAACGAAAATCTGGGGGTTGGCCTCCAGGCCTATTACCACAACAACAAGGGCCAGGGGTCGTGGTTCACGCCCTATGTCGCCAGCCCCAGCGGCAATGATGTCTCGTTCCGGACGACGGAATATGACGTCTCGCGCTATGGCTTGCTCGGCAACGCCGACTGGACGGTTGGGCGCAATGAATTGAAAGCCAATTTCTGGTTTGAAAACAATGATTTCAATCAGGCCAGGCGTTTTTATGACGTTGCCGGCGCAACGACGCCGAGCACAACGGCGCTGACCTATCAGAGGAACCCGTTTTTCACCCAATGGTATAATGCCTTCAATACCTCGACGATCCAGATCGCCTTGCAGGACACATTTTCACTGACCGACGATTTTCTGGTGACGGCCGGTTTCAAGGGCAATGATGTGCAGTTGACGGCGCGTGAAATCGCCCGGACCAGCGCGCTGGCAACCGGCAGGATCACGTCGACCGACTGGTTCCAGCCGCAGATCGGTGTGCTGTACAAGCTCAGCGATCGCAACGAACTCTATGTAAACTATACCGAAAATCAGCGGGCGTTCACGGCCGCGGCAACCGGCGCTTCACCCTTTGCGACGACCCAGGCCGGCTTCAACGCCATCGCCAGCCGGTTGAAGCCCGAAACCTCCAAGACCGTTGAAGGCGGCTTGCGCTTCGGCTTTGAAAATCTGCGCGGTGTGCTTGCGGCCTATTATGTCGATTTTTCCAACCGTATCCTTGGCACATCGGCCGGCGCCGGGATTGTTGGCAACCCGACGGTTCTCGCCAACGTCGGCTCGGTGCGATCCTATGGGTTTGAAGCTGGCGCGACGTGGCGGATTGTGCAGCCGCTGACCCTGACCGCCAGCTATGCCTATAATGATTCAAAATATCGCGACAATGTCACCAGCAGCACTGGCGCGATCCTGCAGGCCATCGCCGACAAGACGGTGGTCGACAGCCCCAAACATATCTTCAACGCTGAACTGGCCTTTGAATTGAGCGGCTTTTATGCCCGCGCCAACGGGAATTATCAGGCAAAGCGCTATTTCACCTATTCCAACGATCAGTCGGTACCCGATCGGTTTCTGGTCGATGGCAAGATCGGTTATGCGTTCACAAGTGAAAATCCCTGGCTGAATGGCCTTGGCATCGAAGGTTCGGTGACCAATCTGACTGACAAACGCTATGTCGCGACCGTTGGCTCCAACGGCTATGGCTTTGCCGGTGACAACCAGACGCTGCTGGCCGGCGCGCCGCGGCAATGGTTTGTAACCGTGCGCAAGGGCTTTTGAGGCAAGCGGCAGCGGCAGCGGCAGCGTCCGGGTCGGCGGCGGCGGGGCTTTGCCTCACGCCGCCGCGCAAAAGCCAAGCGGCAGGCCGGCATCGGGCGTAAAACCGTAAAGCGGTTCCCCGGGCAATGCTGCTGCCAGAATCCGGCGAACGCGCAACAACGCTTCAAGGTCGATCCCGGTATCAAGGCCCATGGCCTGGAGCATGAACACCAGGTCTTCGGTGACGATATTGCCGCTGGCGCCGGGGGCAAAGGGGCAACCGCCGAGCCCTGCCAGCGATGCATCAAAGGTCGTGATGCCAACGTCCAGTCCGGCGATGACATTGGCCAGCCCCAGACCGCGCGTGTTGTGGAGGTGCAGCCCGGTCAAATTCGCCGGCCCGATGGCGGCATGGACGGCGCGGACCAGCGATCTGACCTGCGCCGGATTGGCATAGCCGCTGGTGTCGGACAGGCCGACTTCATCGCAGCCGGCGGCCATCAGGCGCCCGGCAAGGTCGACAACCTTGGCTTCGCTGACCAGGCCTTCGATGGTGCAGCCAAAGGCCGTCGAGACGCTGCCTTCAAAATGCGGCCGGCTGGCGACAGGAACGGCTTTGACCAGCGCCGCCACCGCTCGCACTTCATCGAGCACTTCGGCATGGCTGCGCCGCAGGTTTTTGATCGAATGGCTTTCGCTCGCCGACAGCGGCAGGGTGAGTTTATGGGCGCCGGCCGCGATCGCTGCGGCAGCACCCCTGGCGTTGGGCACGAGCACAGCAACGGTCAGGCCGGTATGGCTGCGGGCATGGGCGACGACAGCGGCGGTATCGGCCAGTTGCGGCAGCAGGGTTGCCGGCACAAAGCTGCCGACCTCGATCTCGCGCACGCCAGCGGCGACTTCGGCATCGATCCAGGCGCATTTGGCAGCCAATGGCATGATGCGATCGATCGATTGCAAGCCATCGCGCGGGCCAACCTCGCTGATCAGGATTTGCGCTGGCATCGGCTTGCTCCAAAATTTGTCCGGACATATGCACGGCTGACGGTGGTGCTTGCAAGCGCCGCAGCAGCGACCCGGCAGCGGGCCTGTCGGAAGGGGATAGCAGATGCAGCCATTGGCCGGGATCAAGGTCGTTGAATTCACCCATATGGTAATGGGGCCGACGGTTGGTGCCATATTGGCCGAATTGGGCGCTGAAGTCATCAAGGTCGAAGCCATTGGCGGCGATGCGACACGGCGGCTGATGGGGTCGGGCGCCGGCTATTTCTCGATGTATAATCGCGGCAAGGCCAGCATCTGCATCGACCTGAAAAATCCCGCCGGCGTCGATGTTGCCCGGCGGCTCGCGGCAAGCGCCGATATTGTTGTTGAAAACTTCCGGCCCGGCGCGATGGCCCGGCTGGGGCTGGATTATGCCGATTTGGCAGCGCTCAACCCGCGCCTGATTTATTGTTCGGAAAAAGGCTTTCTGCCCGGCCCCTATGCAGAACGCACGGCGCTGGATGAAGTCGCCCAGATGATGGGCGGCCTTGCCTATATGACCGGGCCACCCGGACGCCCGCTGCGCGCCGGCGCGTCGGTCATCGATGTGACAGGCGGCATGTTCGGCGTCATCGGCATACTGGCGGCGCTGGAGGCGCGGCATCGCACCGGCACCGGCATGTTCGTCCAGAGCGCGCTGTTTGAAACCACCGCCTATCTGGTTGGCCAGCATATGGCGCAAAAGGCCGTAACAGGCACTGCTGCGGCGCCCATGCCGGCGCGGGTGTCGGCCTGGGCCATCTATGATGTCTTTGAAACAGCGGATGCCGATCAGGTCTTTGTCGGGGTTGTAACCGATGCCCTGTGGCAGAAATTCTGCACCCTGTTCGGCCTTGATGACCTTTGGGCCGATCTGGAATTGCGCACCAACAATGATCGGGTGGCGGCGCGCGACCGGCTGATGCCGCGGGTGCGGGCCGAGCTCAAACGCTTTGCAAAGGCCGATCTCATCGCCCGGCTGGATGGCTCGGGGCTGCCGTTCGCGCCGATCGGCCGGCCCGAAGACCTGTTCGATGATCCACATCTGTTGGCTGGCGGCGGCCTTGCACCGGTGACACTGGCGGATGGCACCGAGACGCTGCTGCCGGTGCTGCCGATTGCGCTGGATGGCCAGCGAATGACGGGCGGCGCCTTGCCTGCAGCGGGGGCGGATACGCTGGCGGTGCTGACGGCGCTGGGATTTGCGGCTGCCGAAATCACCGCATTGCAAGGCCACGGGGCAATTGCCTGAAGGGTGGAGGCTTATGCGGGGCAATCTAAGGTCCGTCGGTACCATGCCACATGGAGCGGCTCGATCTCGCTGGCACCAGGTTCGTTGCCGCTGCACGATGTCATCGCGGCTGTCTGGTCCGCAGCGGCCGATCATCACTTGCTGCTAACCAGATCGCCGCCGCATAGGCCGCGACATTTTGATCGAGCTGGCTTTTGTCGACCTTGTCGAGCGTATCATCGGCGGTGTGGTGCAGATCGAAATAGCGGCTGCCGTCCTGTTCCAGTTCCAGAATGCCGACGCCGTTTGCAGCCAATGGTGCCACATCGGGGCCGGCATCGGCGCTATTGTTCTTTGTCGGTGCAATGCTCAGCGGCGCCAGCACGCGCTGCATTTCCGCAATCAACGGCAGGCCGGTTTCCGCAACCCTTGATGACAGGCGATAGACCCGGTCGGCACCGAAATCGCTTTCGGCAGCCAGCACGATATTGTCGTTTTTATGCTTTTCGGCATAGGCGCGGCCGCCGTAGATGCCTTCTTCCTCGGCCCCCCAGAATACCACCCTGATGGTGCGGCGCGGGGTAAAGCCCGATGCCTTGATGACTTTTGCAGCGGCGAGGGTGATCGCCATGCCGGCGCCATCATCGATGACGCCCTGGCCAAGATCCCAACTATCCAGATGCCCGCCGATGACGATGATGTCGGTGCCGGTGCCTGTGCCGGTGCCGGTGCCGGGGATTTCACCCGAAACATTGGCGGATTGGCCATCGGGGCTCGACCGCGGTGTCGAAATCAGCCGCACCGATACCGGCCCGGATTTCAATTTTCGGACCAGCAGATCGGCATCTGGCAATGATAGCGCAACAGCGGGACCGGGCGTCTGGCCGACCGGGAAATTGGTGCCGCCGGTATGCGGGTTGCGATGATAATCGGTGCCAAGCGATCGAATCATCGTTGCCACCGCGCCCTTTTGTGCCGCCAGCGCCGGGCCATTACGGCGCACCGGGCCATTGACGCCATAGCTTGATCCATCCTGCGCGCGGGCCATGTGATGATCGATAAAGGCGATCTTGCCGGCAAGGCTGGCGGGGGCGGCGGCTTCGAGTGCCTGATAATCGGCAAAATAGACCACCGGCGCGACAAGGCCTTCGGGCGGCGTGGCGCCACTGCTGCCAAGCGCGGTGATGGCCAGTTTCTGGCCGCTGCCGATGATCTCGGCGGTTTCAACACCGCGTTCCCAGGCCGGCATCGAAAAAACCTCC
>JBBRIC010000066.1:0-14519 GCA_038221665.1 Sphingomonadales bacterium
TGTCTGGCTGAAACGACGCCCGGTGCTGTTCATCGCCGGCCATACCCATGGCGGTCAGATCATGCTGCCTTGGCTGGGCACGTTACCGCTCAGCCCGTTTCTCGATGCACATTTGCGCGGGCTGTTTCGCGAACATGGCCAGACGCTGCTGGTATCGTCCGGCCTTGGCACCTCGGTGCTGCCCATACGGATCGGCGTGCCCCCCGAAATCGTTGAAATCACGCTGGTGCCGGCTGCGACGATGTCCGCCAGAGCCTATTCGGCAGGCAGGAAATCCGGGACGGACAAATAACGCTCCCCCGTATCATAGTTGAACCCGAGCACCCGGGCGCCGGCGGGCAGTTCGGGCAGTTTCTGGGCGATCGCCTGCAGGGTCGCGCCCGATGAAATGCCGACCAGCATGCCTTCGATAGTGGCAGCGCGTAACGCCATCGCCTTGGCGGCCGCAGCATCGACCTGGATGACGCCGTCCAGCAATTGCGTGTGCAGATTGGCCGGGATAAAGCCCGCGCCGATACCCTGGATAGGATGCGGGCTGGGCTGGCCGCCCGAAATAACCGGCGAAGCCTGGGGCTCGACCGCATAGATTTTGAGGTTGGGCCAGACCGGCTTCAACGCCTCGGCAACGCCCGTGATATGGCCGCCGGTGCCAACGCCGGTAATGATCGCATCGATGGGAGCGTCGGCGAAATCCGCCAGGATCTCGGCCGCCGTGGTGTGGACATGGACGCTGATGTTAGCCGGGTTTTCAAACTGTGCCGGCATCCAGGCGCCGGGTGTTTCGGCAACCAGGTCGGTTGCATGGGCGATGGCGCCCTTCATGCCCTTTTCGCGCGGCGTCAGGGCAAAACTGGCGCCATAGGCGAGCATAAGCCGCCGTCGTTCGAGCGACATTGATTCGGGCATGACCAGAATGAGCCGATAGCCCTTGACGGCTGCGACCATGGCGAGGCCGATGCCGGTATTGCCGCTGGTCGGCTCAACGATGATGCCGCCGGGCTGGAGGCTGCCATCGGCTTCGGCGGCTTCGATCATGGCCAGCGCAATACGGTCCTTGATCGAACCACCGGGATTGGCGCGTTCGGATTTTATCCAGACTTCGGCATCCGGAAACAGCCGTGCCATGCGGATGTGCGGCGTATTGCCGATGGTTTCGAGGATCGATCGGGCTTTCATCGCGGATACTCCCTGTCGTTTGGCAAAAGCATAGCGCGGCTCAGGGGCGGGCGTCACCCGGCATCTGATCAGCTGACATCGGATCATCGGGCGCGACAAAGCGATCGGCCAGCCGCAACTCGGGAAAACCCCAGGCCCAGAGGCCGGTGATGATGACGGCGCCGATACCGCCCGCGACCACGGCCTCGACGGGCCCCAGCCAGGCGGCCGTCACGCCACTTTCGAATTCGCCCAGTTCGTTCGATGCCGAAATGAACACGCCGGAGACGGCCGACACCCGCCCGCGCATCGCATCGGGCGTATGCAATTGGATGAGCGAGGTGCGCACATAGACCGAGATCATGTCGGCGGCGCCAAGCACCACCAGCGCCGCCAGCGACAGCGCCAGGTTGGTCGACAGGCCAAAAACGATGGTGGCAACGCCGAACAAGCCAACGCACAGAAACATGATCGGCCCGACCCGCCGATTGACCGGGCGAAAGGCCAGCAGCAACGCGGTCAGCGCGGCGCCGAGCGCGGGGGCAGCGCGCAATGGCCCCAGGCCCTCGACCCCGACATGAAGGATATCGCGTGCATAGACTGGCAACATCGCGGTGGCACCGCCGAGCAGCACGGCGAAGAGATCGAGGCTGATGGCGCCAAGCACGATGCGATTGTTGCGGACATAGCCAAGCCCTTCGACAAGGCTGCGCCAGGGCGATTGTGTGGACCGGGGCGGCAGCGCAATGCGGGTGATGAGGAACAGCATGACGATCGAGCCTGCAAACATCGCCGCCCCGGCCAGATAGGCCGTCGCCGGCGATACGGCATAAAGAAACGCACCGAGCGGCGGGCCGATGACCGAACCCGATTGCCAGCTGATCGAATTCAGCGCGATTGCCGACGGCAGGATGGCGCGCGGCACCAGATTGGGGGCCAGTGCCGACAGCGAAGGCCCGGCAAAGGCCCGGCCAACCCCGAGCAGGGCAGCGACGATGAACAGCGCCGGAATGGTGATGGCATCGGCCAGCGCCAGCCAGCCGAGCACGGCGGCGCAGATAAATTCAAGGGCCAGTGCCGCCCGGGCGATATAGCGCCGGTCAAAACGATCGGCGATGACGCCGACGAAAAGCGACAGCGTGAACAAGGGCAGGAATTGCACCAGCCCGACCATCCCCAGCAGGAACGCCGCCTGACGCGGCGGCATGGTAGCCCGCGCCAGATCGTAAACCTGCCAGCCGATGACGATGACCAGCATCATGCCGCCCATCGTCGCCAACAGCCGCGACAGCCAGAAGGCGCGGTAGTTGGCGATCAGGAACGGGGCGGGGATGGCGAACACGGGGATCGTGTAGAGTGCGGCGGGCGCGAGGGAAACCATGGTTTTTCAGGTTCGCCCTATACGTCTATCAAAGGTTAGAGTCGGTAGATTTTACACTTTTGAAACATAGTTGATGGCAATTAACTATCGAATACGTTGAAAAATAATGTTTTGAGCCAAAAATTGATAGTTGGCACAGATTTTGCATTACAATAATCGCACACTGACGTGCCTTGGTGGGATAACATAATGAAGTCTTTGGCAATATTTTCTGCGCTGATCGTTGCAATCGCAAATCTTGCGACACCGGCAGCGGCGGTCGTCATCAATTTCGATGAAATCGGAGTCGCGAATACGGTATACCCGTTTTACACACAGGCTGGCTTTGTTTCGCAGGGCTATCAATTCAGCGGCAATACCGACGTCGTCGATATTTCGGCATCGGCACCATGGTCGTTCAGCGGCCCCGCTTACAGCGGCAATTACATTGCATTGAATGATTATGGCGGCGCAATCGTGCTGACAAAAAGCGGTGGCGGTATCTTTGACCTGGCGAATTTCTTCATCAAGGGCTGGGCCGGCAGCTCTGGAAATCAGACCATCACTGCATCGCTTGGCGGTAACGTCGTGGCGTCGCTGGCCTATGGTCACAGCGATCAATGGCGGCAGGTTTCAACCAATTTCACCGGCGTTGACAGCATCAATTTCGGCAATGGTGGCATTTACATGCTGGACGATCTTTCTACAGCCGCCGGCGCCGTTCCGGAACCTGCAACCTGGCTGATGCTGATCATCGGCTTTGGTCTGGTCGGCGTTGCCCGGCGGCAGCAGGTGCTGGCCGCAGCCTGAACCTCAATTGCCGATTGAAAAGGGGTGCCGTCCGTTCGAGGACGCCCCCTGCTACCTGCCCGTCCATAAGTGTGGCACGCCTATCAACCCAGTACCTCGATAAAACTGTCCAACACCCGCTTTGCACCAGCCTGTTCGAAATCGATTTCCAGCTTGTTGCCATCGATGGCGGTGACGAGGCCATTGCCGAATTTGGAATGAAAGACCCGGGCGCCGATCACGACATCGTCGCGGCCCTTGAGGCCGACGGAAACAGCGCTGGCGCGAGCATCGATGACGGGGCCGCGCGCCATCGGCTGGAATCCGCCCTGTGTCGCTGCCCGCGCCCAGCCGGGGCCGCGCCCGCTGCCGCGTGCCACATCGCCAAAGGGATCGCCGCCCATCCCGCTGCTGTTCAGGGCGGCGCGCCACAGGCTGGGGCCGCCGCTCATGGTGCTGGTGACATCGATATGCGCCTGGGGCAATTCGCTGATGAAACGCGACGGGATGGCGGCGGTCCATTGGCCATAGATCTGGCGGTTGGCGGCATGGCTGATGGTGGCGCTGCGCTTGGCGCGGGTGATCCCGACATAGGCCAGCCGGCGTTCCTCCTCCAATGCCTTGGCGCCGCCTTCATCGAGGGCGCGCTGGCTGGGGAAAACGCCTTCTTCCCAGCCGACCAGAAAAACATGGTCGAATTCCAGGCCCTTGGCGGCGTGCAACGTCATGATGGTGATTTTTTCGGCCGCATCCGACGCGTCATTGTCCATAACGAGGCTGACATGTTCAAGGAATGCCGTCAGCGATGGGTAATCCTCCATGGCGCGGGTCAGTTCGATCAGGTTTTCGACGCGGCCATCGGCCTCGGTGGATTTATCGGCCTGCCACATGGCGATATAGCCCGATTCCTCAAGGATGACGCGGGCAAGGTCGGCATGATTTGTGGAAGCCGCCAGTTCACGCCAGCGCGCGACATCGACCAGAAAGGCGTTCAGCGCCCGGCGGGCTGCGGGCGTCAGTTCATCGGTTTCAACCAGCGCCGCCGCGGCCTGGGGCAAGGGCCTGTCCATGGCGCGGGCAAGAGCGTGCAATTTGGCCATCGCCTTGTCACCGAGGCCGCGTTTGGGCACGTTGACAATGCGTTCAAAGGCCAGCGCGTCATTGGCCGAATTGACGATGCGCAGATAGGCCAGCGCATCGCGGATTTCGGCGCGTTCGTAAAACCGAAAACCGCCGACGATCTTGTAGGGCAGCCCGATCGATACAAACCGGTCCTCGAACGCCCGCGTCTGGAATTGCGCCCGCACCAATATGGCCATGTCGTTCAATGATACGCCGTCGCGGCCGCGCATTTCGGCTGTGTCGCCAACCAGCCGCGCTTCCTCCGGCCCATCCCAGACACCGATGACCTTGACCGGATCGCCGCTATTGCTTGTCGTGAACAGGGCCTTGCCGATGCGGCCCTTGTTATGGGCGATGAGGCCGTTGGCGGCAGCGAGAATCGGCGGCGTCGAACGGTAATTCTGTTCGAGCTTGATGACCTTGGCGCCCGGAAAATCCTTTTCGAATTTGAGGATATTGGCGACCTCGGCCCCGCGCCAGCTATAGATTGATTGATCGTCGTCACCGACACAGGCGATGTTGCGGCGTCCGGCCGCGAGCAAGGTCAGCCAGCGATATTGGGCGATGTTGGTGTCCTGATATTCATCGACCAGGATATATTTGAAGCGGCGGCGATAATCCGCCAGCACATCGGCGTGCGTGTCGAAAATCACCAGCATGTGCAGCAGCAGATCGCCAAAATCACAGGCGTTGAGGGCCGCGAGCCGTTCCTGATAGCGCGCATAGAGCGTGGCGCCGTCGCGGCCGGTTTCGCCAAAGCTCATGGCTTCGCCGGGCGGCACCGCGGCGGGCAATTCCCCGCGGTTTTTCCAGCGGTCGATCATTCCGGCCAATTGCTTTGCCGGCCAGCGTTTTTCCTCAAGGCCGGCTTCGCTGACCACCTGTTTCAACAGCCGCAGCTGGTCGTCGGTATCCAAAATGGTGAAATTGCTGTCCAGCCCGACAAGCCCTGCGTGTTTGCGGAGCATGCGCGCTGCAATGGCGTGAAAGGTGCCGAGATAGGGCAGGCCTTCGGCCATGTCGCCGATCAACATCCCCATGCGATGGCGCATCTCACGAGCAGCCTTGTTGGTGAAGGTCACCGCCAGCACTTCCGACGGCCAGGCGAGGCGCGAAATCAGGATATGTGCCAGCCGCGCCGTCAGCGCCCGGGTTTTGCCGGTGCCAGCACCAGCGAGGATCAACACAGGGCCTTCGGTCGTCAGCACGGCTTCGCGCTGCGCCGCGTTCAACCCGGCAAGCCAATCCGGCACGGAATCAAGCGAGGGAAGCGAGGCCATGCGTGAACAAGTAGAGAACAGGCAGGCAAAAGGAAAGACCGTAGTTTGACCCCCGACCAAAGCCCGCGCCAACGCCGCTACGCCTAACAGTCCTTAGGCGTTAAGCCGTGGAAATTGCCGCCGTAATGACTTTGGCAGGGCCCTTGCGGGTTTGGGGAGACGGCAGTGTCTATCATGATAAGACCACCGATCGCGGTCAACAACGCCATCGGCTGGCCACAGGTTTTCGGGTTCGATCAGGGCAGCGACCCGTTTTTTGCCCGGGCCCGGGCGGCGCAATTACAAGCTCTCAATCGCTATGTGCCCTTTAACGTCAGCCTGATGACGACGAATATCGCCGCGCTGGTCTGGACATTGCGTGATCTGGCGGAATTTGATTTCGTCATGCTTTGGGGCGCCATCATGGGCGCGCTGGCCGTATTATGGACGATCCGGTTTTCGAGTGTCAGCCGGCATGGCGAACCGACCGAGGTTTCGGCGGCGACATTCTGGCTGATTTCAGCCGAAGTCGCGGCCTTTGGTATCTGCTGGGCCGCCTTGATGGTGCATCTGCTGCCGATGGTGTCGATTGAAACCCAGACATTGCTGCTGCTGCTGTCCCTGACGGCGATGGGTGCCTGTGGCTTTGCAGCGGCTGTCATGCCGGTTTGCGCGATTATCCTGGTGCTGACCATCGGCTGCGGCGCGCTGTTCGGACTGCCGTCGGTATCGCCGCTGGCAACGCCGATGGTCGGGCTGGCGTTTCTGACCTTTGCGCTGCTCATCATGCGCGGCGTCGTGGTGACCAGCTTTGCGATGATGGCGCGGATGCGCACCCAGGCCGATCTAACCGAGCGGACCGAGGTGGTGCGGCTGTTGCTGAACGAATTCGAGGCCAATGGTTCGGATTGGCTGATCGAAGTCGATGCCGAAGGCCGGCTGACACATGTCTCGCCACGGTTGGTCGATGTGGCAAAACGGCCACGCAGCGCCTTGCTCGGGGCGCCCCTGTTCAGCCTGCTGGGCGACGAGCGCCGTCGCGAGGGCCGCAATGCGGTCAGGGCACTGACCAACAGTTTTTTGGCGCGCCGGGCCTTTCGCGATATCGTCATCCCGGTGGCGGTTGGTGATGAAACCCGCTGGTGGGCCTTGTCGGGCACGCCAAAGACCGATGCGCTGGGCGAATTTTCGGGCTATCGCGGCGTCGGTCGCGACGTTACCGAAGCCCGGCGCAGCCATGAACGCATCGCCCATCTGGCGCGCTTTGATCCGTTGACCGGCCTCGCCAATCGGGCGTTGTTCCGAGAATCGCTCGATGACGCGCTGGCCCGTGCCGCGCGCACCCGCAAAAGCTGTGCCTTGTTGTTCATCGATCTTGACCGGTTCAAGGCCGTCAATGACACCATGGGCCATAATATGGGCGACAAGGTGCTGCGGGTCGTATCGGACCGCTTGCGCGAGGCCGTCGGCGGCGGCGCGACCATCGCGCGGCTTGGCGGCGATGAATTTGCCGTGATGCTGCCCGATGCCAGCGCAAAGCGTGCCGAAGCCGTGGCAAAGGCGGTTGTCACCAGCCTCGCCCGCAGCTTTGATATCGATGGTTCCGCCGTCGGCATCGGCGCCAGCGTTGGCTATGCGCTTGGCCCCGACGATGGGGCCAGCGTCGATCGCCTGCTAAAAAGCGCCGATCTGGCGCTGTATGAGGTCAAATCCAATGGCCGTGGCGCCGCCTGTCGCTATGTCCCCGAAATCCGCGATCGCGCCGAAGAACGCCGCAGCCTGGAGGTCGATCTGGGGCAGGCGCTGGAACGTGGCCAGCTTTCATTGGCGTTCCAGCCGGTTGTCGAGGCATCCGACGAACGCATCGTCGGCTTTGAAGCGCTGCTGCGCTGGAACCACCCCGAACGCGGCAATATTCCGCCCGACAAATTCATCCCCATCGCCGAAGATACCGGGCAGATCATCCCCATCGGCCATTGGGTAATCCAGACGGCGTGTGAATGGGCGGCGCGCTGGCCGGCGCATATCCGCATCGCCGTCAACCTGTCGCCGGCACAGATCGATGATCCCGATCTGCTGGCGGTGGTCAGCCGCGCCATGGCTGAAAACGGCATCGATCCCGGCCGGCTGGAACTTGAAATCACCGAAAGCCTGTTCCTCAACGAAAAGCCGTCGACCATCGAAAAACTCGCGGCGTTGAAGGCGCTGGGGGTGCGTTTTGCGCTTGATGATTTCGGCACCGGCTATTCATCGCTCGGCTATCTCCACAAGGCCGCGTTCAGCCGCATCAAGATCGACCGCAGCTTTGTATCGCGTGCCACCCAGGCCAATGGCGAGGCCAGTGCCATCATCCTGGCGATCGTCAGCCTGGCGCATTCGCTCGATATGCAGACAACGGCGGAAGGGACGGAAACCCGTGCCGAATTCGAGCTGATCCGCGATCTTGGCTGCGAACAGGTGCAGGGTTATCTGTTCGGCCGCCCGATGCCGCCCGAAGCTGCAACGGCGCTGGTGACCGAAAAAATCGCGATGCTGGCGCTGGCGGCGGAATAAGGCAGTGATTGCCGATACGTCAGCCGACCCAGGCCTTTAGCAACGTGTGCGCAATCGCCATCGGGGGTGGTGCCAGCCAGTCACCGGTGCCGTCCAGCGCGGCGCGGACCTCGTCCTTCGTCACCCAGCGGGCTTCCTCCAGTTCATGGGTGTCGAGGGTGATTTCATAGCCTTGTGCCTCGGCAAAGGCTGCGATCATCAACGAGGCCGGAAACGGCCAGGGCTGGCTGGCGAGGTAGCGGACACTATTGTTGACATTGGCAATGATGATGCCGGCCTCCTCGTGCAATTCCCGGGCGACGGCTTCCTCCAGGCTTTCGCCCGGTTCGACGAACCCGGCCAGCGCCGAATAGAATCGTTTGGGAAAGCCTGGCTGGCGGCCGACCAGTGCCATGTCGCCCTTCACTGCCAGCATGATGACGACGGGATCGACGCGCGGAAAATGTTCGGAGGCACAGGCCCGGCAGGTCCGGCCATAACCGCCCTTGACCATGTCGGTGATGCCGCCGCATTTCGCGCAAAAGCCATGCCGGGCGTGCCAGTCGAGGAGCGAGCGAGCCAGGGCTACGGTGGCAGCGCGGCCATCGCCCAATTGCCCGGCTGCAGCGCGGGCGTCGACGATCTGGCCGCCGAAATCCGCCACCAGATCGGCACCGCTGGCGGCGGCGGCAAAGCGTGGTACGCCATCGCCGCCATCGGGCATCAGGCCCAGAAACACCGATGGCGCATCATGCGGCACATCGGATCGATAGGCCCAAAGGATATCGGGCCGTTCCCCCGATGTCAGCACCGGGCGCAGATCGTCCATCACCAGCCAGCGCGCATCGGATCGACCACGCAGCGCGATGATCGCGGCGGGATCGCGCCGCAGATGATCGGCGCGATCGAGCGGCGAACCGGTCAGCCCGACAGGGGGCACCTGCCAGCCGGCAAAAGGATCGGTCATTCAGCCTCCGATAATTGCGTCATGGCAAGGCTCGCTGCCTTTTGGAACAGCGTCGGCAGGCCGGCGCTGTCAATGTCCTGAACCGGCAGCCAATCGCCGGCAAGGGGGGGGCGTGTGGAAAGCTGCAGCCCCATGACCCGCAATTGCAGCTCGAAATGCGTAAAGCCATGCGTGACGGCGCCAAGCTCCCGCCATGCACCCTGAAGGGGCGGCACAGCGTCACTGCCGGACCAATCACAGCTCGGCAACGCCCGCATACCGCCCAAAAGCCCCTTTTGCGGCCGAATCACCGTCAGCACATCGCCATCGGCTTCGATCCACCAGACGCTGCCGTGGCGGCGTGGCCGCGGGCGTTTTTGCGGTTTGACCGGCCATTGCGTCGGATCTGGACTGGCTGCTGCCCGGCAATGGCCCTGCAACGGACAGCTGGCGCAGGCCGGCGCGCGTGGACTGCAGATACGATTCGCCAGGTCCATCAAGGCTTGGGCAAAATCCCCCGAGGCATCGGGCATTACCGCATCCAGTGCGGCATGGATTTCCGCGCGCGCCGCCGGCAAGGGCGTTCCAATGGTGTAAAGCCGCGTGACGACGCGTTCGATATTGCCGTCTATGACAATGGCGCGATGGCCATGGCCAAAGGCAGCGATGGCGGCAGCGGTATAGGCGCCGATGCCGGGCAGGCGCCGCAGTCCGGCCTCATCGGCGGGAAAGCGGCCGTCATGATCGCGGACTATGGCCCTTGCGCAGGCGATCAGATTGCGCGCCCGGGCGTAATAGCCAAGCCCCGCCCAGGCCTGCATGACATCCGCATCGGCCGCCGCTGCCAGCGCGGCGACATCGGGCCAGCGCGCGGTGAACCTGGCAAAATATTCCCGCACCACGACCACGCCTGTCTGTTGCAGCATGATTTCCGAAAGCCAGACGCGATATACCCAATCGGGATCAATGGGCAGTGCTGCGCCAGGCGGATTGCGCCACGGCAGGTCGCGGGCGTTGGCGTGATACCAATCGAGCAATTGCAAGGCCAAGCTATCGGACACGCCCGGCCTATGGCATGGAAATCCCATGGCCAAAAAGCCCGATTCAAAATCACCGCCACCGCAATCGCCGCCCGCACGCCAGCATCGCGTGCGGCAGGTGGCGGAACTGGTGCCGGCGATCAGCGGCCAGGCCTTTCGGCGCTTCGGCTTTACCCAGAATATCGTCGTTGAACGCTGGGTGGAGGTGGTGGGCGAACGCTATGCACGGCACAGCCGGCCCGAAGCCTTGAAATTCCCGCGCGGCCAGAAGTCCGAGGGCACGCTGCACATTGCCGTCAGTGGCGCGCTGGCGCCGATGCTGCGCCATGTCGAACCCCAGGTCATCGAACGCCTTAATCGCCTGCTTGGCTATGCGGCGGTGTCACGGCTGGCGCTGCGCCATGCCGATTTCGATGCGGCGACCCCTCTGCCGCCGGCGCGCCCGGTGGAGTTATCGGCAGAAACACGATCGACCCTGAAGGATGTTGCCGACCCCGAGCTTCGTGCCAGCCTTGAATCGCTGGCCCGGGCGCTGGCTGGCAGCAAGGGGCCGCCGATCGTGCGCTGATAGTGCCGACACTTGTCCATTCCCCGTCGTTTGGCCTATGCCTGTGGGCTATCGTAGCGAGGTTGATTTTGAAGATGCTGACAAGACCGATTGCGACCTTTGCGCTGCTGCTGGCGCTGGCGGCCTGCAACCAATCGAAATCGCCCGATACCAAAGCGGCCGATGCGAAAGCCGCCGATGTCGCTGCGGTTCCGGCGCCGGCCGGCACCGATTGGCTGGCGGTGACGACGGCAACGCCCGAGGGCGGTTTTCGCGTCGGCAACCCCGATGCCAGGGTCAAGTTGCTGGAATTTGCCTCGCTGACCTGCCCGCATTGCAAGGATTTTCATGAAGAGGCCATGGAAAGCATCCGCAACAAATATGTCGCCAGCGGCAATGTCAGCTATGAATATCGAAATTTCGTCTTGAACGGCCCCGACATGGCCGCGTCGCTGCTGGCTCGCTGCCAGGGACCGGAGGCTTTTTTTGGGCTGTTGGCAGCCTTTTACAATGATCAGAAAAGCTGGGTCGAGCCATTTTCGAAAATGACGCCCGCCGATGAGGCGCGGTTGAAGGCGCTGCCGCAGGACAAGCAGATCGCGGCGCTGGCCGAAATCGGCGCGCTGGATGCCTATGTCCGGGCGCGCGGTATCCCGCGCGCCAAATTCGATCAATGCCTTGCCGATCCAAAGGCCCTGGCGGCCTTGGAGGCGCTGCGCAAACAGGCGGTCGACACTTACAAGCTGACAGGCACGCCCGGCTTCATCATCAACGGCGAAACCCAGACCGATGTGTTCAGCTGGAAGGACCTGGAACCCAAATTGCAGACGGCACTACGATGAAACTGGCGCTGATCCTGCTGGCCTTTGCTGCGCCGACGCTTGCTGCGGTGCCCTCAAAACCGGCTGCGAAGCCGGCTGCAGTCGCTCCAAAGCTCGATTGGGCCAAGCAGACGGCGATGACTCCCGAAGGCGGCATCCTCCATGGCAATCCCCGGGCGCGCGTCAAGATCATTGAATATGGCGCGCTGACCTGCCCGCATTGCAAGGTCTTTGCCCGCGATTCGCAGACGGCGATGGCGCGCTATCTGGCCAGCGGCGATGTCAGCCTCGAATTTCGCAGCTTCCTGCTGAACCCGTTCGATCTGGCGGCGTCGTTGTTGGCGCTGTGCGGCGATGCCCGTCGCAACGCCGGCCTGATCGATAAATTCTACACCGGGCAGGAAAGCTGGACCAAGGCCTTCAGCAGCATCCCGGAAGCCGAAGGCAAACGAATCGCAGCGCTGCCCCAGGCCGCACAGCCGGCGGCGCTGGCCGAATTCGGCGGCCTGCCGGCCTTTGCCGGATTGACCCCGGCCGAGGCCAAACGCTGTCTCTCCGATCAGAAGCGCGTGGATGCCTTGCTGGCCTCGGGACGGCAGGCGGTCGACAAATATGGGCTGACGGCAACGCCGACTTTCATCATCAATGGCGTCACCCAGACCGATGTTTACGATTGGGCGAGCCTTGAGACAAAATTGAGGGCGGCGCTGCGGTCGTGAGCAGCGGCGGCCTCACGGGGCGCTGAGCCGATGGAATTTCGGCGGTTGAAACTTGCCGGCTTCAAATCCTTTGTCGAGCCAACCGAATTGCGCATCGAGCCCGGGCTGACCGGCGTTGTCGGGCCCAATGGCTGCGGCAAATCCAATCTTTTGGAAGCCTTGCGCTGGGTGATGGGCGAAGCCAGCCCGAAATCGATGCGATCGGGGGGCATGGACGATGTCATTTTTGCCGGCACCGGATCGCGACCGGCGCGCGGGCTGGCCAGCGTCACGCTGGCGCTGGCGGGGGCGGCGGGCGAGGAAATCGAGGTGGCGCGCCGGATCGAGCGCGGCGCCGGGTCGGATTATCGGGTCAATGGCCGCGATGCCCGGGCGCAGGACGTGCGGCTGTTATTCGCCGACAGCGCGACGGGCGCCCATTCGCCGGCCATTGTCGGTCAGGGCCGGATCAGCGCGATTATCGCTGCAAAGCCCGCCGAGCGCCGGGCGCTGCTCGAGGAAGCGGCTGGCATCGCTGGCCTGCATGTGCGGCGAAGGGAGGCGGAAATACGCCTGCGCGCCGCCGATGCCAATGTCGCCCGGCTGGACGATGTCATTCGCGGGTCAGAGGCACAGGCCAATGCATTACGGCGTCAGGCCCGGGTTGCCGAACGTTATCGCAGCTTTAGCGAACGGCTGAAGCTGACGGAGGCGCAATTGCTGTTTGCGCGCTGGTATTGGGCACGGGTCGCGTCCGAAACGGCGCGCGCCAACGCCACTGCCGCCGACACCGGAACCGGCGCGCTGACGCAGGTCGCCGCCCGGCTGGCAACCGACGCCAGCAATGCCAGTGCCGGCCTGCCGGCGTTGCGCCTGACCGAGGCTGAAAGCGCAGCGGCCGTGCAGGCCCTGCGCGCCGGCCGCGCGCTGCTCGATGCCGAAGCGACGGGCAATGCCCGGCGCCGTGCCGAACTGGCGGCGCTGCTGGCGAGCGTCGCGCGCGACGCCGCGCGCGAGGCCGGGATCGCCGGCGATGCCGAAACCGCCGAGGCGCGGCTTGTGGCCGAAGGCCAGTCGCTTGCGGCGCGGATCGCCGATGCCATGGCCAGTCAGCCAGCGGCACTGGCGGCGGTCGCGGTCGCTGACAGCAAGGTCAGCGATGCGGAAACGGCGCTGGGCGGGGCATTGGAGGCCCATGCCGCTGCCGCTGCCGAAGCGCGATCGCAATCGCTGGCGCTGGACGCCGCCAGCCAGCGCTTGCAGCGTGGCGAGGCCGAAGCGCGTGACCTGGCCGCACGCCTGGCGCGGTTGGGCCCCGTGCCGGAAACCACAGCGGCAGCAGCAGCTGTCACCGCCGCCTTGGCCGTCCTCGGCGATTGCGAAACCGCGTTGGCCGCCGCCGAAGCGCTGCGGCCGCCCGCCGAAGCAGCGCGCAGCGACGCCGCTGCGATGGCGGCAGCGACAAGGGCGACGCTCGCCAGCCTTGTTGCCGAGGGCGAAGCGCTGGCGCGGCGGCTGGCGGCGGACAGCAGCGGCGGGCCGCGCATCGCCGACAGTATCGAAACCGCCCCCGGCCACGAAGCCGCGCTGGCGGCGGCGCTTGGCGATGATCTGGACGCCGGACCCGCAAGCAGCGACGCGGCGCGACGCTGGGCAGGGATGGCGGCGGCGGCTGATCCGCCGCTCCCCGCCGGCATCACGCGATTGGCGGATCATGTCATGGCGCCGCCCGAAATGGCGCGGCGGCTGGCGCAGATCGGCTTTGTTGCAGACGCCCCCGATGTCGGGCTGTTGGCAGCCCTTCGCCCCGGCCAGCGCCTCGTCAGCCTGTCAGGCGCGCTGTGGCGCTGGGATGGCTTTGTCGATCTAAGCGTCGGCGGGGCTGGTGGCCGCAACGCCGCTGCGGCCGCCCGGCTGCGCGCCCGCCGCCGCGCCGGTGAAATCGCCAGCGAACGCCGCCATGCCGAAGCGGCGCTGGCGGCGGCCGAAACGGCGATGGCAGCGGCTGTTGCGGACGCAGCGTCGACAAATGCTGCCGAACGCGCGGCACGCATGGCGCGCGATGCGGCGGCGCGCGGGCTTTCGGAGGCGCGCGCAAAACTGGCGGCCGCTGAAACGCTTGCTGCCCGCCATGCCGGTGAGGCCGCCAGCCTTGCCGCCGCCAGCCTTCGCAGCAGCGCCGAACAGGCGCGGCTAGTCGCCGAGGCGGATGCCGCCCGCGCTTCGCTATTGCCCAACGCTGCATTGGCC
>JBBRIC010000067.1:0-14234 GCA_038221665.1 Sphingomonadales bacterium
GGGCTGCCCAAGCACGATACGGCGTACCGGCGTGCGATTGAGGAAATCGATATCGTCGCGGCTGAACAGATACAGTCGATCATCGCTGCGCAGCGCCACCCCCGGCCGGCCGTTGATTGCCTGCATCAGATTGACCGGTTCAAAACGCCGGGCCGCTGTCGCTGGATCGCGGCGGATCAGGATCGCCATCGGCAGATAGGTATCGGGTTGCAAATCGCTGATGCTGCCCAAAAGATCGCGGATTGTCGGCGCCGAAACCAGCGCCCGTGACCCGCGATTATTGGCGTGGCCACGCAGTACAACGCGCCCGGTGCTGCCGCCAGCGCTGCCGCCGGTGACTTCAACGCCATCGCCCGGCACCAGCGCCGTCTGGAGCGTTGCCGCCCGCAAAAATTGCTCGCTGCCATCGGCGGTTATGCGGCTGATGGCGATCTGGTTGCCGCGCGGCCGCAAAGGCCCGCCGGCAAAGCCCAGCAACGTCGACAGCGAGGTGCCGCTGCGCATTTCATAAATACCCGGCCGGGCGACGCTGCCGGCAATGGCCACCGTGTCGCCAATGACGGGAACGATGACACTGTCGCCATCGCGCAGGCGGACAGCGGGCGGGGACCCGATGCCAAGCAGGCCGTAAAGATCGACGCTGAAACTGCTGCCGCCGCGCACGATGCGGACATTGCGCAAACTGCCCGACCGGCGGACGCCGCCGGCCTGGGCAAGTGCCGCGCTGATATCGGACAGGGCCGTCAGATTATACTGGCCCGGCCGATCGACCTCACCGCCGACAAAGATGGTGACAGCCCGCACCGACCCCAACGACACGAAGACATCGGTCCCCAGCATCGTGCGTTTGGTGGCGGCCTGCAAATCGCGGCGAACGGCCGACAGGGGGCGGCCCGCCGCCTGGATCGGCGGCAGCGCGCCAACGATGATCCGGCCGTCGCGGCCGACCCGCACGGTCTGGCTGTCGTTGGTGGCACCTTGAAATTGCACGATCACATCATCGCCGGTGCCAATGACAAAATCATCGCCAACAGCGCCCGTCAACGGGCCCGGCGTGCTCGTCGTCGCTGCAAAAAGATCATAGCCGAACTGGCGCAGCGTTGGATCAGCGAGGCGTTCCCGAAATTCGCGCTCGATCGGTGACGGCCGGTAAAATCGGGCAAGGCCGGCGCGCGCTTCGGCCCGGCGCAGATCCTGTTCCTCACGCGTGTCGAGCCGGGCGGGCGGCAGGGTTGCTATGCCGCGCTGGTCGCCGGCCTCACGCGCTGCATCGACCGCGCCACTACCGCCACCGGCGCCAAGCTGGCCCTGAACCTTTTGCAGCACGCGCGGATCGATGTTCTGGGCGGTCCCGGCTGATGCTGCCATGACGGCGGCCAACAACACGGCCCAACGCCAGCCCCTGGAACTTAACATGATTGATCCCGAACTGCTGCAAGCACAGGCCGGCTGTAGGGTGACGCTTGGCCAGCGTCAACGCGCCTTGCCTGTGCCAGAGCATCGTGCCGCTTTGCGAAAGGCGGCACGATGCGCTAATTTCGCCGATTGACATGATCCGAATAATCGCGCGCCAGTTGCTGCGTCATCGCCCCGACCTCGAACCGCCACGGGCCGATTTCGGCCAGCGGCGTCACTTCAGCAGCACTGCCGGTCAAAAATGCCTGTTGAAAGCTTTCCAGTTCCTCGGGCCAGATGGCGCGCTCGACAATTTCGAGGCCGCGCTGCCGCGCCAATTGCATCACCGTGCGCCGCGTGATGCCATCCAGGAAACAATCGGGTGTCGGCGTGTAAAGCGTGCCATCCTTGATGAAACAGATATTGGCGCCGGTCGCTTCGGCAACCTGGCCACGCCAGTCGAGCATCAGCGCATCATTATAGCCGGCGTCCTCGGCTGCGTGTTTTGAAATCGTGCAGATCATGTAGAGCCCGGCCGCCTTGGATTTGGTGGGTGCCGTGTAAGGCGCCGGCCGCCGCCATGGCGCAATGTTGAGCCGCAGGCCCTTGGCCAGCGCCTCCGCGCCGAAATAGGCGCCCCATTCCCAACAGGCGATGGCCAGATGCGGTTTGGTCTTTTGCGCCGCCACGCCCATCTGTTCCGACCCCCGCCAGGCAATCGGACGGACATAGCCATCGGTCAGATTATTGGCGGCCAGCGTTTCGCGCACGGCGGCGTCGATCTGTTCTCGCGTCCAGGGGATACTGAAACCCAGGATTTTGGCAGAATCAATCAGGCGCTGGCTGTGTTCGGACAGCGCAAAAACCTCCCCGCCATAGGCGCGGGCGCCTTCGAACACGGCACTGGCATAGTGCATGGCATGGGTCAGGATATGCACATTGGCGTCGCGCCAGGGGCGTAATGCGCCATCGAACCAGATGAAACCGTCGCGATTGTCGAAAGTGGCGTCGATCATGGCTCAATTGATCCTTGTAATATTGTTGCTGACTGACGTGCCAATAAATAAATTTGTTGCCGACTTATACGCCTGAGGATCAGCTTGTTGCATCGGGCTAGGCAATCGTGCAAGATATGTCAACATGACTGTCCCAAATCGTCTTGCCCCGCCGGCCGGTCGGCCAGCACCCGCCACCGCTTCACCGCTGTATCTGCGCGAGGCCGAAATCCGCCGTGGTATCGAGCTTTTATACTTTGGCTATACCGCCATGGTGCGTGGAGCCGATACAATCCTCGCCCGCGAAGGCTTTGGCCGCGCCCATCACCGCGCGCTTTATTTCATCGCCCGGCAACCGGGGCTGTCGGTTGGCGACTTGCTGCGCTTGCTGGCCATCACCAAACAATCGCTGGGCAGGGTCTTGAATGACCTGCAAGGCAGCGGCCTTGTACAGCAAAGCATCGGCAGCAGCGATCGCCGCCAGCGGCTATTGCGGTTGACGCCACCGGGTGAAGCGCTGGAAGCAGCCTTGTTCGCCGAACTCCAGGCCGGCATGGCCCGCGCCTATGGCGAGGCCGGCCAGACTTCGGTCAGTGGGTTCTGGGCGGTATTGACGGGGCTTGTCCCGGCGCCAGACCGGGCGATTGTGGCAAATTTGCAGGGCGACTGAGCTTGCAGCAGTGCGATTTTGCCAAATATATCCCAAAGTACAACCGGGTCGCGGGTCAAGCCCGGGATGACGGGGTGTCCGGCGTGTGATCGAGGCTCATATCCCGCGACCGCGTCGCCGCTGCGGTGACTGTTTCCGTCAGCAGGGGCGTCAACCCCGGCAACAGTACGGCGAGTCCCGCTGCCGTCGTGCCGGCGGGACTGGTAACCCTTGCCCGAAGTTCCGCCGCCGGCGTTGCATCGACCGCTGCCAGCGCGGCGGCACCGGTAACCGTTCCGCGCGCCAGGCGCATGGCGAGGTCGGGCGCCAGCCCTGCCGCCATCCCTGCTGCCGCCAGCGCCTCGATAAAGCCAAAAACATAGGCGGGGCCAGAACCCGAAACAGCCGTGACCGCGTCGAAATCCGCCTCAGCGGCCAGCCAGACCGTTGTTCCCGCAGGACTGAACAGCGCCTCGCCGGCTGCCTCGGCGGTTTCGCCCGCCGTGGTGAACAGTGCGGTTACCCCCTGCCCGATGGCAGCCGACATGTTGGGCATGGCCCGGATGATCGGCGATGCCGGAAAGCGTTGGCGAAGTGCGTCGATGCCGATCCCGGCCATGATCGACACGACCAGCGTGGCAGGGCCAGCGTGTTCGGCAAGCGGCGCCGTGGCGTCCCACCAGCCTTGCGGCTTGATTGCCAATACCAGCACATCGGGGCTACCCGGCGGCGGCGTGGCAGTAGCGTCGATGCCAGCGGGCAACGCGACGGCCGCGGGATCGATCACGGCCACCGGGCCGATATCCTCGGCCAGCCAGCGCCGCAGCAAGGCGCCGCCCATATTGCCGGCGCCAAGCAGCCAGATCGGCGCGGTCACGCGATCAGGCTTCCCCGACGGTCTCAAGCAGCGCTGCGGCCATGGCATCTGCCGGGCTGCGATCGGCAAACATCACCAGTTGCAGCACCGGATAAAAGCGTTCGAATTCATCGACGGCTGCCTCGACCAGCACTTCGGCCTGGCCGATCGTCAGATCGGGGCTTTCGCCATCATCGTCGCTGTCGAGCAGGGTCGCGTGCCGGAACAAGACGGTGCCATCGACCGACCAGAGTTCGAAATGGCCCATCCACAATTGTTCGTTGATCAGACCGAGCGCTTCATAAAGCACCAGCCGGCGTTCATCGGGGCAGGTCAGATCGGCGCGGGCGATGATCTGGAGGACGCCTTCTTCCTCGCGCCACAGCGCCCGTAACTGATATGTTGCCCAGCCGGCCTTGATGGAGGTGGTGATTTCCTCATCGCCAGAGCGTTCAAAGGCCCAGCCATTGGCATCGAAGACATGTTCCAGCATGTCGATGGGTGCGGCCGGCGATGGTGTGTAATCGATGTCGATCAGGCCCATGCGGCACTCCCCCGCTGCGATGGCGCACGCTGGGAGCCATGGGGCGATTCGGCAAGCGCCCGAATCACGGGCGCTTCAAGAAAGCTGTGGATAATCACGCTTTGGCGTTGGTCATGATGGGCTCGCGGCGGCGGCACCTGCTTGCAGCGCCGCAACGGCGGCCTGCAACGCCGCAACGGCGGCCTGCAACGCCGCAATCTCGGCCTTCAAGACTTCAACAGCGTCGCGCGCTGCCGCTGCATTGGCTTTGACAGCCTCAAATTCATCACGATCGATCGAATCGACGCCGCCGAGGAATTCGCGTGCCCGGGCGCGGGTATTTTCCTGAATTTCGCGGCCAACGCCCGTCAGCGTGCCAAGCGCCGACGTGGCGACCTTCGAAAAATCTTCGAACAATCTGTTTTCAGTCTGCATGGCTAAATTCCAACTTGAAAGGCATCGGCCGCAGGGTTGAGCACCCAGATCCGCGCGTTGAGCGACATGGCAAAGCCCAGCCATACGAGATAGGGCAGCAACAGCCATGCCGCCACCCGGCTGACCCGCGCATAGGCAAAGATCGTTGCCACGGCGACGATCAGCATCACGGCAATGATTGCCAGCGCCGGCAGGATCAGGTGGAAACGAAAAAATGTCGGCGACCAGGCGAGATTGATCAAAAAACCAACCGCGAACAGCGCCAGCGCCTGGCGGCCACCCGGTTCCCGGCGATGCCCCCAGACAATCGCCGCCGATACCGCGATCAAGGTATAAAGGATCGACCAGGCGATACCGAATACCGGCCCCGGCGGCTGCAGCGACGGGAGGGTCAGTGTCTGATACCAGGCGTTGCCTTCGGTCGAGCCCGACAGCCGCGCCGAAAGCCCGCCCAGCAGCAGCAGCAGCGGCACCAGCACGATGCCGGCCCGCCACATGGAACCCCGGCGGAGCGGCGCATTGGCAAGGGCAAGGGCAGTCATTCGAGCGCCCATATCCGATTTTGCGAATAGGCAACAGCGTCAATACCGCCCTGCGGCATCAAGCGGCCCCACCGGAACCAGCGCCACCGCGCGCTAACGGCAGCACATAGGGCAGACCGGATTCAGCCCTGCCGATGACGATGTCAACGCCATAGGCTGTGGCCAGCAGCGCCGGGGTCATCACCGATTCAACAGGCCCGGCAGCGATTATCCGGCCAGCGGCGAGCAGCACGGCATCATCGGCCATGCGCAAGGCAAGGCCAAGATCATGGACGATGATGATGACGCCTGTGCCGGCGTCGGCGGTGGCGCGCAGCAGCGCCATCACATCCAGTTGATGGGCGGGATCAAGGCTGGCCAGCGGCTCATCGGTCAACAGCCATTGCGGTTCCCCCGCCAGCACACGGGCCAGCAAGGCCCGACCGCGTTCGCCGCCCGACAGCGTTTCGACCCGCCGGCCGGCCAGCCGCGCCATGTCGGTGGCGATGAGCGCCCGGTCGATGGCGCCCCTGTCGGCAAGCGTTTCACCCCATCCCGACCGGTGCGGATAGCGGCCAAGACCAACCAGCGTCGCGACATCGATATCCCAATGCACATCGGCCGATTGCGGCAGAAACCCGATGCGTCGGCCGCGGTCGAGCCGGTCCAGATCGGCAATCGCTGTGTCGCCCAGCCGGGCGACCCCGCTGTCGGGCTGCCGCAGGCCGGCGAGACAGGCCAATAAGGTGCTTTTGCCGGCGCCATTGGGGCCGAGCAAGGCGGTGATGCGACCGGGGGCAAAACCATGGCTGACCGTCGCCAGCGCCAGCGCAGCGCCAAAGCGCACGACCAGATTTTCAGCGATCAACGGCAAATTGGTCAAGGCAATTGCCGCCGCATCGCCATCAGCAACCAGAGGAAAAACGGCCCGCCGAGCAACGACATGGCAATGCCCAGCCGCAATTCGCTGACCGTGGGCAACAGGCGCACCAGCGTATCGGCCGTCAGCAGCAGCAGCCCGCCGGCAAGACCCGACGGCAGCAGCGTCGCCGATGGCCGGCCGCCAACGACGCGGCGAACAAGGTGCGGCACCATCAGCCCGACAAAACCGATGACGCCCGCCGCCGCGACGCCGGCGCCAACGCACAGGCCGACGCCGATGACGATCAGGCCCTGCAAGCGGCGCATATCGACCCCCATCGACCGCGCCGCCGGCTCACCAAGGGTCAGTGCGTCAAGCGCCGGCCCGCTGCGGGCCAGCACCGCCAGCCCAAGCACGGTCAGCGGCAGCGCGATGGCGACATCCTGCCAGCTGCGATCGGTCAGCGCGCCCATCAGCCAGGTAACGATCTCCGAAACCAGAAACGGCGATGGCGCGAGGCTGATGGCCAGCGCCGTCAGTGAGCCGGTAACGCTCGCCAGAATGATGCCAGCCAGCGCAAAAACGATAAGACTCGCCGATCGGCCGGCGAGCAGCACCAGCGCCAGCATGGTCAGCGCAGCCCCCGCCAGCGCAAAACCGGGCAGCACGAATGCCATGCCCCCCAGCCCCAGATAGAGCGATAATACAGCGCCCAGCGCAGCACCCGATGAGACGCCGAACAGGCCGGGATCGGCCAGCGGATTGCGCAAATAGCCCTGCATCGCGGCCCCTGACACCCCCAGCCCCGCGCCGATGATGATGGCCAGCAGCGTGCGTGGCACGCGCAGTTCAGCAATGATCAGCCAGCGCGGATCGTCATGCGGCCCCAGAAACGCCGCCAGCGGCAACCAGACCCGGCCGGCGATCAGCGAGACCGAGACAGCGACCAATATGCCGACCAACAGCCAAAGGTTCAAGCGCGCGGCGGTCATCGGCCGGTGACGGTTGCCGCTGGCATGGCCAACCCCCGCCGCACCGCCGCCAGCTGCGCCAGCGCCGGAATGATCGTCGGGCCGCCGCATTGCAGCAAGCGATAGGGAAATTGCCTGATCGTAATGCGACCGCCAAGGCCAGCCAGCGCCGGATGCGATAACATGCGATCGTCCTTTGCGTCGGCGCCGCTGGCCGACAGCAGAACCGCTGGCGGCTGCGCCAGCAATCGCTCCAGCGGCAGCACATCCCATTTCTGCAGGCCATAATCGCCGCTGATGTTGTGAAAACCGGCGCGGGCCAGCAGTTCATTGGCCAGCGTCGCCATGCCCGGCACCAAGCCGCCGCCCTGCCAGATCAACGCGCGTAATGGCTCTTGATCGGCCGGTTGCGCTGCCTCAAGGGCCGCATCGATGCGCGCCTGCAACGCCCTGCCGCGCTCG
Source organism: Sphingomonadales bacterium (assembly GCA_038221665.1). GTDB lineage: Bacteria > Pseudomonadota > Alphaproteobacteria > Sphingomonadales > Sphingomonadaceae > Sandarakinorhabdus. The sequence goes on from JBBRIC010000067.1 coordinate 7,670, forward strand.
GGATGGCCGGCGGCACGCGCGACGGCAACAATCTGGGCGCGGCTGTCGGCGATGCTGTCGGGCACCTGCAATTCCAGCAGTGGAATGCCCAGCCGCCGCAGGGCCATCAGCGTAGACGGCGCGACATGGCCACCTGAAATGACCATGTCGGGGGCCAGTGCCATCACCTCCTCGGCGGTCCCGGTGGTCGCCTTGAAACGCCGCGCCAAAGTTAGCGGAATCGATGTGGCGCGGGCCTGCTGCGAATAATGGCTGATGCCGGCGATCTGGCCGAGGTCGGCAACCTCGACCAGAATTGCATCGACACAAGGGTTGATCGACACGATGCGGTGCGGGGCCGCTATCGTCGCCGTGGCGCTCATCACGAACGCCAGCAAGCCAAGGCCCCGCAGCAGCGTCACAAACGCAGCCGGACGCCGCCATAGGCAGCACGGCCAAAACTGCCATATTGCCGAACGGTTTCGTATTTTTCGTCGAACAGATTTTCAATACGGGCATAAAGGCTGATCGCCGGCGTCAGCTGGTAGCTGGCGCGCAGGTCGGCGAGCACATAGCCGGCCAGCCGGTTGCTGTTGCTGGCATTGTCAAAACTTGCCCCGACCATGGTCAGCGTCGCGCCGGTTTCCAACCCGAAATTCCAGCGATAATCGGCTGATACATGCAGGTTGTCGCCGGGCCGCCGCGCCAATCGCTTGCCCAGCCTTGGACCCGGCGACTGGTTCCTGGCATCCAGCCAGGTGTAATTGCCGCGCAAGGTCAGCGCCTCGATCGGCCGCAGCAACAGCCCGAGCTCAACGCCCTTTGATCGCGCCTTGGCGATATTGTCATAGGTGCCAAAGGGCCGGTTGACGCAGATCCCGGACAATGGCCGCGGGCAGGCGGCAAAATCGATCAGGTCGACGCTGTCGCGGTGAAACCAGGTGGCGCTGGCCTCGATTCCGCCGGCCAGCAATTTCTGGGTGACACCGACATCATAGCCTTTTGATGTTTCGGGACGCAGCCTTGTGTTGCCAAAATCACTGAACAGCTGGAAAAGCGACGGCGCCTTGAAGCCTTCGGCATAGCTTGCCCGCAGCGTCGTCGCACCGGCGTTTGGCGAATAAACGCCGCTGCCGCCAAAGGTCGTCGCGCCGCCGAAACGATCATGATCATCATGGCGCAAGCCGGCCGTCAGGGTCAGCCCAAGGATCGGGCTGGCAACCAATTGGCCATAGACGCTGTTGATTCTGGCGCTGGCGCCGCTGCCGGGACCCGTGTCAAAGCGCGAATTTTCGCGTTCTGCCCCGAATGTTGCCTGCCAGCCTTTGGAAAAATCCACAACGCCTTGATATTCATAGCGTTCGTTGCGGCCATTGGCGCGGAACGTCGGTTCCGGCCCGCTCGACGGATCATAGTTGCGGCGGCGCACATCAGTCAGTGCAAAGCCCAGGCGGTTGCGGAACCGGCCGTCGAAAAACGCCGCCTTCAGCCCGGTATAGCCGATGATCTCACGAGTTTTGGAGGTGTCGCGCGTATCGCCAAAAGCAAAACTGGGCGGTGCAAAGCCGTCTGCATCGGCCCGGCTGTCGGCATAATAACCGCGTGCCTCCAACGCCAGATTTGCCGCCAATGCCAGTTCCAGCCGGGCATTGGCGCCCCAGTTTTCAAAGCCATCGCGTTCCTTGCCGCCGCGCGCCTCGCTGAACGCCGAAATGCCGTCGGTGCGAAAATAGCCGCCGCCAACGCTTGCCGACAATGGCCCGGCCTTGCCGGAAATATTGCCGACGACCTGCGCCGTGCCGCGATAGCCGCCCTCGGCACGGGCATTGACCAGCAATGTGTCGGTCGGGGCTGCGGTGATCATGTTGACGACACCGCCGATCGCCTGGCTGCCCCACAGCACCGATTGGGCGCCGCGCAGCACTTCGATGCGTTCGATATTGCCGATCAGCAGATTGCCAAAGTTGAAGCCGCCGCCGGGCGCCGCCGGATCGTTGATCTTGACGCCATCGATCAACGCCACGGTCTGGTCGCTTTCAGCGCCGCGGATGAATACCGACGTGACGCCGCCGAGGCCGCCGTTGCGAGCAATGCTGACGCCCGGCACTTCCCGCAGGATGTCGGCGATATTATTGACCTGGCGCTGGTCGATGCGGGCCTGATCGATGATGCTGATCGATTGACCGATGCGTGACAGCGGCTGCGGGGTACGATTGGCGGTGACAACGATCAGATCGGTATCAGCCGCTTGTCCGGGGATCGCAGCCAGCAACGCCGCAAATGTAATCAAATATTTCATGGTAAAATGCCTGCCTTCTGGTTCGACAAAAGGGGCCACGCGCCCGGAATACCGCGATTGACGGCACCGGCTTTCGGCTTCACGACAAAAGGACAAGTTCATTCGCGCGCACGACCCCAACGGCGTCGCACACGCGAGAGCAAGGCCAGAATGACCCTACCTCGACCGCCCGGAAAACCCCGTCCGCGCGAAGGAACGACCGTGACAGGCAGGTCTCCTGGCTCCCGGGTCAACATCTTCGCCCCGCCTTCCCATGGCTCCGGCCTGAAAACAGGCCTTTGCCTCAGTGGCATATGGGGCGAACACTCGCCGGTCACAGTTGCGGGCACAGCCCCGGATTGCAGCTTGCGCTGGTTCCGGGTTCCCTTTTCATCCCCGGTCAGGGGGAACCTGTCACGCCGACGCCTTTACGGGGCGTTGCGTGTTCCCGCCAGCAAAAACTCGACATTGCCTTCGGGGCCGGTGATCGGGCTGCTGGTCAGCCCCGTCACCTGCCAGCCCGGCTGGGCGGCCAGCCAGGCCATGGCGTCATCACAGACGCGTTGGTGGACGGCCGGATCGCGCACGACACCGCCCTTGCCAACCTCGCTGCGCCCGGCCTCGAATTGCGGCTTGACCAATGCCAGCAGCCGGCATTGCCCGGCAGCAAAACCCAGCGGCACTGCAAGCACCTTTTGCAGGCTGATGAAGCTTGCGTCGCAGACGATGATATCGACCGATTCGGGGATATGGTCGCCGCTGAGCAGGCGTGCGCTCCGTTGTTCCAATACGATGACACGCGGGTCCTGCCGCAATTTCCAGGCCAATTGGTTGGTGCCGCTATCCACCGCATAAACCCGCGTCGCGCCGCCGGCCAGCAGCACATCGGTAAAGCCGCCTGTCGATGAACCGATATCCAGCCCCACCGCCCCCGCCACATCCCATTGAAAATGCTGGAGACCATGCGCCAGCTTGACCCCGCCGCGCGATACCCAGGGATGATCACGACCCTTTACCAGCAGTTCGACATCGTCAGCGATCAGCTCACCCGCCTTTGCCACCTGCCGCGTTCCGGCATAGACGAGGCCAGCGAGAATCAAGGCCTGGGCCCTCGTCCGGCTTTCAGCCAGGCCGCGCGTCGCAAGCAATTGATCGGCGCGCGTTTTCATGAGATACAAAAAGCATCGCAGGTAGTTAGTTCGCGATCGGGTCCCTGATACATTTTGGCACTCTGCGGTTGCAACCTGATGGTGACGACAAGACGATCAAAAAATCCAGCATTTACGTTCACGCCAACGGGAGGGATTTTACATGCCAATGATTGCAAGCGTCATGCGTGTCATCAACCGTCGATTTGATTATGATGAAATCGGGCCATTCAGCCAAAATGCCGCCTTGTTTGCCCCCGGTGCAAAGCTTGATGTCGGGGCATTATCTTTGCCATCATCGAAAATAACCAAGGCATTTCAGGCTTATGTGGATCAATTTCCCAAGGGCTTGCAAGAGGTTTTGCGCGGCAGCATTTACTATGCGCTGTCGGCAAAACCGCCAATTCCGATCAGTTTCGCCTGGGCCCCGGGCTATAGTTTTGAACTGGCGATCTGGGAACCCGAATGCGGCCTGACGATCATGTTGAAAGGTCCGATGCCCAAGGAATTGAAAGCCGGCAAGAAACAGGCTGCCGCTGCCTGACAAATTTCAGCCGTGCTACCGAGCGTGGTGCCGACAAACTTTAATTGCCCGACAGTGTAACGTCGTCAGGCATCCGACGGCCCTATGCTACCCGGGATCGGTACCGCCGCCACGCCGGTCAACATCAGACCTTCCAGCAGATGATCGCGGTCGCTGTCATTGACATAGGTTGCAAGCCGCGCCGTCGCTTTCAGTACTCTCGCGAGGCTTTCGGCCGGCAATGCCGCGCGCGCTTCATCCAGACGGCCAAGTTTAGCCAGTGACGCCGCCAGCAGGGCCTGGCCAGCTGCAAAGCCATTGGTCTTGGCTTCGCGCGCCTCGATCACGGCGGCGGCATAGTTGCGGGATTGATAATAAGCGAGCGCGAGTGTCCCGCGCATGGCGCCCAGTTGCGGATCGATGGGACTGCAGCCAAGGCTTTGCAGCATCGGCTGCACCGCATCGGCGGGCCGCCCGGCATAGATCAGCACTTGCGCCAATCGAAATTGAACATAGGCAAGATTGGGGTTCAATTCGACAGCCTTCAGCGCCGCTGCCAGCGCTTCCCCGTGACGACCAAGATACAGCGCAGCTCCTGAAAGCGCAAAATAGCCATTGGCGTCACTGGGATCGAGCCCGATCGCCGTATGCGCGGCCCGATGCGATTCCAAAAGATCGGCATCATGATCATTTGACCAGCCATAGACAGTGGCAGCACCGTAGAGAATGCGTGACAAGCCGATATGGCCAAGGGCCAATTCCGGATCCCGGGCAATCGCCTCTCGGAACAATGCCGCAGCCTGGGTAGAATGCTCGCGTGTGACTTGATTGAGATGCCACATCCCGCGCTGATAGCAATCAAAGGCGGTATAATCCGCCAATGGCTTGCGCATGATCCGCGCGCTTTCATTCGAAAATACCGTTGGCTCGATCGATTGCACGATATTTTCGACAATCCTGTCCTGCACAGTCAGAATATTGACCAGTTCACTGTCAAAATTGCTGCCCCAGAGATGAATGCCCGTCGCCGCATCGACAAGTTGCGCTGTCACCCGCACCCGCCGGCCAATTTTGCGCACGCTGCCTTCCACGATGTAGCGGACGCCCAGGGCGGATGCGATTTCATGCAATTCAGCCCGCCGTTCCTTATAGGCAAAGCTGGAATTGCGGGCGATTACAAAGAACCAGCGCCATCGCGATAGTGCCGTGATGATGTCTTCGGTGATAGCGTCGGCGAAATATTCCTGCTGCTGCCTGGCGCTGATGTCGGTAAATGGCAACACCGCAATCGATGGCTTTTCCGGCAGAATCTGGGTTGGAAAGTCCAGCTGGGCAGCCAATTGCGCCGTGGCCGCATGGGCATCGAACAGCCGCGAAATATTGGCGAGCAATTTTCGCCAGCCAGGCGCATTTGTGTCCCCGCTCCAACCTTGCAGATCGACAAATTGCAGCCGGTTGAATGGCAGGGGCAAAGGTGTTGCATCGAGCATGACCTGCACGATCGTGCCGCAGCCCCGTGCCAGGTCGGCCTCGGCCCTGACCCATTGCGATCTGACGGCATCGGCGGACCAGAGCACGACAACGGCCCGCGCCGATCGCAATTTTTCTTCGATCACATCGGCATAATCAAGGTTCGCTGGCAAATCGGCATCGCTCCAGACGGGATAGCCGGCGTCCTTCAGGGCGGCCTTGATACGGTCTGCGCTGGCTTCCATCGAGCGCGCAAACGAGATGAAAATGTCGGTCATGCTGCCAGGCCGCCGGTCATCATGACCGCCGGATCAGCCTCGGGTGCGGCCTTTGCCAGACAATATATCAAGCGACTGATCCCTGTATCGCGACAATGCGCGATACCTTCCAAAATGGGGGGCGACGGCTGAATTGGCAATATCGAAAATGCTGGCATTTTATTGGTTCAAATGTAGTTGGCGCTCGCTTTGAGTAACGCCAGCTTGCCGCTATGACGTTCAGCGTGAAATCCCGAACCCGCTTTGCCTTCAATATCACCGCCACCGATGGCAAGGCCCGTACCGGCAATATCGCCATGCAACGCGGTGACATCCGCACTCCGGCCTTCATGCCGGTTGGCACCGCTGCCACGGTCAAGGGCCTGCGCAGCGCCGAAGTGCGCGCCGCCGGCGCCGATATCATCCTTGGCAATACCTATCATCTGATGCTGCGACCCGGCGCCGAACGCATCGCCCGGCTGGGCGGGCTGCATCATTTCATGGGCTGGGATCACCCGATCCTGACCGACAGCGGCGGCTATCAGGTAATGAGCCTGTCGGCACTGACCCGGCGCAGCGAGGCAGGCGTGGCCTTTGCCAGCCATTTGGATGGCTCGCGGCATTTGCTCAGCCCCGAACGCTCGATCGAGATACAGCGTTTGCTGGGCAGCGACATCGTCATGGCCTTTGATGAACTGATCGCGCTCCCCGCCGCCCGTGAAGCGATGGAGGCCGCCATGCAGCGATCGATGCGTTGGGCGGCGCGCAGCCGAACGGCCTTTGACAGCGCGCCCGATCATGCCGATGCCGCGGCGCTGTTCGGTATCCAGCAGGGCGGGCTCGATGAACGATTGCGGGCCGAATCCGCCGCCGCGCTGATGACGATCGGCTTTGATGGTTATGCCATCGG
>JBBRIC010000068.1:0-14084 GCA_038221665.1 Sphingomonadales bacterium
CGACCCAATTTGCCGATGGCGGTGAATTCGGATTTGGCGCTGAAATTGGCATCGCCACCGGCCGGCTGCATGCGCGCGGGCCGGTGGCGCTGGAAGGCCTGACCACTTACAAGACCCTGGTCATCGGCAATGGACAGGTCAGGCCCTGAAACGCATCGGCCTTCTTGGCGGCTCGTTCAATCCGGCCCATGCCGGGCATCGCCACATCAGCCTTGAAGCCATGCGCCTCTTGGCGCTGGACGAAGTCTGGTGGCTGGTCAGCCCGCAAAACCCGCTGAAATCGGCAGAGGGCATGGCGCCGCTTGGCATCCGTCTCGCTTCGGCCGATGCCATGGCCCGTCATCCGCGCATCCGCCCGATGCTGATCGAGGCGGAATTGGGAACGCGCTATGCCATCGATACGGTGAAGGCGCTGCAACGCCGGCTGCCCGATACCCGCTTCATCTGGTTGATGGGGGCCGATATCTTGCCCGAATTGCACCGCTGGTGGCGCTGGCGCGGCTTTGTGCGCAGCCTGCCGATTGCTGTTTTGACGCGGCCGCGCTATATGGGAACAGCCTTGATCTCGCCGGCAATGGCCTGGGCCCGGCGGTGGCGACGCCCGGCCAGCGCCGCCGGTGATTGGACAAAATGGACGCTGCCTGCGATCATCATCTTGAATGTGCGGCCCGTGGCATTGTCTGCAACAGCAATTCGTGCCGCCGACCCCGATTGGGCCAAACGATTGAAGACAGAATAGGACGCTCCCGTTGACGACTGAAACGACGATTACCAAGACTTCCCTGACCGGCCCACAGGTTCAGGCCGCTGCGGCAGCGAGGATCGACGCCCATATCGAAGCCTTGCACAAGATGGTCATGCAATCGCTCGATGATGATCAGGCCGTGGAGATTGTCTCGATCCCGCTTGCCGGCAAAACCAGCATTGCCGATTATATGGTCATTGCCAGCGGCCGGTCGGGCCGGCAGGTCGCATCGATGGCCATGAAGATCGCCGAAAAATGCAAATCCGAATTCGGCCGCCCGGCGCGCGTGCAGGGGCTGCCGACGGCCGACTGGGTGCTGATCGATGCGGGCGATGTCATCGTCCATATCTTTCGCCCCGAGGTGCGGCAATTTTACAATCTGGAACGCATGTGGGCCTTTGATTCAGAACCCAACAAGGGCGAACCCCGCATGGGCGACCTGCGGGAGGCGCGATCCGCCCCGGAACCCGATGCCCGGGACCCCGCGCTGGGTGATCCGCGCAAGCTTGGCTGAGGCGTGAAGCTGCATATCGTGGCGCGTGGCCGCATCGGCACATCGCCCGAGGCGGCGCTGGTCGATCGGTATCAAAAACGCCTGCGCGGCGGGCTGTTGGTCACTGAAATCAGCGACACGGGGGCCTGGCCGCGATGGGAAGGCGGCAAGACCGTCGTGCTCGATGAAATCGGGCGTGACCTGTCGTCGACGGCACTGGCGGCAATGCTCGCCCTGTGGCGCGACGAGGGCACCCGCGAAATCCGGTTCCTGATCGGCGCTGCCGACGGCCATGACGCCACAACGCGCGCCGATGCCGATCTGCTGCTCGGCTTTGGCGCCGCCACCTGGCCGCATATGCTGGTGCGGGCGATGCTGGCGGAACAGCTTTACCGGGTCAGCATGATCCTTGCCGGCCACCCCTATCACCGCGACGGGTAACGGGGACGGCCGGATCGCCGCCGCTTGTGCATCGTGACGCTTTGCGGAATGGCGGCACCGGCCCGCTCCACCACCCAACCACCCAGGCTTTTTAGCTACGGGGTGGTTGGGGGGCCGGTGCCACCTTTCCGCACGATGCTCTATGCGGCCAGAAATGCCAGCAGATCGGCGCTGACCCGATCCTTGTGAGTCGCCAGCAAGCCGTGCGCCGCGCCATCATATTCGATCAATGTCGCGTGCGGGATTGACGCTGCCACCACGCGCGCCGTCGCTGCAATCGGCACCGTCTCATCGGCCGTGCCGTGAATGATCAGCGTCGGCATGGTAAAGGCCGCCAGATCGGGCCTGAAATCCGTCGTTGCAAACGCATCGAGGCAATCCAGCGTCGATTTGAGGCCGGCTTGCAAGGCAATCATCTGCGACCAGTGCAACTGGGCATCGCTAACCGGGTGGCTGAGCAAACCGACGCCATAGAAAGCCTTGAAAAAGCCCATGAAGAAATCGGCGCGATCCTGGTTTATGCCGGCTGCCATCGCATCGAACGCCGCCTGCGGCACGCCATCGGGGTTGTCGCTGGTTTGCAGCATCAGCGGCACCACCGAGCTGATCAAGGCAACCTTGCGCGCGTTGCCGTGCCGCGACAGGTAGCGCGCCACTTCGCCGCCGCCCATCGAAAAGCCGACCAGCACCGGATCTTCGGCGTCACAGGCTTCGATCACCGCCGCCAGATCATCGGCGAGCGTATCATAATCATAACCTTCCCAGGGCTGGTCCGACCGGCCAAAGCCGCGACGGTCATAGGCAATGACGCGATAGCCGGCGTCGGCCAGCGCCATCGCCTGATCATCCCAGCTATCGGCGCTGAGCGGCCAGCCATGGATCAGCACGACGGCCGGACCTTCGCCCCATTCCTTTAGATAAAGGGCAGTTCCATCATCGGTTTCGATCATCGGCATGTCGGTTTTTCCTTCAATTGCGTCGGGGCAGCATCGTCGACAAAGATGACGGTTTGACCGTCAACGATGCGACCAGCAGCACTCTGTTCAACGCAGGCAATTCTGCTAAGGTTGCAAATCTTGCTGCGAAAAAAGGCTGTGTTTCGCCATGATCCCGCGTTGGAAACTTGCCCTGCCTGTGATTGCACTGGCGTTGATCCCAGCCACCGTAGCGGTCCGCGCCGCAGCCGAAAGCGATACGTACAAGCAGCTTGATTCGCTGATGGACGTGTTCGAACGCGTCCGTGCCGATTATGTCGACAAGGTCGACGACAAGACACTGATCGAAGGCGCCATCAACGGCATGCTGGCCAGCCTCGATCCCCATTCATCCTATCTGGATGCGCGGGATTTCCAGAATATGCGCCAAACTACCGATGGTGAATATGGCGGGCTCGGCCTGACCGTCACCACCGAAGATGGCGCCGTCAAGGTGGTGGCACCAACGGATGATACCCCCGCCGCCCGTGCCGGTATCAAATCCGGCGATTATATCACCCATCTCGATGGTGAGCTGATCTATGGCACCACGTTGCAGGACGCCGTTGACAAGATGCGCGGACTGCCGGGCAGCAAGGTCAAGCTGACCATCGTTCGCGAAGGCGCGACCAAACCGCTGGATTTCGCCCTGACCCGCGAAGTCATCCAGATCAAGCCGGTAAAATTTGAAACGCGCGGCAATGTCGGCGTCATCCGCATCTCAACCTTCAACAAACAGACCGGCGACGCCACCCGCGCGGCTGTCGCCAGCATCGACAAAAAGCTGGGCAGCAACCTTGCCGGCTATGTCATTGACCTGCGCTCCAATCCCGGTGGCTTGCTCGATCAGGCAATCGAAGTGTCGGACGTCTTCCTCGACCGGGGTGAAATCGTCTCGCAACGTGGCCGCACCAAAAATGATATTCAACGCTATTACGCCAAATCCGGCGATCTAACCGGTGGCAAGCCGATTGTCGTCCTCGTCGACGAAGGCTCGGCTTCCGCCGCTGAAATCGTGGCCGGAGCCTTGCAGGACCAGCGCCGCGCCATCGTCATCGGCCAGCGCAGTTTTGGCAAGGGTTCGGTGCAGACGCTGATCCCGATGGGCCAGGATACCGCCTTGCGGCTGACGACGGCGCGCTATTTCACGCCCTCTGGCCGCAGCGTGCAGGAAAACGGGATCGAACCCGATGTCGCCGTGCCGCAATTGTCCGACGCCACGCGCGCCGATCGGCCGCGCCTGCGGGAGGCCGATCTGAAAAAGCATCTGATCAATGAAATCAAGGATGGCACCGAAAAACTCGTCGAAACCGATGCCAAGCCCGATCCGCGCTTCATCGCCACGTCCGACGATCTGAAGAAAAAGGGCGTTATCGATTTCCAGCTCGATTATGCGACGAAATTGCTGTCGCGACTGGGGCCGGTCGCGCCGGTGCAAACTGCTGCAGCACTGTCTGCCGGCAAGGCCAGCGCCCAGAAATAGCCGGCTGCCGCAACCGTTTGCGTCTTGGTGCACCGCAGCGATTGCGCCGCTGGCGATAGCTGCCTATGGGGCAGCATCGAACCCCGACAGGATTGGATCGGCCCCTCGTGCTTCGTCGGCTTTATGATTGGACTTTGGCGCGCGCCAGCGGGCCCGGCGCCGAAAAATGGTTGATGGCGATCAGCTTTGCCGATTCGTCATTTTTCCCGGTTCCGCCCGACATCATGCAGATCCCGATGTCGATCGCGCGGCCCGAAAAATCCTTGCGCTATGCCGCCGTTTCAACCGTCGCATCGGTCTTTGGCGCCTTGCTCGGCTATGCCATCGGGGCCTTGCTGTTCCAGGCTGTCGGCATCCCGTTGCTGCATGTTTATGGCTATGAAGATCGTTTCATCGCTTTTGCGGCCAGCATCAAGCAGCATGGTTTTTTATGGATGCTGGCCTTTGCCTTTCTGCCTATCCCCTACAAGGTTGCAACGATCGCCGCTGGCAGCGTCGGGCTTGGCATTCCGATCCTCCTTGCAGCCTCGCTGCTGGGGCGGGGCGGGCGCTTTTTTCTCGTCGCGCTGGTCCTGCGGCGCTATGGCGCTGCTGCCCAGGCATTGATCGACAAATATTTCCATTCCCTGGCCCTTGCTGCGATGGCGTTGTTTGTCGGGGGCTTTGTCGTTGTAAAATATGCGCTCTGACAGGCGCGATGCAACGGCGCTGTTGTTGCTGGGGCCTGCGGCATTGCTGGCTGGTGCGCTGGGCTTTCAATATCTGGGCGGGTTGGCGCCCTGTGAAATGTGCCTGTGGCAACGCTATGCGCTGGTTGCGGCGCTGGGGCTTGCCCTTGCCAGTTGGGCGTTGCGGCACAATCGGCTGGTGCTGATCCTGTCGGCGCTGGCGGTGTTGACGGGCGCTGGCATCGCCATGTTTCACACCGGCGTCGAACTCCATTGGTGGCAGGGTTTTACACGCTGCACGGCGCCGATCGTCAGCGGCAGTTCGGCTGAAATGCTGACCCAGATCCTCAACCAGCCGCTCATCCGCTGCGACGCCATTCCCTGGTCCCTGTTCGGCATTTCCATGGCAGGTTGGAATGCGATATTGTCCACGCTGATCGGAGCGACCGCGCTATGGCGACTGAAATAAGGCATCTGCCCGGCGACCCCCGCGTCGACACCCGCCCGATGGTGCGGGTCGATCAGGCCGGCGAATATGGCGCGGCGCGCATCTATGCCGGCCAATTGGCGGTGATGGGCAGCAGGGGCCGGGTATCGGGCGAAATTCAGCATATGGCGGCGCAGGAAGCCCGCCATTTGAAGGGTTTCGATGCGCTGATGCTGGCGCGCGGCGTGCGGCCGACGCTGTTTGCACCGGTCTGGCATGTCGCTGGCTATGCACTTGGCGCTGCGACGGCATTGCTCGGTCCGCGCGCCGCGATGGCCGCAACGGTTGCCGTCGAAACCGTCATCGACCAGCATTATGGCGAACAGGCCGAGGCGCTGGCCGGCGGCGCCGACCCGGAGCTGGCAGCGATGGTCGATGATTATCGCGCCGATGAGGTCGAACATCGCGATGCCGCCGCCGTTCATGCCGGCGCCAGCGGTTTCCCGCTGATGCAGGCCGCCATCCGCGCCGGCGTGCGCGCGGCAATTGCGGTTGCCAAGCGCATCTAGGCGAGCACCACGCGGGCAGCCGACGTTTGCTCTAGGGATCGCGCCCCACCCAATGCAATCCAGCCCCATGCCCGCGCAACCAGGCCCGGGTTTGCCGTTGATTGCCGTCAAGCCGGGCCAGCAGGGTGTGAAATTCCGGGCCATGATTGGCATAAACGAGATGCGCAACCTCATGCGCGACAATGTGATGGCGCACTATCGGCGGTGCCAGGATCAGCCGCCAGCTAAAGGCAATCCGGCCGCCGCTGGCGCAGCTGCCCCAGCGAGCCCTAGGGTCGCCGACGCGGATTTGCTGCACAGACTGCGCCACCGTCGCTGCCAGCGCATGGGTGGCAGGCGTAATATCGGCCAGCGCGGCTGCCTTTAACCAACGCAGCACGCGACCGGCCAACAGCGACCGTGGGCCGCCAACCCGCAGCGTCGCATCCATGCGCTGCGGCGTGCGCGGGTAATGCTCGGCCCAGTCGATCAACAGTTCGCCGCCATCAAAGGGGATGCGGCTGCCGGGCAAAAACGGCCGGGCGACAGGCCATTTCAAAATCTGCCCGGCCAGCCAGCCGCGATGACCATCGATCAATGCCAGTGCCTCGCGGATGCCGCCGCGCGCCGGAAGGCTGATGCGAACGGCACCAAGGATCGGATCGGCGCTCAGCCGAATCCCCCGCGAGCCTGTGCGCCGCCGGGCGATCAGCGGCAATTGCCGGCCCGCAATCTCGATCAGCGCCGGCAGTTCAGCACGGCGGAACAGCATCAAAGATCGCCCTCGATGATGAAATTTTCGAGATCGCCGACGTCATCTTCGCTGATCGTCTTGCCGCGCACCGAAATGCCGGCGCGCACAACCGAGGCGGGGTCGCCACTGATCAATGGATGCCAATCTGCCAGGCCCTGGCCGCGATGCACCCGCAGATAGGCGCAGGATGCCGGCAGCCAATCGATCGTTTCAAGCACGGCGGGCGTCAGGCGGACGCATTCCGGCACATGGGCCTTGCGATTTGGATAATCCTTGCACTGGGCAGTCCGCGTATCGAGCAGGCGACAGGCGACATTGGTTGGAAAAACTTCGCCGGTTTCTTCATCCTCCAGCTTGTGGACGCAGCATTTGCCGCAACCATCGCACAGGCTTTCCCATTGCGGCCGGCTCATCCGGTTGAGCGGGATAGTCTCCCAGAACGGCTTATCGGACATAGGTTTCCAGCATTGCCGTGACTTCGCCAGCGCTCGATCCGTGCGGCAAAAAGGCTATCGGGGCGCCGTCGGGCCCGAACAGATAGATCACTGCAAAATGATCGACGAGATAGTTTTGCGGATCGCTGGTCGGCACTTTTCGAGCATAAATGCCATAGGCCTTGCGCGCAGCAGCGATGGCCGGGACATTGCCGGTCAAGCCGGTGATATCGGGGCCAAAGGCCCGCACAAAAGCCTTTATCGAGGCTATATCGTCGCGTTCCGGATCGACCGTGACAAAGATCGGTGCGACTCTTGCCGCCAGGGACGGGCTTTTTTTGGCAAAATCGGCGACACCCCGGGCGATCAGGCCCATGTCGGTCGGGCAAACATCGGGGCAGCTCGTGTAGCCGAAATACATCAGGCGATAGCGGCCGGCAAAAGCCTGGTCGGTCACCACCCTGCCATCCTGATCGATCAGTGCAAAGGCCCCGCCAAGGCTGGAACCCGCGAGATTTCCCAAGGGCGGCGCGGGCGCCGAAAATCGCATCCAGCCAAGGACCAACGCCGCCAAAAGCCCGGCCACCGCCAGCACCGGCAACAGCCGCCTGTTCATCGCTGCCGCGAAAGATTATGCAGGACCATAAAAGCGAAATAGTCGGAGGCGTGAAAATTGTCGATGCAGCGGATACGATCGATCGGATCTGGCCTGATGCTGGCAATCGCCATCGGGCTCGCCACCCCGGCCGGCGCCCAGTTCAGCGACAGTTTCAATTTCCTCAAGGCCGTCAAGGACAAGGATGGCGCCAAGGCCACCGAATATCTGAAAAAACCCGGCAATACCGTCGTCAATGTGAAGGATTCAGATAGCGGGGAAACCGCGCTGCACATCGTCACACGGCGTCAGGATGCAACCTGGCTGGGCTTCCTGCTCGGCAATGGCGCCAATCCCGATGCTCGTGATCGTGATGGCAACACGGCGCTGTTGCTCGCCGCCCAGACCCGCTGGGCGGATGGCGCCGCGACCTTGCTGTCGGTGAAGGCGCAGCCTAATGGCCAGAACCGGCTCGGCGAAACACCCTTGCTGAAGGCGACCCAGAACCGCGATGTGACCATGGCCGAATTGCTGGTCAAGGCCGGCGCAAATCCCGACATCACCGACAATAGCGGCGTCACAGCGCGCAGCCTCGCAGCAACCGATGCGCGCGCCAGCGGCATCGCCCGGCTGTTCAAGGATCTGCCGGTCCGAACGGCAAAGCCTGCACAGGGCCCATCGCTCTGATCGGTTCGACCATGGCGGCGCGGCTGGCCAATATGCCGCTATGTCGCATGGAACCTGGCAGCGTTCGCGCCTAGCAAATAGTGATGGAAAGGCCTTCGATCGCGGCGGCGGCGTTCGACCGGCCTGGTGTGCGGGTCCGCACGCTCGCGATCCTGCGCTGGATCGCCATCGGTGGTCAGGTCGTCACCCTGATCTTTGTCGGGGTGGTGCTGGGGTTTCCGCTGCACTGGACCTCGCTCGGGGCGGCTGTCCTCGCCTCTGCCGTGCTGAATTTCGGCCTGATGACCCTCCATCCAAGAAACGCCCGGCTGCAGGGCGGCGAACTTGCGCTCCACCTCGGCTTTGATCTGTTGCAGGCAGGCTTTCTGGTCTTTCTGACCGGCGGGTTTGCCAATCCTTTTTCGATCCTGTTGATCGTCCCCGTCACCATTGCCGCCACCTTGCTGCCGTCGCGGGCAATGCTGCTATTGGGGGCGCTGGCCGGGGCGATCCTCGTCATCTTGTGGTTCTGGTCATCGCCGCTGCCCTGGTATGGCGCCCCGCCCGACCTGCCCCGGCTGTACCGTTTTGGCCTCGCGACGGCGCTGGCCCTGGCCATCGGCTTTCTTGGTATTTATCTCTGGCTGGTATCGGCCGAAGCCCGGGACCGGGCCCGCGCCCTGTTTGCCACCGAAGCGGCGCTGACCCGCGAATCCAAAATGTCGGCACTGGGCAGCCTCGCCGCTGCCGCTGCGCATGAACTGGGCGGGCCACTCGGCACCATCCGCCTGATCGCCCATAGCCTTTCGGAGGCGCTGGGCGACGACCCTGAATTTGGCGATGATATCCGGCTACTGGCATCAGAGGCTGCACGCAGCCGCGGCATCCTGGTTCGCATCGCCCAGCGCGCCGAGGCCGAAGACCCTTTTGCCATGCTCGGCCTCGATGTCTTGCTCCACGAAGTCGCGCACAATGTGCAGCCAAAACGCGTGCCGGTCAGGATCGATGCGCCGGCGCCGCAACCGATGGTCCGGCGCTCCCCCGAATTGCTGCACGGCTTGCAAAATCTGGTCTCGAATGCCGTTCGCCACGCTGGCTCCGCCGTTGATCTGCGTGCCGGTGGCACGCCGGCTGAAATCACCGTCAGCATTGTTGACGACGGCAGCGGTTTTGATCCCCAGATGCTGCCCCGGCTTGGCGAACCCGATCTCGGCCCCTCGCATTCAGGCGCCGATGGCACCGGCCTTGGCATCTTCATCGCAACAACGCTCATCGAACGCACCGGCGGGCGTCTCGCCTTTCGCAATCGCACCGGCGGCGGCGCCCAGGTGGACGTACGCTGGCCACGGCCCCATATTGAAGCAGTTGAAAAGGATTGATGCGCCATGGCCACCACCCCAGATACCTCAAGTACTGCCGAAGCGCCGGCCCAGCCGCTGTTGCTGGTCGATGATGACGCGCCATTCCGGCAACGCTTGCAGATGATGCTCAACCGGCGCGGGTTTGCCGTGACGGCCGTCGGCAGCGTCGCCGAAGCCCGAATCGAAGCCGCCCGCGTCAGGCCCAGCCATGCCGTTGTCGACATGCGGCTCGAAGACGGCAACGGCCTCGATCTGGTGGCGGAATTGCGGGCGATGGTGCCCGATGTCCGCATCGTCATGCTGACGGGCTATGGCAATCTTGCGACCGCCGTTGCCGCCGTCAAGGCCGGCGCGGTCGATTATCTGGCCAAACCCGCCGACCCTGAAGACATCGTCCGCGCGCTCGCCGCCGAAGGCAGTGACCGCCCCGAAGCACCGCCTGAACCCATGTCGGCCGATCGGGTGCGCTGGGAACATATCCAGCGCGTTTATGAACTTTGCGATCGCAATGTTTCGGAAACCGCCCGGCGCCTGAAGATGCACCGCCGCACCCTGCAGCGGATTTTGGCGAAACGATCGCCGAAATAAGCATCAGTGCATTGTGCCGCCTTTCCGCAAAGCGGCACGATGCACTAGCCGGAAATGATCTCGTTGGGGTAGCTGCCCCACATCTGGCTGCGCAGCATGAAGCCCGAGCGGCCGCCGTTCGATACGCGGCACCAGACATTTTCGCACAGCGTTATTGCCACCACCGTGCCGGGTTCGATGCGCCAGGCAATGCGCGACTGAAGGTCGGGGGCGGTGTACAGAACGCGCGTGCCGCCGATGACAAAGCCGGTGCGCTGGCCCGACAGCAGCGATTTGTTCATCCAGCCGAGGGTGCCCTCGGGGTCGCGCACCTGCCGCCAGATGCCATATTCGGCGATGATTTCCACCGGCAGGCCGCGGCGTTTATACTCCCAGGCAATCGGGAAACGCGTATCGTCGGGGCCGGTGCGCAACATCGCCGAATTGGATTTCAACGAGGCAAAGCGCGGTTTTGGCAAATTGGTGGTGCCATCGGCATTTTCGGTGCTGGCGGCAAGCAGCGGGCTGGCAAGCGCAAGGCCACAAAGCCAAAAGATCGGGCGCATCGACACAGTCGCTGTCTTGACGCAGGCAACGCGCCGGGGCAACCCTTTCCGGCATGTCAGCAGCCATTCCAGCGCGGCCTCGGCCCAAGGTCATCGTGTCCCGGCGTCTGCCGCAGCCGGTGGAAACCCGCATGGCCGAGCTGTTCGACGTTGAATTGAACCTTGGCGATGAACCTTTGTCACAGGCCGAATTGGCCGCTGCCGCAGCCCGCTGCGACGTGATGGTGGCAACGGTAACCGATCGTATCGATGCGCCGATGTTTGCCGCCGCCGCCGCTGGCGGGCGCATGAAATTGCTGGCCAATTTTGGCGTTGGTGTCGATCATATCGATCTGGCGGCGGCGCGTGCCGCCGATATTCCGGTCACCAACACGCCCGGCGTGCTGACAGATGATACCGCCGACATGGTCATGGCGCTGATTCTGTCGGTGCCGCGCCGGCTTGCCGAAGGCGAAAAACTGGTGCGCGCCGGCGAATGGCGGGGCTGGTCGCCCACCGGCATGCTCGGCCATCGCATCACCGGCAAACGCCTTGGCATCATTGGCATGGGGCGCATCGGCCGCGCCGTGGCCAGCCGGGCGCGCAGCTTTGGCCTGACAGTCCATTATCACAATCGCCATCGCCTGCCGATTGCCATCGAATCAGAGCTTGAGGCGACATGGTGGGAAAATCTTGATGCCATGCTCGGCCGGGTGGACATCATCACCATCAATTGCCCGCACACCGCCGACACCCATCATCTGATCGGGGCCAAACAATTCATGCTGATGCAGCGCAACGCCTATCTGATCAACGCGGCGCGCGGTGAGATTGTCGATGAAAATGCGCTTTGCGAAGCGCTTGCAGCCGGGCGCATCGCCGGGGCGGGGCTCGATGTCTTTGAAAACGAACCCGCCATCGATCCCCGGCTGATGGACCTGCCCGGCGTCGTCCTTGTGCCGCACATGGGCAGCGCCACCTTTGAAGGGCGACAGGCCATGGGCGAAAAGGTCATCGCCAACATAAGGGTCTGGGCCGATGGCCACCGGCCGCCGGATCAGGTGCTGGAAGGCTGGGCCTGAGGCCCGCAGGACCGACAAACCGGCAGGCTGTAACCTTCGTGCAAAAGGTGTCGAACCTAGTGGCACCTCTGTTGTGAAAGTCATGTGCCGATGTCGATCCACCGCGCTGCCGCCGCCCTGCTGGCCGCAACCCTGATGGCCCCCTCGGTTGAGGCCGCCGATGCGATCCACCCGACCGTCATCGAATTATTCCAGTCCCAGGGTTGTTCATCCTGCCCGCCGGCCAACGCCAATGTGAACGCCCTGTCGACAAGGCCCGACATTCTGGCCTTGTCCTTTGCCGTTACCTATTGGGATGGGCTTGGCTGGAAAGACAGTTTCGCCAAGCAGCAGTTTACCGATCGCCAATGGGATTATGCCCGGGCCTTTGGTAACGCCCAGGTCTGGACGCCGCAGATCGTCATCAATGGACGCGCCAATATCACCGGGTCGACCCGTCCGCCGCTGGAGGCCTTGATTGCCAAGACGGATCGCGGCGCCGGTGGACCTGCGGTTGCGCTCGCCGGCAGCAACGTCACCGTTACCGGCACCACGGCCAGGCCCGCCGATGTCTGGCTGGTGCGCTATGATCCGCGCAGCGTTGAAGTCGCCATCAAGGCCGGCGAAAATGGCGGGCGCACCCTGCCCCATCGCAATATCGTCCGGGAACTCATCAAGCTTGGCAGTTGGACCGGCGGCACGGCAAACTTCACGGTGCCGGCAGCAAAACTGCCGGGGCTGGCAGCGGCCGCCTTTGTGCAAAGCGGTCCCGGCGGGCCTATACTGGCTGCCGTTCGCGGCTGAAATTTTATGGATTGCCCGATAACCCGGCCGGCCGCCGGCCGGGACTGCGTGTTCTGACGGCGGCGAAACCCTTGAGGAGATCAACATGCGCACCATCACAGTTTTCACTGCCCTTGCGATCGCAACATTTGGCGCCGGCGTCGTTCAGGCCGCGCCCAAAACCGATGCGATGAAGACCGATGCGATGAAGCCAGACGCCATGAAGACCGATGCGATGAAGCCGGATGCCATGGCGCATGATGCCATGAAGCCCGACGCGATGGCCCATGACGGCATGGCCAAGGGCAAGCATGACGCCATGGCCACCACCAAGCCTGCGAAGAAAAAGGCCGATGCCATGGCAACCGACGCCATGGCCGCGCCGAAGAAATAACCTGGCCAAAAGAACCAGGTCGTAAATCGGGTCGGCAAATCGTTCCCCTGCCGACCCGATTGCAAAGGACGCCCGCCCTGCCCCAAGCTGGGCGGGCGTTTTATGTTTCATCCAGGGCAAACGCGCACTGCCTACCAGCGCGACAGGCGCGGCAGCAGCAACCGACCCGTCAACCCGATCAGCAGTATGCCGCCGCCATACCAGACCATGACGTAAAGCGGATCGTCATGGGGGCAGTGAAAGGCAAAGATGAACGCGCCTAGACCCGCCGCCGCAAGGCCTGCTGCCAGCGCGGTGCGGCCGGGTTGCGTCGCTGCGCCGCGCCGCATGATCAGCGTCAGCGCCGCGACCAGCGGCAATGACAGGATCATGATGTGGAACAGGCAGTCCAGACCTTCGCGCCAATCAAGCCTTGCAAGCAATGTCATGCCGTCCGAGGCCCCCGCATCGATCAACCAGCCCAATCCCAGCGCCAGTGACACAGCAAGCCCCAGCCACAATCGCGACAGGCTGCGGTTCCTTGTCATGGCGGGATCGAGCGAGACCAGCACGGCGGCAATCGCCAGACCCGCCAGCAGCGCCAAGCTGCCGGATTTCCACCAGAATATCGGGGTCGCCAGGGCCTGCACCATATCGGGTCTGACTCCGTCCAAAACAATAAACAGCATGATTTCAATGGCGACCAGGCCAAGCAGCAACGCCGCCTCATGCGTCCATTGCCGCGGCCGGACCGGCAAAAGATCGGCAACCAGTGCATCGATAAACGGGTCGGCAGCGTGAAGTTCAGTCGGCATCTGGATAACTTTCAACGATTTTGGCCAGACGCCCGAGGCCGCGGTGAATGTTGACCTTTACAAGGGCAACCGATTGGCCGGTCCGCGCCGCAGCTTCCTCGATCGACAGGCCATCGAGCTTGACCAGCCGAATGACAGCAGCCTGCGCCGGCTTCAGCGTTGCCATCAGGCCATCGAGCGCAGCCGCGCTCATCACCGCAGACCCATGATCGGGCGTCGAAAGCGTTTCTGGCAATTCATCGGCGGCGTGGCGGCTGGCGGCGCGCAATTTATCCACCCATTTGTAGCGCGCGATCCCGGCCAGCCAGGGACCAAACGGCCGTTCTGCGTCCCAGGTATGGCGCTTGGCAT
>JBBRIC010000069.1:0-13915 GCA_038221665.1 Sphingomonadales bacterium
ACACCAGCGGCCATCGCAGGGGTAATGCGAAGCGTCTTATGGATGCGCACGAAGTTATAATACATCATGTGCAGCGCGACTGCGTGAGCGTGGTTCTCGACCTTCTTTGAAAACGCGTTGGTCAGGCGGGTAAACCGGCGCATGTGCATCCGCATCGTCAGGTTCTGGCGCTCGACATATGACGTTGAAACGTCGCCATAGTCAGGGCTGCCCATGACCGGCACCTTCTTTGCGCCAGTGCATTCGGCGGGGCTGTAACGGCCCGGCGCGGCGATCGTGGGGCCATACATCTTCACAAGCTGGGCATAGTCCACATCGCAACCGAATGCGCCCTCAACGGCTTGCAAATAGGCTTTGTGTCCGTCGCTGGTTAGTTGCACCCGATTGGCAAGGCGGCTTGCCAGATCGTCCATGAACCACATAGCATATTCGGCATCGCGCCCGCCAACGAGATAAGACACGATGAGCTTGCTATCGGCATCAATGGCGGTCCAGGTCCAGGTGTCGCCAGCGGCCTCCGGTGCAGCCTTCGCAGTCAGCACGTTCTTTTGCTTGGCATAGGTGAACGACCAGATTTCATCGACCTGCACGCGCTTGGCGGGAACGGCGCGCACGTTGGCATCGTGATAGGTGGCGCAAGCCTTGCCAGCGTTGATCAGCAGCTTTGTAACCGTGTTCTTGCTGGCGCCAGTCAGGCGCGTAATCGCGCGGATGCTCATACCTTCGCAAAGGAGGTGAAGGATGCGGGCGCGATCTTCGGTGGAGAGCCTGTTCATAGGCTGAATGTAGCAGATTATGCTTGAGCGTCAATAGAAAAGGTCAGTTTGAAATTGCATTCCCAGCAGCATTGAACCGGTCACGCATAACAACTGGAAAGCCCCCAAAAGTTGACGGCGCGTCAACGGTCTTCGGGTTTGCCTCAACAACAATCGTCGGTTGTCCGCCCTCGCACCACGCCCACACGCTTCCAACTGCGGGGCTGATCCGCAATTGGTCAGAAAGCCGCCGCGCAGCGGCGATGAGTTCGTAGTTAATCATGACATGCCATGGCCAGAAACGAGCGAACAGTTAAGCTGTTCCAATACCATAGAAATCGGTAAAATAAAAGACAATTTGTTTCGTTCATTGCCGGCAAAAACTAGGCCAACTGCATGGCGTGCTGATTTTTCGTCTAAATAAGTGACTAGCGATCCAGAGTCGCCAGGCATTGAGAAATAGTTATCGCCATCCGATTTCACAGCATAAACAGTTTCTCCTGGAAAGAATACTATTTTACGAATGTTAAATTCTCTAACTTCATATGTAACATCTACAGCGGCAACAGATACGCCGACCACTGTTCCGATTGTGTGCCCGGTCGTTCGTCCAACTTTCTCAACTCGACTCCCAGTGGGGATTGGCATTACACTTGACGGAGTGTCGTAAAAGTTACCTTGCATCGATGTGACGCGGGCGGCGTCGGCGATCTCGAAAAGTGCTGCATCGACATTTTGCGATATATCGATGTTGCCAGGATGGCCGTCGTGAATTGGGCGAAGGCTGTGGTGCCTGCCGATGGTGAAGGGGTCCATGCGTCCGGCGGCTACGTCTAAAGGAGCCGGCGCCAATATTGGAAGTCCGGCTTCCGAATAATTGCAACTACCGGTTACGTGGTTGTTGCTAAGACCAAAAAGGCTGCCATTTACGTCACGAACGATCGCCCCGAACGTGCCGGCACCCATCTTGTTTGCCGGGAAGATCGAGCCGCCGCAGGCAAAACGCTCGGCGTGGATGATATAGGGCTGTGGAGAGTATAGGCCGGAATCGCTGCCCCTAACCTCGGCACCACCGCTTGCCATATATTGAATAGCAACCGAACTGCCGATGTTGGTCGGCAATTGCTTTCGCAATTTGATACCAACGGGCTTGTCAGTGAAAACAGTTACGAGCCTATTTTTGTCATCGTAAACAATTAGCCTAATCGGCCTGCTACGAAATACATCAATGACGCTTTGTTGCTCAAACCGGCTTGCCCGCTGTGGCAAATCTGCAATGGCATCTTCATCGATTTCGACCGACACAGCGTCAGCGTGTCCAATGAGACCGTGCTTGACCGCAAAGGCGTGAATCGACTCCGCCACATCGCGCGCGGAAACCGTGCTGACCACCGTAGTCGTCAGGTCCAACATTGCGTCTTTGGTTGTCATGATTAGTCGCTGTCGTCCTTAGACGAGGGCCAGCGTGCAGCAGCGGCGGCCTTGGCGATTTCGGTCCGTCGCTCCGGACTTAACCGTTCTGCACGCATACGACCGCCCCTGAGTCCCCCAAGCTTGCCTATCGCCGACATGCTGGTTGACACCTTAACGACCGGCTCGATTTCATCTTGGGAGCTGCCCGTCGCAATGTCTACAACCATCTTGGCGAGTTGGTTAACATCTCTAGGGCGGTGTGGTTTCTTTGCCATATCGGCCTTATGCCACGGCTGGCGCGACGGTTCATCCCCTGATTTCAAACTGACCCACTACCAAAGATGGCTTTACGGCCTTCGGCAAACTATTAAGCTGTTGAAATGGTCGAAGTGGTTGAGCAAGACACACGCGCCCTGCTGGTGCGATGGCGCGGTGGGGACATGATCGCCCGCGACCTGCTGTTTGCTGCCTTTTACCCAGACCTGCGGCGCTTGGCGGCAGCAATGCTGCGGGGCGAGAACGGCTGTTCCTTGTCGACGGGCGACCTCGTTCAGGAATCGGTTGCACGGCTGGTTGCGCTCGACCGGATCGACTGGGCCGACGCCCAGCATTTCAAGGCGCTGGCGGCAACGATGATGCGCCGTGCCCTGCTTGATCACCTGCGCGGGAGACGTACGAACAAGCGCAGCCATGAAAAGGTCGAACTGATGACCGGTATCGGCATCGACGAACCCGTTTGCGAGCTCGAGGCGCTGTCCGCAGCCCTCGACGCGCTGGCACGTATCGATCTCGAGCCCGCCGATATTGTCGAAATGCGCTATTTCGGCGGGCTCGAGATTCGCGACATCGCCGTCGTGCTCGGGTGTTCGGAAGCGACCGTGAAACGCCGCTGGACGGCGGCGCGGCTCTGGCTGCTTGCCGAACTGTCTGCTGCCTGATGGCCGACGCGGGGCTCGATTCCCGCGCACTGCCACTGCTCGATGCAGTATTGTCGTTGCCGCCCGATTCACGCGATGCCTTTGTTACCGCAGCGACCAGAAGCGATCCGCTGCTCGCCGACCGGCTTCGTCGCATGCTCGCCTTCAGTGACGATTCGCGGTTGCGCACCGGTTCGGCGGCGGCCGCCAGCGCAGACGTGCCGATACCCGATCGCATCGGTCACTACCGTATTACCAAATTGATCGGCGTCGGCGGCATGGGCGCCGTTTATCATGGCGAGCGCGACACCGGCGATTTCGACCATGTCGTGGCGATCAAGCTGATCCGCCCCGGCGCCTTGTCGGATGTCTTCATCGAGCGATTCAACCGCGAACGCCAAACTTTGGCGCGGCTGTCGCACCCCCATATCGCGCGACTGTTTGACGGCGGCGAAACACCCGCTGGCGAACCCTATATCGTCATGGAATATA
This sequence comes from Sphingomonadales bacterium, assembly GCA_038221665.1. Classification (GTDB taxonomy): domain Bacteria; phylum Pseudomonadota; class Alphaproteobacteria; order Sphingomonadales; family Sphingomonadaceae; genus Sandarakinorhabdus. Next base: position 3,578 of record JBBRIC010000069.1, read on the forward strand.
TCGACGGCATCCGGCTGGACGAATGGTTGTCGGCCGGCCCCCTGCGGACGGCCCGGATCGCGCTGTTTCTCGATATTTGCGACGCCGTCGGATTTGCCCATCAGAACCTCATCATCCACCGCGACCTGACACCGTCGAACATTCTTGTCGACCGCGACAGCCAGGCCAAGCTGATCGATTTCGGCATTGCCCGCCCGCCGCTGGCCGCGCCGCCGCCGCGCGCACCCCATGTCACCGGGCGCAGCCTGACCCCGGGATTTGCCGCCCCTGAACGCCTTGCCGGCGACCCCGCCACCACTTTGTCCGACGTTTATTCGCTCGGCGTGCTGCTCGACCGGATGTTCGGGGCCGACGGAACCAGCACTGCCGACCGAGACCTTGCCGCGATCATCGGCGAGGCGCGCGCTGCCAACCCCCAGGCACGCTACGCCAGCGTCGATGCCCTTGGCGCTGACGTAAAAATGTGGCGCGATGGCGGGGTCGTCGCCGCCCGCCGTGGTGGCCGCCGCTACCGTCTTGGCCGCTTCATTGCCCGACATCGCGCCGGCGTCGCTGCCGGGACCACAGCGGTCGTCCTGCTGATCGGAGCGCTGGCAGCAACGCTTGCCGCCAACATGAGGGCGGAGGCTGCGCGAATCGAAGCCGAGCAGCGCTTTGCCCAGACCCGTGCTATTGCCAAATCCTTGCTGTTCGACGCCTACGACGAGGTCAGCAAAGTTCCAGGGGCCACCGCCGCGCGGGCCAAGCTCGCTGAAACCGGCCAGACCTATTTGCTTGCCCTCGCGCGTCAGCGCACCGCGCCGCGCGATATCCGCATCGAAACCGGGCTCGGTTTCATTCGCCTGGCCAGGGTTGTCGGCACGGGTGGTGACAGCCAGCTCGGCCGGCTCGAAGATGGCAATGCACTGGTTCAGCGCGCCGAGGCCATATTGTTGCCGCTGCATCGCGATTTTCCCCGCGACCCGGCAGTCACCACAGCCTATGCCGAACTGCTTGTCGAACAGACGGCGACGGCGCTTTACACCGACAACGACCCCGCCCTGGCGCGGCGCAAGGCAGAGGAAGCGCGGCGCCTGCTTGCCGCCGACCCGCGCCGCGATCTGGATAGCGCCAGGTTGTTCGCGCTTGCGTCGCAAGGGCTTGGTGACAGCTATGGCTGGGCCAACGACTATCCTCGTGCGCTTTATGCCTATCGCGCTACCGAGGGCTTTATCACGGGTCTTGCTCCAACGCTCGGCAACGACCGGTCTTTGCGCATGGTTCGCTCGGCAAACCTGCGGCTGCTTGGCGAAGCCTATCACAAGACCGGGAACGAAGCGGCCGCGCTCGCAACCATCGGCCAGGCTGTCGGCTTGAACCGCGCCCTTGTCGCCGACTTTCCCGACGACCCGGCGCTGGCGCGCAAACTCGCCCTTTCGCTCTGGTATGCCGCCGTTGTCGAACGCGCCAATCACCTCAACGCCAAGGCGGCGATATCGATAACCGAATCGGTCGGCATCGTCCGCGATCTCCGCCAACGCAGCAATGGCGACGTCAGCTCATCACATCTCGTGGCCTTTACCGGCGAAGTGATGGCACAGGTACTGAGCGATCTCGGCCGCCATGCCGAGGCCTTTGCAACCAGCGAGGAAGTCATAGCGACACATCGACGGATGGTAAGCCTGGCCGGGGACACCGCCGGTGCCCGGCGTAGCATGGCAATGGCGCTGACGACTGTGGGCAGCAATTTCTATACGGGCGGCGCCCGAGGCCGCGCCTGCGACGCCTGGCGCGAAGCACTGGCGCTGCTTGCCGGCAACCGTAGCCTTGGCGGCGAAGACCGGACCAAGGCGATACCGCGGCTTCGCAGCGGCATTGCGCAATGTGCGGCCGGCGGCAAAGTGACGGCGTTTGACGGCATCTGATGCACCTCTCGCACCGGGTGCGAGCCGCATTCTATTTCCTGGTTTATTCCTTAAATTCGCTTCAAATAAGTTTATTTTTTGCCCGGTGAGCCGCAGGGCTTATAAATGGAGCCTTTACACTATGACCGCGGCTGTCGCGATCAGAAAAAGCTGAAAGTTGATTGCCTCGCGCCGGCCGGCACGCGGCATATGGCATATAGGGGTGTTTGATGTCGCGTATTTCCGGACTTTCAGCTACTGTTTCCGTTCTCGCGCTGATTGGCGCAAGTCTGGCCCAGCCTGCCGCGGCGGCGACCTGCACCTGGACTGGCGGCAATGGCGCCTATGGTAACGGTGGGTCCTGGAGCTGCGGCATCGTACCGACAAGCGTCGATGATGTTTTCATCGATGGTGGCAACGGCGCGGTCTCGATCGTTATGGCTTCGGGATCGCAGGGCGCGCTGACATTGACCATCAGCAACGCCGACGAACTCCGACAGGCGAGCAGCACCTTCACCATTGCCGGCGCGACTGTGATGAACAACGGCACGATCACAATCGGTATCAATTCGCAGTTCCGCGGATCGGGCGCAGCCTTGAGCTTTGGTGGCACCGGCACCATCGTGCTCAACGACGTTGGCTCATCGTTCACCCAATTCCTGGATACTGCGACCAACGCGACCTTGGGCAGCGGCCAGACGGTGCGGGGTTCCGGCAGCATAGGTCTGAATGTTGCCAGGATCACAAACAACGGGGTGATCTCGGCGGATGTCGCCGGCCGCGTGTTGACGATCGATGGCGCAGGCGGCAATGCCGGCCTCGCCGGACTGGGGATCGGGAGCGGCGGCAACGCAGCTTTCGTCAACACGGGCACCGTGCAGGCGACCGGCGCAGGAACGTTGGCCATAAATGGCGGCCGCTACGAAAATTCAGGTACGATTCAAGCATTGGTAGGATCGACCGTCATTGTCGGCAGTGACGCACGGATTGTCGGTGGTACGCTCTCGAGCGTCGGCAGCGGCGTCATTATCGATGGCGGAGGGACGGCGTATCTGGAGGGCGTGACGCTCTCGGCAGGCAGCCAGTATCTGGTGACCAGCGCCGATCTCAATTTGGCAACGACGTTCGTCAACAACGGCACGGTGACCATAGGCGTTAATTCACAGGTACGCAGCGATACGCCGACCCTGGAGATCAGCGGTATCGGGACGATCGTCCTCGACGACACCGGCTCATCGTTTACCGAGTTCCTCGATAACGCCACGACAACAACGCTGGGGGCCGGGCAGACGGTGCGGGGTTCCGGGAGTGTTGGGGTCAATAGCGCGGTCATCGTCAACAATGGCGTCATCCGCGGCGATGTCGGCGGCCGTGCGCTCGAAATCAACGTGCGTGGCGGCAATGGCGGCCTGGCCGGGGCCGGCGTCGGTGCTGGCAGCAACGCCGGGCTGTTGAACAACACTCTCATCGAAGCCAGCAACGGTGGCATCGTGTCGATCGGCGGCGGACGCTATGAAAACAGTGTGGCGGGAATCATCCGCGCCGCCACCGGATCGACGGTGATCGTCGGCAGTGACGCACGGATTGTCGGCGGCACGCTCTCGAGCGTCGGTAGCGGCGTCATTATCGATGGCGCAGGGACGGCGTATCTGGACGGCGTCACTCTGGCGACGGGCAGCACGTACACACTGAGCAGCGCCGATCTCAACCTGGCAACGACGTTCGTCAACAACGGCACGCTGACTATCGGCGTCAATTCGCGGGTGCGCAACGACACCGCGACGCTGATGATCAGTGGCAACGGCACGATCATTCTCAACGACATCGGCTCGTCGTTCACCCAATTGTTCGATAACGCGACTACAGCGACGCTGGGGGCCGGGCAAATCGTTCGGGGCTCGGGAGACATCGGCATCAACCAGGCCGTCATCACCAACAACGGTGTCATTCGCGGCGATGTCGGCGGCCGCACGCTCAACATCGACGCGCGCGGCGGCAATGCCGGCGTCGCGGTCGGGACTGGCGTCGGAACCGGCGGCATTGCCGGGCTGTTGAACAACAATTTGATCGAAGCCAGCAACGGTGGCATCGTGTCGATCGGCGGCGGACGCTATGAAAACAGCGCCAGCGGCGCGCTTGCCGTTGGCACGACCGGCACGTTGACGATGCTCAACGATGCCAATCTCGTCAATCTGGCGGCCGGCGGGGTCCTTGATCGGGGCAGCTACCGCTCGTTGGGCGGTACGCTCACCCTGCGCGGCGCGGGCGCCGCGATCGCGGTCATCGGCACTTCGGCGGCGGGCACCGATACCGTGGTCACGCTGTCGGGGACTGGCTCGACGATCAATGCGCTGCCGATCAGCGGCGGCACGGCGACGGCGATCGACGCCACGCTGCGGCAGGTCGACAATTCGGGACGCCTCGAAATCCTCAACAACCGCAGCCTGACGATCGTCGCAGGCGGCGGCGGCGGCACGTTGACCAACAACGGGATCATCCAGATCGGCGGCGGCACGCTGTCCGCGGCGAGCCTCGTCAATACCAACGCCACTGCGTCGAGCGAAATCTTCGGCTTCGGCGCGATCAACGCCGCGACCGCCAATTCGGGCACAGTGCGCTCGGCGGGGGGCACGCTGACCATCAGCGCCGTCAATGGGACGGGGGCGCTGCAAAGCGATGCCGGTTCGACGCTTGCGCTCGGCAGCAACGCAACCACGGGCCGGTTGACCAACAACGGTACGCTGGCGCTCGGCGGCAGCAACGTCGCAGTGGCGACCGACTATACCAACGCAAATTTCGGCAGCGGCAACGCCTTTAACGGCCGCGCCAATGTCACTGGCGGCGGTTTGATCCTCGCTGACAGCGCGACACAAACGCTGTCGGCTCCTGGCCTGTCGGGCAATACGCTCGATCTGGGCAATCTGCGTGTCGGCGGCGCCAACCAGACGGTATTGACGGTCACCAACAATGGCACACTGACGACATTGCGCGGTGCGGTCCAGAATGGCTCCGCGCCGGGCGTCAGCCTGTCGAATACCGATTTCGTCATTGGCCCGAATGGCGGGTCGTCGGCTGCCACCATCAGCTTCGCCGGCGCGGTCGCAGGCTCTCTTGCCGGGCAGACAATCAATGTTGTCAACAATTTCGACAATGTTGCAAATGCGTCGCTGAACCTTCAAGGCGCCGTATTCAACGCGGCTATCGGCGTCGTTTCCCCTGATCCGATCAATCTTGGCAATGTTCGTGTCGGTGGCACGGCATCGGGGATCGTGACGATTGCCAATATCGCGCCGGCCGGGCCGTTTTCCGAAGGTCTGGCTATCACGAACACGACGACCACCGGCGGCGCTGGCGTCAGCGGCGTGCCAGCCGGGCTGATTGCGGCGGGTAACAGCGGTACTGCGACCGTATCGCTGGCGACCGCGACCGCGGGTGCCCAGTCGGGCACCGTCGGCTTTGGTTTTGCAACCGATGGCGCTGGCACCAGTGGCCTTGCCGCGCTCGCCATCGCCGGGGGCAGCGTCACCGTCAATGCCAACGTCTTTGCGCTCGCCAATCCGTTTATCACCAGCCCGTTGCAGTTTGGAAATGTTCAGCAAAACACGGTGCAGACGCGCACGATCAATGTTGAAAATCGCCAGTTGGCCGGAGTACTCGCCGCGTTCCAGGAAGGGCTGAATGCCGGTTTTGGTGTATTTTCGGGCGATGTTCAGTCGGCGACCGGAAATATCGTCAATCTGGCTGCGGGCGGGATCGATACGACGACGCTGACCGTCCGCCTCGACACTGGCAGCGCCGGTGCCAAAAACGGCACGGTCGAGATACTGCTGCAATCAAACGGCACCGGCACGTCGGGCCTTGGTAACCTCGACCTTGCGGCCCAGAACGTCATAGTCCTTGGTCAAGTCGATGCCCAAGCCACGGTCTACCGCCTCGCCGAGGCAACCCTGGCGCCAGTCAATATCGCCTTTGGCAGCCGCCGCATCGGCGACGCAGCGCCGACGCAGGTCCTGACGATCACCAACAGCGCCATTGCCGATGGCTTTTCAGAAAGCCTTGATGCAACAAGCGGCTCCACCACCGGCCGAGCGACCGCCAGCGGTGGCCCCGTAAGCCTGCTGGCGGCGGGGTCGAGCTCGACAGCGATCTCGGTCGGGGTCGATACGTCGGTCGCTGGCGCCAACGGCAGCGTGACGATCAATTTCGCCTCCAACGGCGCCGGGACTTCGGAGCTGGGGATCACGCCACTCGCAGCGCAGGTCGTAACCCTGGGTGGGGCGGTCTATCAGGCCGCCGTCGCTGGCGCCCAGCCAGCCTCGATTACCCTGGCAGCCCGCCGCGTCGGTGACACGGCAGCCTCGGCGAACCTGACCATCAGCAATGCAGCGCCCGGCAGTGGCGGCTTTACCGAATCGCTCTCGGCGACCGCAAGCGCCAACAATGGCTTCAGCACCGATGGCAACGGCCCCGTCACAACCGCCGATCTCGGCGTCGGCGGATCGCAAGCAATCGCCATCTCGCGCGGCACTGGCACCGCCGGCGCCTTTAACGGCAGCGTTGCCATCGCCAACACCTCCTTAGCCAGCGCTGGCAGTGGCCTTGCCAATCTGGCGCTCGGCGGCCAATCGGTCACCCTGAACGCCAATGTGTACGCTGCCGCGATTGCCCTGGTTGATGCTGCGACGGTTGATTTCGGTACTGTCCGCCAAGGTGCCACCGCGCCAATTTTTGCACTGGGCATCAGCAATGTTGCTACGGGCGCCCTGATCGACAGTCTTGTCACAAGTATCGGCGCGACGCCTGCAGGCATTACCGCGGGAGCGCCGGCGGCGCTTGCAGGCGGCGCTTCGGGGACGGCGAACTTCAGCCTTTCCACCGCGACCGCCGGGCAAGTTGGCGGCAGCACGAGCCTTGGCTTTGCCTCGTCCAACCCGGAAATAGCTGATCTGGCACTCAGTCCACAGACCATCGCCTTTGCTGGCACCGTCACCGAAGTTGCCATCGCCCAGCTTTTCAAGGCAAGCGGTACTGGCGGGTTTACTGGCGGCGGCAATGCCTACACGCTGAACTTTGGCAATTATGCCATCGGCACCGGTCAGGTCATCGCCGACCTTGGCGTTCTAAACGCCATTGCTGCATCAAGCTTTTCGGAAACGCTGGGTGGCGGCTTTGTGCTTACCCCTGGCACAGGCTACAGCTTCAGCGGCGCGAGTTTTGCAGGGCTCATCGGCAGCGCCAGTGACATCGGTAACATCCTGACGTTCAACTACACCGGGCTGTCAGCGGGCTTTTACACGACAAAGCTTACATTCAATGGTATCAGCAGCTTCAGCGGCCTCGGCGATTTGGCGCTGGCGCCGATCGAATTGACCATAAACGCGCGCATCGCCAGCGTCCCTGAGCCAGCGATATGGGCACAGTTCATCCTCGGTTTTGGGGCCATCGGCGGGTTGATCCGGCGCCGCCGGGGCCTCGCCAACGGCGCAGTCTCGTGCTAGCGACAACGCCGGTTGAAGTAAAAGAGGATCGCGCGATGCACCGCAGCTGGCAGGTTTGGCTGCGCGACGGCCTTGGTGTGCTGGCGCTGCTCCTTGCCATCGTCAACGTCGCGGGCGCCCAGCGCAACCGCAGCCTCCAAGGCGAGGTCGATACGGCGCAGGCAAACGTCCAGCGTGGTCAGGCCTTTGCCAACGTCAACAACAGCCTGATCCAATTGCTTGCAAAGGCGGCAGCTGAAGGCAATGATCCTGCGATCCGCGCGCTTCTCGCCAGCAACGGTATCACGTTCAAAGTCTCTGCGGCACCGGCCACCTCGGCCCCCGTCCAATGAGCGAGTTCAACCCGATGACGCCCCCAACCGCCAACCTCGGCGTCCTGTGCACGGCTGCCGCGGTCATCCTTGTTCTCGGATCGAACCTGATTGACATCGGCCGCTTCCACCAGACAATGACCAGAACACGGGCCCAACAGCAAATCAGCCTCGACAACACTGGCCGCGCCGAAAAGCAGCTCGATTCCCTCGCCAAAGGAACCAAGTCACTTGCGGACGCAGGCAATGCCAATGCGCAGGCCATCCTCAACGTGCTCCGGCAAAATGGCGTCCAGGTGAACACCGGCGCGCCGACTACAAAATAGTGGTGCCTGCCGCGTGATGAGATACGATAGCGTCATGATGATCGTGCTTGCGGCCGCAACATTCCCGATGGCGGAAAGGTCGATGCCGCCTGATGCTGCCCGTGACGGTTCCAGCTAGCGGGCCGCAGCGCAATGGGTCCTGTGCCTAGCGCAGACTGGGTGCGGCGCGCGCTACGGCGTTGGCGACACATCGTAAGGCTGGTTAAATCATGAAAATCGCAGCGGTAATTGGCGTTGGTAATGTCGGGCGGTCATGGGCCGTCGTCTTTGCCCGGGCCGCCGTTCGCGTGCAGCTTTGGGACCATGATGCGCAGGCCATCGACCGGGCGTTGCCGGCGATTGCGACGGCGCTGGCCGAGATGCAGGCCGCTGGCCTGGTGGATGATGCAGAGGCCGCCATGGCGCGTATTCATCGCCATGATACGGTTGCAGAGGCGCTGGCCGGCGCGGATTGGGTGCAGGAAAGCGTTGCCGAACGGCTGGAGGTAAAGATCGCACTTTATCGGACGCTGGATGCGCTGGCCGAACCCCAGGCAATTCTGGCCAGTTCCACCTCGGCAATTCCAGGCTCGGAGTTCATGGCGGGGCTTGCGGGTTCGGCACGTTGTCTGGTGGCACATCCGGTCAATCCACCGCACCTGATCCCGCTCGTGGAATTGTGCGGCACGCCGGAAACGGCCCCGGAAAATATTGCGATTGCCGATCGGTTCATGCGTCACATCGGCCAGAGCCCGGTGCGTCTGGCACGCGAAGTCGAAGGGTTTTTGCTCAATCGCCTGCAATGGGCGCTGATGGGCGAAGCCTTGCACCTCATCGGCGAGGGCCTGTGCAGCCCCCTCGATATCGATCGGGTCATGGTCGATGGCCTGGCACGGCGCTGGGCCTTCATCGGGCCCTTCATGGTCGCGCATCTGAATGCCAGCCAAGGCGTTACGGGCTATTATGGTGGCCTCGCAGAAGCCATAGCGCGCGTACAGGCAAGTCTGCGCACCGACTATTCGCCAAGCGCGGCGGTCATGGAGAGGTTGGCATCCGCCATGGAATCGCAAGTGCCAACGGCGGATATTGCTGAACATCAGGCCAGGCGAAATCACAGGCTGCTGGCCATCGCCGCGGTTCGGGATGGACTGTAAATACTATAGGAATCGCAAAATCAGCAGGCTGAAGGCCAGCGTCCGCAATCTGTGAAGGCGAAATGATGTCGGGTTGACCCGGCGCGCCGATCAATACGGATTGACTTACTTATAGTCTTTGCAAATTTCGTTGACGCGCAAGCAGGTCGGTTGGCGATCGTGGCAGATTTAGCTGAAAGTGGATAACTCTCGTTTCGAGATTTCAAGGCGTTGTATTTATCCATTTATTTATGAGCCGCAGTGGCTATCTGATCCTGATCATCGAAAAACTAGTCCTCTATAATATTGATAATAAAGCAGAAAAACTATAAATGCGTGATGGGTGCCCGTTGGTTTGCATCGCTTAATCCTGGCGCAACGCCGCTGCGGCTGCAAAAGGCGCCAGCGCTACGGCAATGAGGCTGGCGGCGGCGAGCAATTTCAGCGCCCCTGGGGCTGCAGCGCCGGCGCCGAAAATCAGCACCGGCAGCGCCAACGGCAGAATGATCAGGCCGGCGAGCGCGCCGCCGCCGCGCAGGGTCGCCGTCAGTGCCGCTGCGACGACGGCCAGCGCCGCCAGCGCCGGCGTGCCCAACAGCAGCGCCAGCGCCAATCGGCGCGCCGTGCTGCCTTCCATCCCGACGAGCACGGCGGCGATCGGCAGGGCCGCCAGCAGGGGCAGGCTGAAGGCAAGCCAATGCGCGACGATGCGCGCCGCTGCGACGGTTTCCATGGCGATCCCGCGCGCCGCCAGCTGGTCGATGCTGCCATCCTCGAGATCGGGCGCAAACAGCGTGTCGACCGGCAGCAAGGCCGCGAGCAGCGCCGCCACCCAGACGATGCCGGGGGCAATTCTGGCCAGCAATCGCGCATCGGGGCCGATCGCGAAGGGAAACAGCGCCGCCACCAGCACGAAAAACATCACCGGCATCCATAGCGCCGGTGAGCGTGCCAGCAGCGCCAGATCGCGGCGGATGAGCAGCAATAGCATCAACCAAGTCCAAGCCGCGCCGGATTGACCAGCCCGATGTCGCCATGAACCGCCGCAACGACGATGCCGCCAGCGGCGCGATGTGTTGCCATCGCCGACGCCAGCAGCGCCACCGATGCCACATCCAGCCCGGCGGTTGGCTCATCGAGCAGCCATAGTGGCGCACCGCTGGCGATGACACGCGCGAGGCCTGCGCGCCGTCGCTGGCCGCTCGACA
>JBBRIC010000070.1:0-13734 GCA_038221665.1 Sphingomonadales bacterium
GTCTGGATCACCCGGTCATGATTGGCGGCAAATTTGAGCGTCCGGCCTTCGTCCGCCGTCGTCGCGGTCAGCACCAGCGGCGTGACGGTCGCCGACAGCTTGGGCGCCCGCGCCGATGCGGCTTCGCGCGCCCGGCCGTCGATCCGGTCCTGATGCGAATCCCACAGGCCGATCCCTGAAATCAGCAGTGCCAGCACGCCGATGATTTCGCCGATGGTCAACCAGCGGCGGCGGCTTTTCTGGGCCTGGGTTTCCTCGACCATGGCGTCAGGCGTCCGCGACGGGGCGGGGGGTGGCAATGGCTGCGAGGATCATCGCTGCAACCGCTTCGGGTGGCTTGACGCTTTCGGGGTCTTCGCCGGGAAAGGCGCGGGCCCGCATCGTCGTGCGCGTGGCGCCGGGATCAATGATATGGGTGCGGATGCCGGTGACGCTGCCGACCTCAAGACCATAGGTTGCAACCAGATTGTCGAGCGCGGCCTTTGACGCCGCATAGGCCCCCCAATAGGCCCGGGGCCGGGCGCCGACCGAGGAGGTAATCGCCACCAGATCGGCCGCGGTGCTTTGCCGGAGCCAGGGATCAAAGGCGCGGATCAGCCGCCAGTTTGCGGTCAGGTTGAGGCCTATGACCTTGTCCCATTCCTTGCCATCGATATGCGGCACTGGCGCCAGCGTCCCCAATTGCGCCGCATTCAACACCAGCACATCGAGCCGACCCCAGCGCGCGCCGATTGCGGCAGCGAGCCGATCGATCGCGTCATTGTCGGCCAGATCAAAGGGCGCGATAGTGGCGCTGCCACCGACGCCATGGATTCGCCCTTCGGTTTCCGCGAGGCGATTTTCATCGCGCGCCGTCAGGATGACGTGATGGCCGTTTTGGGCCAGCGCGATCGCTGTCGCGGCACCGATGCCACGGCTGGCGCCCGTCACAAGGGCGAGAGGTTTGTTCTGGAGGTCGGTCATTGGGGCGCGCGCTATAATGGTCAGATCACGCGCTCGGCGAGCAAGCTTAGCTGATCGGGGGTTTCGCTATCTTCAAGGTCGGTCAGGCGGGTCGGGTAATCGCCGGTAAAACAGGCATCGCAAAATTGCGGCGCCTGGTCGTGGCGATTGGCTTCGCCAAGGGCGCGATACAGGCCATCGATGGACAGGAACGCGAGGCTGTCGACCTTGATATGATCGGCCATGTGCGCCACGTCCATCTGTGCTGCCAGCAGCTTTGATCGTTCCGGCGTATCGACGCCATAATAGCAGCTGTGCCGGGTCGGCGGGCTGGCGATGCGCATATGGACCTCCTCGGCGCCGGCATCGCGCAGCATCTGGACGATTTTCAACGATGTGGTGCCGCGCACGATCGAATCATCGATGAGCACGATTTTCTTGCCATTGATCATGGCGCGGTTGGCATTGTGTTTCAGTTTGACGCCCAGATTGCGGATCTGGTCGCCGGGCTGAATGAACGTGCGGCCGACATAATGCGAGCGGATGATGCCGAGTTCGAACGGGATACCCGATTCCTGCGCATAGCCGATGGCGGCGGGGGTGCCACTGTCGGGCACCGGCACCACCATATCGGCAAAAACCGGGCTTTCGCGAGCCAGTTCGGCGCCGATGGCTTTTCTGACCTGATAGACGCTGGCGCCATCGACCATCGAATCGGGCCGGCTGAAATAAACATGTTCAAAAATGCAGGGCCGTGGCCGCTGATCGGCAAAGGGCCGGATCGAACGCAGGCCCTGCGGCGAAATGATGATCAGTTCGCCGGGCTCGACGCTTCTGAGAAAGGTCGCGCCGACAACATCAAGGCCGACGGTTTCAGACGATAATATATAGGTTTCGCCGAGGCGGCCAAGCACCAGAGGCCGCACCCCCAGCGGATCGCGGCAGGCCAGCATGCCTTCGGAGGTCAGGCAGATCAGGCTATAGGCGCCTTCGACGCGTTTCAGCGCATCGATGAAACGATCAAGCAGGGTGCGATAGGATGATGTGGCGACAAGGTGGATGATGACTTCCGTATCGCTCGTCGATTGAAAGATCGAACCGCGCCGCACCAGATCGCGGCGCAAGGTTGCCGCGTTGGAAATATTGCCGTTGTGGCAGATGGCAAAGCCACCCGATGACAATTCGGCATACAGCGGCTGAACATTGCGCAGCGCCGTTTCGCCGGTTGTCGCATAGCGGTTATGGCCGATGGCGATGCTGCCGCGCAATTTGCCGATGACTTCGTCGGAATCGAAATTGCCGGCGACATGCCCCATGGCGCGATGGGTGTGAAAATCCCGCCCGTCAAAGGTGGTAATTCCGGCGGCTTCCTGGCCGCGATGCTGGAGCGCATGCAGGCCCAGCGCCACCAGCGCCGCAGCGCCATCGGCGCCATAGACGCCGAACACGCCGCATTCCTCATGCAGATGGTCGTCCTCCCACGGGTCGGTGGTCAGCATGTCTTGCATTATCTAAACAGCCTCGTCAGCGCGGCATTGGCGGTCATATAGGGTCGATGACGGCGATTGTCTCCCCATCGCTGCAACAATTACGCAATATCGGCTGGCGGGCGTTGAGGGCAGCGTGCCGCAGTGGTGGCCAAGGCCAGGCGCCGACACAAAAAAGGGCGCAGCGGCTTCGCTGCGCCCTTGTTCGCAAATGTTCAGAAATCAGGCGGTGATGGCAGCCTGGCGACGACGCATGGCAAAGCCGGTGAGGCCAAGGCCGGTGATGAGCATAGCCCAGCTTGCGGGTTCAGGAACCTGTGAAACCCTGAAAGCATAGTTGATGCTGGTATCGGTTGACGGGCAAACTTCGTTAGGGTTGCTATAACGATTACCGCAGCTGTGATCGAGAACATAGGCCGAATAAGCAGTCCCAAAGCCGGGATTGCTGTTGTAGCCGCCGCCGCCGGTATCAAGCGAAAAGCTTTGCGATACTGGCGTGGACAGATACTGGCCATCGGCCCAACCATCGACAAACGCCGAGAAATTGATGTTTGCGACACTGTTGTCGACCGTCGAGATGGCATAGTTGCTGGCAGTGCCGCCGAACAGCAGCGCAGCAGCACTCTGGCCGGAGTATACAGGTGGGTTCGAGGTCCACACCGGACCTTCACCAACGTGCCAGCTGCCGACATAGGTATAGATTGCAGCGTTGGCCGCCGACGAAAGGCCCATGGTCAGGGCGATGGCCGAAGCGGCGCCAAGGATTGCGCGATACATTGATGGTCTCCTATGAATATTGCACGCCTGAGTGAGCAAACTCTCCCACCTGCACATGACCATGCAACTTTCGTGCCAATATAATTTATCATTATTGTACAATATTTTACGCAAATTCGTCGAGAAAACATGAATTAAAAGTGTAAAGAATTCCGACACTTTACCAATCTGTAATTAATTTTTGGAGGTGGTGATGACCAGCGAAAACGATACCCACGTCGTCGAACATGATGCTGAATTGACGCCGAAATGGAATAGCGACGGCTTGATCACGGCGGTTGCGACCGATTGCCAGTCGCGCGAAGTGCTGATGGTCGCCCATATGAACGCCGAGGCGCTGGCGGCGACTCTGGCGACGGGCGAAGCGCATTACTGGAGCCGATCACGCCAGGCGCTTTGGCACAAGGGCAAAACCTCGGGCGCCACCCAGCGTGTCATCGAACTGCGCATCGATTGCGACCAGGATGCGGTATGGCTGAAGGTCGAGCCGGCCGGGCCTGCCTGCCACACCGGCGCGCGGACCTGTTTTTACCGGCGTATCGATGCCGATGGCCTTATCATGGACAAGGGTGAAGCATGACCGAAACGGTGCCGACAGGGTTGCAATTGACCGTCTTTGACGCGGTTTTCCGCAACAGCCCGCAACAATATTTCGATGTGCTGCGGGCACTTGATCCCGTGCATCAGGATCGCCTGCTCGGCCGCGTGGCACTGACCCGTGCCGCCGATGTCGCGGCGGTGCTGAAGGATCGCAGCCTCAGCGTCGATGCCCGCAATGCCAACCCCGACAGCATCGTCCAGAAATTCATGACCGAACAGGATCGCGACGCGCCGCGATCGATGCTGGTACTGGATGATCCCGCCCATGGCCGGTTGCGGCGGCTGGTCAGCCATGCCTTCAACGGGCGCGCCATCGAAGCCATGAAACCCGAAGTCACCCGGATTGCCGATATCTTGCTCGATGCCGTTGCCGACAAGCAGTGTTTCGATTTGATCGAGGATTTTGCGTCGCCTTTGCCGATCATCGTCATTGCCGAAATGCTGGGGGTCGATCCCGCTGACCGCGGTGAATTCCGGCGTTGGTCAAAGGGGCTGGCGAATGTATTTTCGCCGCTGCGCACGCCTGAATTGCTGGCCGGCCTGAAGGCCAACAGCGATGAACTATCGGCCTATTTCGCCCGCGTCATCGCCGAGCGCCGGGCCAGTCCGCGGGCCGACCTGATCAGTGCGATGCTCGCCGCCGAAGACGCGGGCGACAGGCTGAGCGGCGAGGAGATCGTCACCATGTGCATCCTCCTCCTGCTGGCCGGCAACCTGACCACCACCGACCTTATCGGCAATACCGTCCTCGCCCTGCTCAGCCATCCTGAACAGCGGGCCAAGCTGCTGGCGCGGCCGGAATTGATCGCCGACGCCGTGGAGGAAACGCTGCGCCGGGATCCGCCGGTGATGCAATCTTTGCGTATTCCAACCCAGGATCGCGAGATCGGCGGCGTCGCGGTGGCGGCGGGATCGGCTGTCACGACATTCCTGATGGCGGCCGGCACCGACCCCGCGCTGCACGATGACCCGTTGGCCTATGATATCGAACGCGCCGACAAGACGCATTTTGCCTTTGGCGGCGGCGTGCATTTCTGCCTGGGGGCGCCGCTGGCGCGGGCCGAAGCGCAGATCGCTGTTGCCCGGTTGCTGGCGCGTTTTCCACAACTGTCGCTGACCGGAGCGCCGATCGAGCGCAACATGTCGGCAGCGTTCAATGGCATCAAGGAATTATGGGCAAAGGGCGGCCCGGCGTAACGCCGGGCCGCCCGAAACGACATTCAGGCGATCGCAGGCCCGCGGCGGCGCATGACGCCGCCGACGACGCCAAAGCCGATAATCAGCAACGCCCAGCTTGCCGGCTCGGGAACGTTTGCCGTCTGACGGAGCAGAAACGGTTCGACGGAAGCGGAGTTGCGCAGACCGTATTGGAAAGTAACGGTCTGGTTATTGAGAACCGACCCCGTGAACCAGTTGAGATAGTCGCGCGTACCAAATTCGTCGACCAGCACGTTGGAAAAGTTGGTTGAAAGGCGGGGGATTCCCGCTCCCTGTGCAAAGCTTAACCCGTCAT
Source organism: Sphingomonadales bacterium (assembly GCA_038221665.1). Lineage (GTDB taxonomy): Bacteria > Pseudomonadota > Alphaproteobacteria > Sphingomonadales > Sphingomonadaceae > Sandarakinorhabdus. The sequence continues at coordinate 5,320 of JBBRIC010000070.1, forward strand.
TGTCATTGGATGGCCCGGACTGGTTGTCGAGGAGTTCATGTCCAAAAGACTCCCAAGTTGCGCCGGTATTGTTGCGGATATTTTTGAAGATGGTGTAATTGGTGGGATCGCCGCTCAAGTCCGAGAAGCGCAGCGACACGGCCCCCGGCGTTGTGGGACCCCAGGTTTCATCGATGGTGATGATTGTTCCCGCGATCGACCAGCTGAAAGCTGTCAGCTGTCCGGGTACGACTTCGGTGATCGTAAGCGCCTGCGCGCTCGTTGCAGCCGCCATGCCTGCGATGACGACGATTTTTGCCATTTGTGAAAATACCATTTTCCGTCCCCTTTGTTGCAAGTTAGGTTAAATAGTCATTCTTATTAATCATTTTTAGCCCTTCAAGTCAACTAAATGATTGTCGTTATTTATCTTTGACTTGTCAAAAACGCACGCCGGGTGCTAAATCTTTTTAGCCGACTCGGTTGCTTGACGTTAACGTCAACTCAAACTAGGCAGTAGGCATGTCTCTAGTGATCGGAACATTCGCTACCGTTGCCATGCCGTCGCCGCCGTGTGGCGCCGAAAGCTTTACCATTACCGACCTTGCCCTGGCCTTTAACGTGACGCCGCGCGCCATTCGTTTTTATGAAGATCAGGGCCTGATCGCGCCTGAGCGGCAGGGCCAGAACCGCGTCTATTCGCGCCGCGACCACGCCCGGCTGGCCTGGATATTGCGCGCCAAGAATGTCGGTTTTTCGCTGGCTGAAATCCGCGAGATGATCGATCTTTATGATCTTGGCGACAATCGTTCGACGCAGCGCCGGGTGACTCTGGATAAATGCCGGGCGCGCATCGCCGCCCTGCAGGATCAGCGCAGCGATATCGATGCGACGATCGAGGAATTGCAGTCTTTTTGTGCGCTGGTTGAAACCGTGACGCCCAAAGCCGCGAACCAGTAAATTCGATCCCAAAACAGGACAGGCCATGCCCAGTTACCGCGCCCCGGTGAAGGACACACAATTTGTCCTCGATGCCATTGTCGGCCTTGATCGCTATTCCAACCTGCCGGGATTTGCCGACGCCACCCCCGATGTCGTCAAGGCGATCCTTGAGGAAGGCGGCAAATTCTGCGAGCAAATTCTCGCGCCGCTGAACCTGTCGGGCGATATCGAAGGCTGTACCCGCGCCGACGATGGCAGCGTTCAGACGCCGGCGGGATTCAAGGCCGCGTATCTGCAATTCCTCGATGCCGGCTGGGGCACGTTGATGGCCGATACCCAATGGGGCGGCCAGGGCCTGCCCTATGTTGTTGGCACCGCTTTTTCGGAATATATGTCATCGTCGAACATGGCCTTTGGCATGTATCCCGGCCTGAACGAAGGCGCCCAGGCCGCGATCGAAGCCGTTGGCAGCCATGACCAGAAAGCCCGCTATCTGCCCAATATGGTGCATGGCCGCTGGACGGGCACGATGAACCTGACCGAGCCGCAATGCGGTACGGATCTTGGCCTGATCCGCAGCCGCGCCGAACCGCAGCCCGATGGCAGCTATCGCATCACCGGCACCAAGATCTTCATTTCGGCCGGCGAACATGATCTGAGCGATAATATCATCCATCTGGTGCTGGCCAAAACCACCGGCGCGCCCGACACGGTCAAGGGCATTTCGCTGTTCATCGTGCCAAAATTCCTTGTCAATGACGATGGCAGCCTTGGCACACGCAACGGCGTCAAATGCGGGTCGATCGAGCACAAGATGGGCATCCACGCCAATTCGACCTGTGTGATGAATTATGATGGCGCGACGGGCTATCTGATCGGTGAGGAGATGAAGGGCCTGCGCGCCATGTTCATCATGATGAATGCGGCCCGGTTGGGTGTCGGCGTCCAGGGGCTGGCGATGGGCGAAGTCGCCTATCAAAACGCTGTTACCTATGCGCAGGACCGGATTCAGGGCCGCGCCCTTTCGGGGCCGGCGGACCCTGAAGCCAAGGCCGATCCGATTATCGTCCATGCCGATGTGCGGCGCATGCTGATGGACGGCCGCGCCTTTAACGAAGGCGCCCGGGCACTGATCCTCTGGGGTGCCTTGCAGGTCGATCTGGCCAAAAAGGCAGCAACGCACGAAGAACGCATGGCCGCCGATGATCTGATCAGCCTGCTCACCCCGGTGATCAAGGGCTATTGCACCGATCTTGGCTATCGCATCGCCACCGAAAGCCAGCAGGTTTACGGCGGCCATGGCTATATCCGCGAATGGGGCATGGAACAGTTTGTTCGCGATGCGCGCATCGCCCAGATTTACGAAGGCACCAATGGCATTCAGGCGATGGACCTTGTCGGTCGCAAGCTCGGGCAGAACGGCGGGCGCGGCACACAGGCCTATCTGCGGCTGGTCACCGAGGCTGTGCAGGCAGCGCGTGCCGATGAACGGCTGGCGGTCATCGCCACACCGCTGGCGAATGCCCTTGCCGATCTGACCTCGTCGACATTCTGGCTGTTGCAGCATGGCAGCGCGACGCCCGACAATGCCGGCGCCGGCGCCACCGCCTATCTGCACCTGATGGGCATTGTCGCGCTTGGTCATATGTGGCTGTTGATGGCCAGGGCGTCGCATGAAGCGCTGGATGCGGGCCATGCCGACCGTGATTTTTATGAAGCAAAGCTGATCACGGCGCGCTATTATGCCGGCCGCTATTTCCCTGATGCTGCGGCCTATCGGGCCAAGCTCGAGGCGGGCAGCGAAGCGATGATGGCAATGCCTGCCAGCGCCTTTTGAGACGATAGCCAACCAGACACACAAAAACAAAACCTTGGGAGATTGCACCATGGCCGATGCCTATATCTACGACGCTGTGCGTACGCCGCGCGGCAAGGGCCGCAAGGACGGCAAGCTGCACGACATCACGCCGATCCAGCTTGGCACGCAGGTGCTGCAGGCTGTCCGCGATCGCACCGGCATCAACACGGCAGACGTTGACGATGTGATTTTCGGCTGCGTTTCACCCGTTGGTGAACAGGGCAGCGACATCGCGCGCATCGCCGTGCTCAACGCCGATTATGCCGAAACCACGGCCGGTGTGCAGATCAACCGTTTCTGTGCGTCGGGCCTTGAAGCCGTCAACATGGCCGCTGCCAAGGTGATGACCGGCGAAGCGTTGTTTGCCATCGGTGGCGGCGTTGAATCGATGAGCCGGGTGCCGATGGGCAGCGACGGCGCCGCCTGGGCAACCGACCCGGCCGTTGCCTATAAAACCTATTTTGCGCCGCAGGGTATCGGTGCCGATCTGATCGCCACCAAATATGGTTTCAGCCGCGCCGATGTCGATGCCTATGCGATGGAGTCGCAGCAGCGCGCCGCGCGTGCCTGGGCCGAACGCCGGTTTCAGCGCAGCGTCATCGGCGTCAAGGACGTGATCGGCGAAACCATTCTCGATCATGATGAGCATATGCGCCCCAATACCGATATGCAGTCGCTGGGCAGCCTGTCGCCGGCGTTTCAGGCGATGGGCGAAACCATGCCGGGTTTCGATGCCATCGCGCTGATGCGTTACCCCGAAATTGAAAAGATCGATCACGTCCACACCGGCGGCAATTCGAGCGGCATCGTCGATGGCGCCGCTGCCGTCCTTATCGGCAACAAGGAAATGGGCGAAAAATATGGCCTGAAGCCGCGCGCCCGCATCCGTGCCATGGCCAGCATCGGTTCCGAGCCAATGATCATGCTGACCGGGCCCGAGTTCGTCGCGGCCAAGGTTTTGCAACGCGCCGGGATGAGCAAGGACGATATCGACCTGTTCGAATTGAACGAGGCCTTTGCGTCGGTCGTGCTGCGCTATATGCAGGCAATGAATATCAGCCATGACCGGATCAACGTCAACGGCGGCGCCATCGCCATGGGCCATCCGCTGGGCGCCACCGGCGCGATGATTCTTGGTACGGTACTCGATGAACTTGAACGCACTGGAAAGGGCACGGCGCTGATCAACCTCTGCGTCGGCGCCGGCATGGGCACTGGCACGATCATCGAGCGGATATGAGCGATGGCGGCCGACCGTCTCAGCGCGTTGTTGTTCTCTGCAACAACGGGCGGCACGCGGCGAAGCATTTCGGCTGCCTTGACGGAAGCTGGCGTCACGCTTGAAGCGGAAGACAGCGGCGCGTTTCCAGACCAGCATTTTGGACATGATTATGAGTTCAGCATCAACATCGCGGCCGCCGATCTTCCCCGGTTGGCCTACGCATTGATCGTGAAACATTATGCCGGCAGATTTGGTGCTGTCGATGAAGTCCGCGACGTTGCCGAACAGGCCGGCATCAAGTCAGGCTTCGCGACCTGGTAACAGGCCGACCCCTATAGATCGTCCAGTTTTGAAAAAGGAATTCATGGCAATGACCACCGCAATCCGTTCCGATCTCGATGCCAATGGCATTTTGACGCTGACCATCGATGTGCCCGGCCAGTCGATGAATGTCATCACCGCCGAAGTGACAAGCGACCTTGGCGATGCGATTGCGCGTATCAAGACGGATGATGCGGTGAAGGGCGCCGTCCTTACGTCCGGCAAAGCCAGCGGCTTCATGGCCGGCGCCGACCTGAAGGGCATGGGGGGAATCACCGGCGCTGCCGTCGCCGATGACGGCCAGTCGAAAATGGCCAGACTGTTCGACAGCGTTTTTGCCCTCAATCGGCTGCTGCGTGACCTTGAAACCTGCGGCAAGCCTGTCGCCGCCGCGGTCAATGGCCTGGCGCTCGGTGGCGGCCTCGAATTCATCCTTGCCTGCCACTACCGCGTCATTGCCGACAATCCCAGGATCACGCTCGGCCTGCCCGAAGTCATGGTCGGGCTGTTCCCCGGCGCCGGCGGCACGCAGCGACTGCCGCGCCTGATGGGCGTGCAGCCGGCGCTGATGTATCTGTTGCAGGGCAAGAATATGAGCCCGCAGGAGGCGCTGGGCTTTGGCGTCGTGCAGGCTGTCGTGCCGGCGGATCAGGTGCTGGCGACGGCAAAGGCCTGGGTCAAGGCCAACCCGACCAAGGGCGTCCAGCCCTGGGACGAAAAAAACTTCAAATTCCCCGGCGGCGTCGGTGCGATGAACCCGGCCTTTGCCCAGACGTTCATTGCCGGCACGGCGATGACGCACGTGACGGCCGGTGACAATATGAATGCACCGCGCGCCATCCTCAGCGCGGTTTACGAAGGCACGCAATTGCCGATGGATCAGGCCATCCGCATCGAGTCCAAATATTTCGCCAAGGTGGTTGCCGATCCCCAGGCCGGCAACATGATCCGCAGCCTGTTCGTTTCAAAACAGGCCGCTGAAAAGGGCGCTCGCCGCCCCGTCGGCGTCGCAGCCATGCCGACCAAAAAAATCGCCATGCTCGGCGCCGGGTTGATGGGGGCAGGCGTGGCGATGGTCACGGCACAGGCCGGTATCGATGTCGTGCTGCTCGACCGCGATCTGGCGGCCGCTGAAAAGGGCAAGCAATATACCGCCGACCGGCTGGCCAAAAAACGCACCGATCCGGCCAAGATGCAGGCGATTCTCGATCGCATCCATCCGACCGCCGATTATGCCGATCTGGCGGGCTGCGACCTCATCATCGAAGCGGTATTTGAAACCCGTGAGATAAAGGCCGGCGTCACCAAGGCCACCGAGGCCGTGGTCGGGGCCGATACGATCTTTGGTTCCAACACATCGACCCTGCCGATCACCGGCCTTGCCGAAGCCTGGAGCAAACCTGAAAATTTCATCGGCATCCATTTTTTCTCGCCCGTCGAGCGGATGCCGCTGGTCGAAATCATCGTCGGCAAGAAAACCGGGCACGCGGCCATCGCCAAGGCGCTCGATTATGTCGCGGCGATTCGCAAGACGCCCATCGTCGTCAATGATTCGCGCGGGTTCTATACCTCGCGCTGCTTTGGCACCTATGTTCAGGAAGGCTTGGCGCTGCTTGGCGAAGGTACGGTGCCGGCGCTCATCGAAAATATCGGCAAGCAGATGGGCATGCCGGTCGGGCCGCTGGCGGTGAATGATGAAGTCGGCCTTGATCTGTCGTACAAGGTTGGCCAGCAGACCCGCGCCGATCTGGGCGATGCCTATAAGCCGGGGCCCGCCGATGGCGTCATCACCAAGATGCACGAGCTTGGCCGTCAGGGGCGCAAGAACGCCAGGGGATTTTACGTCTACCCGGACGCGCCGGCAAAGAAATATCTCTGGCCGGAATTGTCGGAAACCGTCGCTGGCGGCCTGGCCGTCGTGCAGCCGGCGCCTGCCGACGTCAGGGAACGCCTGCTCTATCGCCAGCTTGTCGAATGCGCGCGTTGTTTTGCCGAAGGCGTGCTTGAAACACCCGAAGACGGTGATCTTGGTGCAATCTTTGGCTGGGGCTTTGCGCCGTTCACCGGCGGGCCGTTCAGCCATATGGACACCGTCGGGATTGCCAAGGTCGTTGCGACGCTCGACCGGTTGGCACAGGCCCATGGCGAACGCTTTGCGCCGCCGCAATTGCTGCGCGACATGGCAGCGGCCGGGGACACGTTTTACGGTCGCGCGGCAGCCCGAAAGGCGGCATAGTCTGGCATTACAGGCTGGCATTATAGACTGGCATTAGGCGGGCAGGGGGCATGATGGCGACAGCTGACGCATTTGCCTTGCCGGGCGGATTTGAGTTCAACAATCGCATCGCCAAATCGGCGATGACCGAAGGGCTGGCGGCGCGCGATGGCCTGCCCAATCAGGGCCATGTCCGCCTCTATCAACGCTGGGCGCAGGGCGGCGCCGGACTGTTGATAACCGGCAATGTCGTGATCGATCGCCAACATCGCGAACGCCCCGGCAATGTCGTGATTGATGGCCCGTTGCGCCCGGCCGCCATGGCAGCGTGGAAGGAATGGGCAGCGGCGGCGACAGCGAATGGTACGCAATGCTGGGTGCAACTAAGCCATGCCGGCCGCCAGACCCCGATTCAGGTCAACAACACGCCAAAGGCCCCTTCGGCGGTGCGACTGCAACTTCCGGGCGGCATGTTCGGTGTGCCGATCCCGCTCCACGACGCTGAAATCGTTGAAATCATCGCCCGCTTCGTGAATGCCGCCGAAATCGCAAGGGCTGCGGGTTTTACCGGCGTCCAAATCCATGCCGCCCATGGCTATCTGATCTCGCAATTCCTGTCGCCGCTGGCCAATCGGCGCAGCGACCGATGGGGCGGCAGCCTTGAAAATCGCGCCCGTCTGCTGACTGAAATCATAAAGGCAGTGCGGCTGGTGGTCGGGCAAAATTTCGGCGTCGGTGTCAAGCTGAACAGTGCTGATTTTCAAAAAGGTGGTTTTCAATTCAGCGATTGCCTGACCGTTGCCGGCTGGTTGCAGGATCTGGGCGTCGACCTGCTGGAATTATCGGGCGGCACCTATGAACAGCCGGCGATGATGGACATGGAGGGAATGCAAGCCCGGGAAATGCCGCCGCAACAGGCCTCGACAAGCTATCGCGAAGCCTATTTCGTCGATCTGGCCAAGGCGCTGTTGATCGCAAAAACCCCGCCGCTGCTGGTCACCGGTGGCTTTCGGACATTGCAAGCCATGGAATCCGCGATTGCTGCCGGCATCGCCATGGTCGGAGTAGCGCGGCCATTATGTTGCGCGCCCGAAGCGGTCGCCGATATGCTGGCCGGCCATCTTGATGAACTGCCGCGTTTTGAAGACGCCTTGCGTGTCGGCCCCGGCTGGCTGGGCCCGCAGTCGCCGTTCAGAATCGTTCGTGCCGTCAATGGTTTTGCGGCACAGGCCTGGTATTATCAGCAGCTGCGCCGCGTCGCCGCCGGAGAACCCATTTTAAAGCGCCTCAATCCCGTCAAGGCGTTTCTCGCCGAAAATCGCGAGGCAAAGGCCCGGATCTGATCGCTATTTGCGGTCGGAATGGACAATGGCCGGCGGTTCCGGCAGGGGGCCGGTGGTGCGAATTTTAATGGTTTTGGCAGCGGTGCTGGCGTTGGCGCTATACGGCATCGCCGGGGCCGTGCAGGACCCGCGCCTGATTCGATACCGTATTGAACTAACGGGACTCACCCGGCCGATCCGGATGATCCAGGTGTCCGACAGCCATGCCAGCAGCATCGACATGCCCGCCGTCCGCCTGCAGCGGGTGGTGGCGATGGTCAATCGCCTGCACCCCGATATGGTCGTGCTTTCGGGCGACTATATCAGCGGCGATGCGGATTATTGGAGCCAGGCCGAGGTTAGAGCGGCGCTGCGGCCGTTCTTCGCGCTACACGCGCCACTGGGCATTTTTGCAATTCTGGGCAATCATGATGATCCCGGCAAGACCGCCGTCGCACTGGCGGGCTCGCCGGTCACATTGTTGCAAAGCGGCACGGCCGAGGCGGGGCCGCTGCACCTGATCGGCGCCGATGATATCACCCGCGGGACGCCGTCA
>JBBRIC010000071.1:0-13463 GCA_038221665.1 Sphingomonadales bacterium
ATATATCGCGAAACTGTTTTGCAGGCGCATTGTCGAACGATCGACGTTAATCGACACAGCCTGCCGCCTTTATAAAAAGGGCCCGGGCGTTAGCGCCCGGGCCCTTTCGTTTCCAATGGCGTGACGATCAGAAGCGGACGCGAGCGCCGATGCGGATCTGCCAGAGCGACTGATTCTGGAACAATACTCTTGCCGGCTCGGCAAAATTGCCGCCGACGCGGTTGGTGTAGCGGTACTGGGCGCAGGCCTGGGTTGGCAGCGTGTTTGCAGGCGTCGTCAACGGCGCGCCGGCGGTCGCAACGCAGGATACGTTCACCAGCGTCCCATAATAAGGGAAGGCAACCTGACGCACCGAGCCCCAATCATTGTTCAGCAGGTTAAGCACGTTTTCGATATCACCGAACAGCTCGAACTTGGCGCCATCGACCAGCGGCAACGGCAATTCCTGGCTGATGTGCAGGTCAAGTTTGTTGAAACGCGGATTTTTGCCGATGTTCTTTGGTGCGATCTGGCCCTGATATTTGCTGAGATCACCATTTTGGACAAAGCTCTGGAAGCCGGCAAAGTCGAACGCTGTCACCACGCCATTGACGGTGTTTGTCCCATATTGAACGAGCGGGTCAGCTGTCGGTGAAGCCACATTGGGCACATAGATCAGGTAACGGTTATTGGTCCCCGTTACCCCGAACACCGCCGAACGATTGGCGGTCAGATCAGCCATGGTATAGCTGAAACGCTGGCCGGCGCGGCTGTTGTAGAAAAATTCGATACGGGTGAAATTGTCCCCGAAAAACGCGTGATCAAAGCCAAAACTCAATCGATAGGCATTGTCGATCTGATAATTCGACGTGCCATAGGCGGCGTTGTTGGGATCGACGCCGGCCGCCGCATTGGTGTAGTTCGAAAACGCCACCGATGATGTGCCCGAGCTCAGATCCTTGGCACGCTGGAAAGTATAGGAACCGCCAATGCGGATGCCATTGTCCCAGCGCTTGTTGACCCGGCCAACGATGTTCCAGCTATAACCAAGGTCGGTATTGGTCAGCAGCACGTCGGTGTTGGTGCCCGAAGCGGCATTGAACGCATTGTAGCGCCGCCGTCCATCGGGCGTCAGCGCGCCGGTGGCGACGCTGCGCAGATCGACCCAGGTCAGGGCATCCTTGACGCGTGACCAGACGACATCGGCACCAAGATTCCAATGATCGCCGAGCGGGCCGAAATTGGCATCATAGTCGACCGATCCAGCCACCCGCCACTGCGACGGGATGCGAAAATTGGGATCAAGTTCATTGGTCGGTGCAACGACTGACCCCGATGCGACGATCAAGGCGTTGAGGGCTGCCGGGATGCCCGGGCCGCCGGTCACACCGTTCAGCGTTGCAGCGCCCAATGTGTTGGCAGTCGCTGCATCAACGGTGACACCATTGATCTGATATGTGTCCGGGGCAGTAGGATTGGCCGTCGTGCGATTGACGATCCGGTTGACCGTCGCAACGCCCAGCGTCGGCCCCGGATTGGCGTAATTGTTGGAAATCCAGACATTTGGGTTGCCGCCGGCGAACAGGCCGGCGGAGCCGCGAACCTGCAGCCGGTCCGAGGCATCCCAACTTGCAGCGACGCGCGGCTGGAAGATGGCGCGACCGTTCAGCGTGGCATTATTGCCAAAGCCCGAGCGGGCCACGAAATCCGGATTGTAGCGGGGCGTATCGTCGGTCTGGTAGATATCCCAGCGGAAGCCCGCCGTCAGGGTCAGCTTTTCGGTGGCATCCCAGACATCCTGCAAGCCAAAGGTGTAGACATTATTCTTGAACAAGGCGCGGACGCTGTCGATGGTGCCGGCGATCGGATAGGCATAGACCAATTGGCCAGCCCGTTGGGCCTGCAGATCGGCGATCGAATCGAAATAAAATTGCCCCGAAACGCGCTGGGCGAACAGATTGTCAAAATCCTGGCTGCGGCGTTCCGCAATGAATTTGACAGCATGGTCATTCTTTTTCAGCTGCGCCTGGAATTCGATCCCGAGGGTTTTTGCCGACAATTCATTGGCCTGTCGCGAGATATCAGGGCCGAATTGCAGCCGGCCAACGCCGCTCGGGCAGGTCAGTGGCGTGCCCGGGAACACCGCATCGGTCTGGTTGACGCAAGTCTGGAACTGACCGAACACGCGCCCATTATAGGGCACTTGCAGCCGCTTATAGTCATTATAGCTGACGCGGACCTGGGTTGAGAATTCGTCGCTCCACTGATCGTTCAGCTGGAAAACGCCGTAGTGGTTGATCGACCCCTGGTCATAATTATTGGACTGCAATGGCAAGGTCGGATTGGTGGCATTGGCCTGACCGGTCAATTGACCGGCCAGAATATTGCCCTTGTTATAGATATAGGTAAAGGCGGCGCGATGGCCATCGGCAATGTTCCAATCGACCTTGGCCACCACCTTGTCATCATTTTCAGCAACGTTTCTGGCAAACGCCAGCGGATCATATTTATAGACGCTATTGGAAATCGACGTAATCTGATCAACAACTGCCTGGGTGATACCAGCCGAGGCCGGCACATCGTTGACAGCCGGCGTCTGGTCACGCAGCCGTTCCCAGGTCAGCGCAAAAAATAACTTGTCCTTGATAATCGGCCCGGTCAGCTGGACGCCGAAATTGTTCGATTTGAAATCGCGAGCGATCTTGATCCCGCGGGTGGTATCGCCCGCCAGGCTGTCAGACGTATAGGTATAAAAACCGGTGCCATGGAATTTGTTGGTCCCGGATTTCAACTGGGTATTGATGGCGCCGCCCTGGAAACCGCCCTGCTGAATATCGGCGGGCGCGATTTCAACCGAAAATTCGCCGATCGCATCGAGCGGCACCGGGCCGCGCGCCGAGGCAAGGCCGCCGGCTTCCAGACCAAAGGGATCGCCGAACTGGATACCGTCGACGGTGATGCGGTTGAAACGATTATTTTGCCCGGCGATTGAAATGGCGCCACCATTGGTTGGATCGAGCGAGACAAACGGGCTGCGGGCGGCCAGATTGCGGATATCACGGTTGACCGTCGCCACACCGGCAATGTCACGCGAATTCAAGACGGTCGCAGGGCCGCTGGCGATGGCGATTGCCGAGCGCAGGCGATTGGTGCTGACCGTGATCGTCTGACCGGCCGGTACCAGCAGGACCGAGATGCGCTGCGGCGTGCCAGCGCTGAGGTTGCTCAGCAGTTCCGAAGCCGTATCAAAGCCCGCCGCCATGACTTCGACCGAATAAGGCCCGCCAAGCCGAAGCCCGCTGGCGTTGAAGCCGCCATCGGCATCGGTGGTCTGGGTTGTCCGGCTGCCCGAAGGCTTGTGCGTGATGACGACCGTTGCATTGGCCACCGGCGCGTCGGTGTCATTGACTACACGGCCACGAATCGACGCCGTCGTGTCCTGGGCGATGACGGCGACCGGCGCCACCAGTGCCGCGATCGCACAGCCGAGACGAAGATAGCGCATGGCAGAAAACCCTTTGATTGCAATTGGACGGCGGCGGGATGAGCGCAGACGATCAAGCTGTATGAAATGACGCAATACGTTGCGCTGCAGGACCGCCGTGGCCGACAACCCGCCGCATGATCTGCCCTTTGGGCGACAATTGTGACGGTTTATTTACAGGGCGATGCGGACAATGTGACAATGGCACATCGTTTTCGATTGTTGCGCCGCAGCAACAGTTTTGGTTGGCTGCGGGACAGGCCTGGTGGGCGATGACGGGCTCGAACCGCCGACCCTCTCGGTGTAAACGAGATGCTCTACCAACTGAGCTAATCGCCCCTGCCCACAGGCTGAGGCCGCAGTCCCTAGCGTGCACGGCGCCGGCGTGCAACGTTGTGGGAAAATCCCTGGGGGCGCAGCCTTTGAACATCTTGCAGATTAGCGTCTTTGCCGGGCTGACTCTGGCCATGGCGCTGGCGACCTGGTGGCAGGTTCGCCGCATGGCCCGGGCGGCTGGTGAAACCGGCGGCCGCAATACCAATAGCAATCGCGAATTTTTCCTGGCTGGCGGCGGCCTCAAATGGCCGTTCATTGCCGGATCGATCACGCTGACCAATTTATCGACCGAGCAGCTCGTCGGCATGAACGGCAACCAGATGCTGCTGCTGGCCTGGTGGGAATTGTCGGCGGTGGCGGGCCTTGCCATGCTGGCGCTGATATTTCTGCCCATCTATTATCGCAATAATTGCACGACGACGACCGAGCTTTTGCAGAAAAAATATGGCTCCAAGCATCTGCGCGCGCTGGTGTCGGCGCTGTTTCTGATCGGCAACAGCCTCATCTATCTGCCCATCGCGCTGTATACCGGGGCGCTGTTTCTGCGAACCGTATCGGGGGTCGATCTGCCGCTGCTGCCGCTCGCCGCCGTGCTTGGCATTGCGGGATCGCTTTATGCCATCCTGGGCGGCCTGCGGGCCGTGGCGGTATATGACACGATCGCCGGCGTCGGCGTGCTGGCCAGCGCGCTTGCCGTTGTCGTCCTCGCCATGTCGGCGATAGGCTGGAATTTCGATGGCATTCCCAGCGAGCGGTTGAGCATGGTCGGCGGCCCCGACAGCCCCATCCCCTGGCCGACATTGTTGACGGGCATGATTTTCATCCAGATGTTCTACTGGTCAACGAACCAGACCATCACCCAGCGCGCCATGGCGGCGCCCAATTTGCGCGAAGGCCAGAAGGGCGTGCTGGCCGCCGGCATCATCCGCATTCTGATCGTGCCGGCGATTGTCGTGTTGCCCGGCGTCGCTGCCTATAAATTATTCGGCGTGACCGGCGATGCCACCTATGGGCGGATCGTCGCGCAGGTGCTGCCGGCCTGGGCCTCGGGCGCCTTTGCTGCCTTTATGTGCGCGGCGGTGCTGACGCACTACACATCAATCCTGAATTCAACGACGACACTCTATGTTTGCGACATCCATGAAAGCTATATCGATGCCAATCCCGATGTGCGTCGGCTGAACACGCTGATGTCCATCGGATTTGTCATGGTCTCTATCGCGCTGGTACCGGTCTATGCGGGCACGGTTTCGATCATCAATCTCGTCCAGCAGTTGAATGGCCTGCTTTCGATGCCGATCCTGTCAGCCTTTATCGTCGGGCTGGTCTTCAAGGGCGTGAAGGCCGAAGCCGTCATGATGGCGCTGGCTTTTGGCGTTGGCCTCTATGCCATCTTCACCTGGGTCTGGACGCCTGTGCACTACATCCATCTGATGCTGGTGACGCTGATCGCCTGCATCGGCGTAGCGCTGGCTGTCAACCAGCTGATGGGTGGTCAGGCGGTGCTGGCCGGTCGAGACACGCGCGGCAGCGTGCCGCAGACTTGACCGGCCAAGCGTCCGCAATCGTTCAGGCGAGGACCTCGCGGCGCCGGCGCGCTGCCACACCGACAAGGCCAAAGCCCGTGATCAGCATCGCCCAGCTTGACGGCTCTGGCACGCTAGAGATTGTCCAGATAATCGATGCGTTGGCCTCGGCGACGGTGTTACTGCCGTTCGTCAAATTTCCAAAATTGGCAACGGAAAAAGTATAGTTATTGCCAGCGATCAGCGGCACGGAAAAACTGCCCGAGCCGGATGGATCGAACACGGTTCCGTTAAATATTACGTTGAAATCATCGGTGGCATATAATTGTTGCAAACCAAAAGTGTTGCCGCTGCCAACAACATCATATGTCCCGCTGAACCGACCATTGCTCGTCGCGACAAAGGAATAGGTCCAGTTACGCGGGTAAGCCAGATTGGTCTCTACCAGCGAACCGCCCGCGCTGTTATCGCCAATTGTCCAGCCCCAGCTCATATCAATCGTACCGCTGTCGGCACTGCCAAAGCTGGCCCTGACAACGTTATAGGCCGATGCACCGTCGACACTCGCCAATGACGAGACGCCGAAATTGGTCGGGACGAGCGTCGACTGCGTCGCGGTGGCCACATCCACATTGCCATTATAACTGGCATTGGCGCCACTATTGACGGCTGCAGAAACGAATGTCGTCGCCGATGCGCCAGACGCCAGTGTCGCAGCAGCCAAAGCTATTATGATGTTACGCATGTTGCTCCCCATTCGATCTTCGCGCCATGGCGCACCGCGCGCTTACTGCTCGCAAGTTGATAGATGCAAGAAATATGCCAATTTCGCGCGGAAATGTTTTTAACGATTTATCAGGTTGTTAACCAAATCTGGCAAACTTCTTAAACTAAAGACTGTAAAGTTATTTTACACTCTTATGGCAGTTTTAGTGCTCATAGTTTGCCGACCTGTGTCACCCAGGCTTCCGCTGCCGCCAGCGCGCGCGGATCATCGATGTCGATCCAGTCGTGCGCTGAAATATCCACCGTCCAGGCTCGGCCCTGCCCGGCCAGCACGCGCACGCCATCCGAGAGGCCGGGTGCCGGCAGCGCGGCCAGCGCGGCCATTAATTCAGGGGTGATCAGAAACACGCCGCAATCATGGGCATCATAAGTGGCAAGAGATTTGCCGATGGCGACAATGCGGCCCTGTCGTGTTGCAACCCGGGTCACATCGGCCTCATCGGCCCAGGGGTGCCCCATGCGGCGATCGATGCCCAGCACCAGCCCCGCGTCTGGCCGGCCAGCAGCAGCGACAGTGGCGTAAACTGGCGCGCTGGCGAGGTGATCGGCCATAATAAGCAGCGCCGGGCCATCCAGCCATGCCGCCGCCGCCAGCACCGAAACGCCATTGGGCTGATCCCAGTCCGGATTGTGCAGGATTTCGGCACGGGCACCGACCGCCGCCGCCACGGCATCGCCGCGATAGCCAGTGATGACCAGCGGGCGGGTGACACCGGCTGCTGCCAGATTGTCGAGGATGCGGTCGATCAACGGCCGGCCAGCGACCATGGTCAGCGGCTTTGATGGTGACACGCTGCGCAGCCTGGTGCCCATGCCGGCGGCAAGGATTATGGCTTGCAACGACTGACCTCCGGCGGCTGGGGCCAAAAGCCCCGGGGCGCCATCAGTGTTTTACAACACCGGCAATGAAATCTTCAAGCGCGCCATAGGCTTCATCATCAGTCGTCTGGACGGGTGGGTGCTTGCAGAAATAGGATGACGGCACCAGAATTGGCCCGGCAAGGCCGCGATCAAGCGCCACCTTGGCACAGCGGATCATGTCGATGGCGACACCGGCGCTGTTTGGGGAATCCTCGACCGACAGGCGCAGCTCGATGTTCAATGGCACGCCGCCGAACATGCGGCCTTCCATGCGCAGGAAACAGACCTTGTTGTCATTCTGCCAGGCAACGTAATCCGAGGGGCCGACATGGATATTGTCATCATCGAGCCGGCGATGCGCCACCGATTGCACAGCCTCGGTCTTTGAGGTCTTTTTCGACGCCAGCCGATCCTTGTTGGTCATGTTGAGAAAGTCGGTGTTGCCACCTGTGTTGAGCTGATAAGTGCGATCGAGCGTCACGCCGCGCTTGGCAAACAAATCGGTCAGCGTCCTGTGGACGATGGTCGCGCCCAGCTGCGCCTTGATATCATCGCCCAGTACCGGCACACCGGCAACGCGGAATCGTTCGGCCCAGACGGGGTTGGATGCAATGAACACCGGGATGTTATTGACGAACGCGACGCCGGCGGTGATCGCTGCATCGGCATAGAATTCAGTGGCTTCCTGGCTGCCGACGGGCAAATAATTGGTCATCACCTCGGCGCCCGAACGCTTCAGTTCTTCAACGACCGATGCCTTGGTGGCCTGTGGCGCATCGGCCAGCACGAAACGCCGGTCTTCATGATAGGCGTTCATATGGTCGGAAACGCCATCCAGAATGCGGCCCATGGAAACGGTCGCGCCGGTGTGGCCGACATGGTCACAGAATACCGCAGTGCAATTTGGCTTGGCAAAAATCGCTTCGCCGACATCCTTGCCGACCTTGCGCGCATCGACATCCCAGGCGGCTACAATCTTGATATCCTTGGGACGATAGCCCGCAAGCGTCCAGTGCATCAGCCCCTGTTCGTCATTCGAGCCGCCATTTGAATAATGGTAAAGGCCCTGAACAAGGGAGGAAGCGCAATTGCCAACGCCGATAATGGCGACGGGAATGGATGACATGGTCGAACGTTCCTTCATGTGCGGCTTTCATGACACAGCCGCTAAACCCGGGTTACAAATGTTGCAGTTAGACTACAGCGGGTCCGGGGGCAAGAAGGCAACGCGGGTTGTGCTGTAGTTTGCAGCAATCTTTTCACCATGGTCGATGCCATAAGCCGACAGTCGGACATAAAATCGCCACTGGGCGATTCCGGTGGTGAGCACGCTGTAGACGGCCAGCATGACAAAGCCTTCAAACCATAGCCCGGCCAGGGCAAAGCCGAGCCAGGCCCAGAGGAACGTATTGCGTCGACCCGCAACCAGCCGGATGCCGCGTTCGGTGGCACCGGCATCATCCAGCTGCACCCCTGTCATGCGACGGAAAAATTCACCCTGGATCGCTTCGGCAATGGCGGGAAGGACGATGAGCGCGGCAATTGCAAATGGCAAAGCCGATTCGCGAACCACCGAAAAATGTGCCGCTATTGCCAGATACCAGCCATATTCCAGAACCTTGTCGAGCAGATGCTCGTGATCGCCCCATTTTGAAAATTCAACACGGGCGCGCGCCAATTTGCCATCGACGCCATCCAGCGGGCAGGTGATCAGGGCGAGGATCAGCCCCGTCCATAACCAGCCCGTGGCAAAGGCGATGCCGGCGACAACGCCGATAACGCCCGTCGCCAATGTCACCATATTGGGCGTGATCGGCGTCGGCGCCAACAGCCGCACCAGCGTGTCTTCGATAAAAGGGTGGATAAAGCGCGCCGGCCAGTCGAGACAGCCTTTTTGCGCCGCCGCAAGATTGGCAGCATCGGCCAGACGCGCCGCGGCAGCGTCGCCCGGCAGAAACCACAGCATCGGCAGATTGCGGCGGCGGGCGGGCGCATAGATCGGCAGACGGGCAAGATCGATCCGGGCGGCAGCCGGATCGGCAGCGGCGGCGCGCACCAGCGTTGCGCCCAGATCCCATTCACCGATCGCAGCCGCAACCCGGGCGATCATGGCGCCATCGAGCAGACACAGGCCCATATAGACATGTGTCTGATCGAGCCTTTCGACAAAGGCACCGGGCATCGCCGCAGCCGTCGATACCAGCAGGGCCGGTGCCGGTGCGGCGAGCATGGCCGCAATGACGCGCTCATCGATAACGAGGCCAGCGGCGATGCAGATCACCGTGGTATTGGCGCCCAGCGATGCTGCGACCTGGCGCGACGAGACTGTTTCAACGCCCGCCGGCAAGGTTTGCAAGGGCACCGCATCGACGACGATGATGCGCGTGACCCCGGCCCGGCGCAATTGTCGGGCCTGTCGTTCCAGAACAGGGATACCGCCGATCAGCAGGGCTGATTGCGGCTCGGCTGGCGGAAAAAGAAGGCCGATAATCTGCATTTCATCCTGTCATCGGCGCGCGCTGCCTCCATAAGGCGTAGTTGCAGCGCTTGCCAAGGCTCGGCCTCTGGCGTTAGCCACAGTCTGTGACGAATTTACAACTCAGCAACGCCCGGCCGCAGGTGATCGAGGATCCCAGCAATCTGTGGCTGGTGCACCCTTTGTCGGACCGCCTGCTGCACCCCGCCTTGCGGCTGGGCGTTCACCCCAACAGCGTCTCGTTTGCGGGCTTGGGCTTTGGCGCCATGGCGGGCTGGTGTTACTGGCACTGGCAAAATCCTGTCGCGGTGCTGGCGGGCTTTCTGCTGATGGCGGCCTGGCACGTCATGGATGGACTCGATGGCAAGCTGGCACGGGCCAGCGGCAAGGCCAGCCCGCTTGGCCGCCTGATCGATGGCATCTGCGATTATCTGGTCTTCATTCTGGTGCTGGTCCCGATTGCGTTGAGCTTTCAAAACTGGCCGCCAGTGCTGGCGCTGGCGCTGTTGTCGGGGGCCTTTCATGCCGTCCAATCGGCCTGGTACGAAGGCGAACGCGAAGCCTGGAAACGAAGGGCGCGCGGCCAGTTTTTTGCGCCTGAACGCCCGCCGGCGCGATTCTGGGGTGAACGCCTGTACAATGGCTTTGAAGCCCGGCTTGGCAGCGGCACGCGCGCCATCGATGCCATGCTGGCTGCCCGGCCGGGCAAATTGCCGGCGTATCTGGCCGCCAGCGCGCCGATCATCCGGGGGTTATCGATCCTGTCGGCCAATAATCGCACCATCGCAATCGCGCTGGCCTGCCTTGCCGGCGATCCGCATTATTACTGGTATTGGGAAATTTTCGGCCTCAGCCTGATTGCCATTTCATTTGCCGCCAGGCTGCGCAGATGCGAAGCCGGTCTGCGATGATCGATGAAACGGAATTTGCCGAAGGCTTGCAGCGTCCATCGCGCCTGCCGATGTTGCTGGTGGGCCTGTTGACCTCGGTCTGGCTGGTGGCGGCGGGAATCCTGGTTGCTGCCGAGATCAACCCGGGCCTGATCGCCAGTGCGGGTATCGATGCGGCGGTGGTCGCGCGGCTGGTCGGCGTCGTGCTGGCGGCCGCTGCGCCACTGGCCGTGCTTTGGCTGGTGGCGGCACTGCTGCGCGACCGATCGGCGGCGCGATCGGCACAAACCGCGTTGTTGACCCGGGCCCTGGCGCTGGCCGACCATGATCTTCGCCGAAGCGAGGCGGCCGCCGCTGCGCTGGAGGCGCGTATCGAGGCAGTTTTTACTCGGATCGAAGCGTTGGCGGCGCCGCTGCTGGCCCAGGCCGACGCTGTCGATGCAACAGCCGCTCGCCTCGACAACAGCGGTAGCAAGCTCGCCGATGTCACTGCCCGGACGCTGGCGGCCGGGGCTCGGCTCGCCGCCGCTACACCCGCCGCGATCGCCGATGGCGAACGGCTGCAGGCCTTGCTGATGGAGACGGACTCAAGCCTTGCCCGGCAATTGGCCGATCACGAAACACTGCTGGCGGGGCTGTGGTCGCGCGTTGCGGAATTGACGACCGCCGCCAATAGCGCCGCCGCTGTTGCCGATGCCCGGCTGGCGGCGCTGACAGTGCGGGCCGGTGAAGCGCAAACCGCCCTGTCCGGCCCGATAAACGCCATTGCCGAAGCCGCCGACAGCGCCTTTGCCCGCACCACGGCAGCAGCCGATGCCACCCGTGAGGGCGTCCATGGCCAAACCAGCGCGCTGCTGGCGAGTGTTGAACAGGCGCGCGTGACCTTCGACCATATCGGCCGCGAATCATCGGTGCAAATCGGCCGGCGCATCGAAGCCTTGCTGGCCGCCGGCACACAGCTGACGGCGCAGATCGATGATCAATCCAATCGCTACCAATCGCTCGTCGAGCAACTGGAACGCAGCTTTGGAATTTTGGACGCCAAACTTGGCAATTCGGTCACGACCGGCAACAGCGCGTTGGAAACCATCACGCTGCGGATGACCGATGCCCGTGACGCCATTTTCCGGCTGAACGAACCAATTTCGGCCAGCGATGCGGCGCTCGTGGCGGTAGAATCGCGCGTCGCAGCGCTTGGCGCCGTGACGGCGACGGCCCTTGCGGCGATCGGCAGCCAATTGCCGGCCAGCCTGCCCCAGGTTGAACGCCTGACCGGTTCGCTGGCCGATCTCCATGACGCTGCGGCGGCGCTGGCGGCACCGATTGCCGACGGCGGCGCGGCGATCGACATGGCCCGGACCAGTCTCGATACGGCGCAGATGACGCTGGAAACGGCGGCGGTGACGCTGGCCGCTGAACTTGCCCGGGCACGCGATCTTCTGGCCGAAATCGAAACCCTGACCGGCAGCGCCTCGCTGACCGCGTCGACCCAGTTGATCGACGTGTTCGCCCGCGTTCGCGATGTGGCCGGCCAGACGGCAGGCACGATGCGGGAAACGCTCGCTAACGTTGTCAGCGAGGCCGAAGCCGCGCTGGAAAAGGCCGGCAGCACGCGTGCCGAATCGGCCTTTGCAGCGCCGATCAAGGCGCAGATCGCCGCCATCGAAGACGCCAACAACCGGGCGGCAATTTCCGGCCAGGCAGCCACCGAGCGCGTCACGCAAAGGCTGCTGGCGCTGACAAAAACCATTGCGACCGTCGAAGCCCGCATCGATGAAGCCGATACGCACTATGACATTCGGCTGCGCGACGATATCGCGAAGCGATCGGGCGCGCTGCTTCAATCGCTGCAGGACGGTGCCATCGACATCGCCAAGCTGCTGGCCATCGATCTGGATGACAATAGCTGGGCGCGCTATTTGCGCGGCGACAAAAGCCTGTTCGCGCGCCGCGCCGTCCGCCTGATCGACAGTGGCACCGAACGCGCCATCGCGCGGCATTTTCAGCATGATCCGGCCTTTGCCGAACAGGCCACCCGCTACATCACCGAATTCGAGGCGCTGATCGCTCGCGTCCAGCCCGACCGCGAAGGCAAGGGCCTCGCTGTTACGTTGCTGTCATCGGATGTCGGGAAGCTGTATGTGGCATTGGCGCAGGCGACGGAGCGTCTCCGCTAAAGGCGCTTGTCAGCGTTCGGGCCTATTGCCCATGCGGAGGGGCGCCTTTGTAAGGCCCCGTGTTTTCCCAGCCCGGAATATCGTTCAGCCCGATCCAGCCCATTTGGTAGTTCGCCCAGAATAACCCGAACAAGGCCGCTGAAATCAACGTCGTCCAGATCATCTTGGTGCCAAGCATCGGATTATGCGGGGCTGAATCGGCGGTGCCAGGCTCTGGTTCCAGGCCCAGTTCGCGCGAGGTCTTCACGCCAAACGGCAATACCGCAAACAGTGTCAGCGCCCAGAACAGCAGATAGATGGCAATGGCGGAGGCAGGTTTCATAGTGCATCGCTGATAGGCGCACACCGGCATTTTTGCCAGCGAGTCCGGTGCGCGGCATCGGCCCCATTGTCACAGGAACGGCTGCCATGGCCCGACCGGGCTTGAAAATTCTGACACAAATTGGTGCGCCCAGCGAACCTTGTTCGAGCGTCGATATTGCCGGGCGCGACCCGGTTCAGACGCTTGCGGCAGGAATTTGGTGCGCCCGGCAGGATTCGAACCTGCGGCCTCAGGATTAGAAGTCCCGCGCTCTATCCAGCTGAGCTACGGGCGCGTGTTGGTGCATGACGTCTCAACAGGTTCAATCTTGTTCCTAAGCTCCTATACTAGTTGACATTTTATACGGAATCGCTAGCTTTTGCAGGGCGGCCGATGTTCCACGAAATCTCAGTTTGTTCGGATGTATTCCGCGCCGTGTGTAGAAAACGTGTATAAAATTTTGCTTCAAACCACTTCTTTTGAACGAGGCAACGACGATGCCGAAAACCGTTCTAACCGATGCCTGGTTACGCTCAAACACGAGGCGACCGCGCAACGACGTCCTTACGATGTCGGACCTCGTATCGCAAAACCTTACGGTCCAGATCGCCAGGTCCGGTCGCAGCAACTTCCTATGGCGCGGCCGC
>JBBRIC010000072.1:0-13295 GCA_038221665.1 Sphingomonadales bacterium
AAGCCGGGACACGGCTGTTAAGGCCCTGTCATCGCCGCTTTAGCTCAGCCGGTAGAGCACATCATTCGTAATGATGGGGTCAGGTGTTCGAGTCACCTAAGCGGCACCATATTTTTCCGATATGGTTGACGGGGTTGAAGCAGCGGCTTCAATCCTTGCCCGGGCATCAGCCCACAGACGCCATGAATGTCCCCGTCCGGCCGGTTTTTTGGGCCTGGTCCAAGCCACAGACTGCGCTGGAAAACACCCGGGATTTGCGACTCAGCGGGGATACCCGATACCGCACGGCAGCGAGGGGATATGGGTCATGGCGAAGGACAGGCCGGCGAGGCGCAATTCGGTGACGAAATCGGTAAGGGCGCGGATCACTGGCTCGACATCGGACGTGCCCAGCGCGGTCGAAAGCTCGTGACAGGTGCGACCGGCAAAGCCGAGGTCGAGCATCGCTGCGGCGCGAACAAGCCGTTGCTCATCGCCCGACAGACACGGGCAGCGATAGGGGCGGACTTCGAGGGCGCGGCCCGAAGCCTTGAAATGCGCTGCAATCAGATCGTCGAGAACAACCTCGCCATCGGGCCAATTGAAATGATCAAAGATGTTCGCCAGCATCGTTGCGGTCATCGGGATGCCGGCAGCGACAGCGGCACGCAGGCGAAGCACGCCAATAAAAGCGCGGATCCCTGATGGCAGCGCCGTCGCGGAGAGCGCCGCATCGATGCGCCTTGGCGGGGCGATGCCAAGATTTACGTTTTGATCCGGCAAAAACATGATGGCCCCCTAAAATATTCTGACCGCGTGATATCGGGCAATAACAATGCTATTGAGAAGCATTCGCAAATGCAAGCTGTTATTGCGGCATGATCGCGTTTCCAGACCCAGCTATCGTGCCGCGCAGCGTCCTGTGAAGTCCGTCGCGGCTCGGCTGTGAATGATATGGCTGCGCCGATCACAGTCAATTTCGGGCTTGTTCAACCATTCCTGCGATATTGGCCCTCGACCGGATCGAGCGTTACCATCAAGCACCTGCCTGGCCAGCAGCCGCCGGCTCGACATCCGAGGTGGTCCCGGCTGTTCGGAACGTGCGGCGGAGCAGGAAAATATTTTGGCGAAAATCCTTCGCATCATTGAATTGCACGGCGTCTATAATTTCGAAGCCCGATCGGGTTACTTGCCGTGCCAGCTCTACTTCATCGAGATCGCTCACCCACCCACGCCGGCGACGCGCATCGATATAATCGTCGCCGATCGCGCAACAATAGGACATTACCAGCTTGGGCGTCGTCGCAGAAATTTTGGCCAGGGCGGCGGCAGGGTCATGAATATATTCCAACACACCCAGCATCACCACCACATCCCATCGGCCGACCGGCATTGGGTCCTTTTCCAGATCCAACCTGAGGAACGCCGGGTCAACGGGCTGCAAATCCGTTCCGGTATATGGGCATCGCGAAACAATCAGATCACGAAAGCTGCCAATGCCGGCGCCGATTTCCAGCACGGTTTCGCCATCGGCAACAAAGCCTGCGGCCAAGCCACCGCGCGCGGCCCATTCGGGACGATAGCTGGAATGAGAACCCCATTTCAATCGATCCGGCAACTTTGACTCAGCCAGCCGCGCAAATCGTTCCGGATCGTTGCAATAATCATAGTCATCCATCGCGCCCGGAACCGGTAAAGCCGATGCCGGTGCCCAGCCTATAATGCGGGGCGTTTGCAGCGCCCCCCAGCGCGTCGCCATATCAGCAAGTGAGTCGATCAGAGCCAGCTTGATATTGCCTATGTCGGGACAGTGTCCGCGCCAATCCACCAAATCCATTTCCGATAGCTCGAAGACGCGCACGATGTCCGCAAGTGACGAGAATCGTTCGCGATCGGATTGGCGAGCCGCCGCTTCATTCGGAGGATAAAAAACCACCACGGGAATGCCCATTGCTATGGCTGGCAAGGCACAATGCAGCATGGTGGTCACAATCAGCCGCGCCCTGTCGCGGTAAGTAGCGAGCAACGCTTCCGCCTGGGCCATATTGGCGACGAAATCGCCGCTACCGGAATAGTGGCTGATAAAGTTGGTGGGGCCAAGGCTATCCGGCAAATAATCGAGCAAGCGATTGTCTCTTGAAACAACGAACACTTCGCTTTGCTGTAGTGGGGCAGGTATGCGACGAGGGAAACAAAGCGTAAGGCAGTTGCTCAGAAATGCGTCCACGCCGTGCCTGCGCAATAATGAAAGCGTATATCGATCGCGGCAGCCGATCGGCCCATGTTGTCGATAATGGTCCAATGCGTCCGGTCCAATTAAGCTGGGCGACTGCGATAGACGAATATGAAAGCCCAGATAGATCGGATCAAAGTCGGGATGGGGCGGCCATTGCGCCGGATTTGTCTTGAACCAGCCATTCAACAAGATTGCTGTCGGATCGACCGGCGGGTTCGCTATCTCGTCGTCCCGGTCTACAAAGCGGGTTGACGAAATGCCAAGCTTTGCCAGCATTCGCTCGCCGGCTATGATCTGGATATGATCGCCAAGATTTTCCGTGCCGACGCAAAGTTGCGCGCTAGCGAATGCTGCAGGCCTGGCTGCGATTGAAACAGGATCTTGCTGTACGTCAGCATGGTCTGCAAGTATGTGCCCGAGCAACGTATGTTGTTCGAGCCTGTCCTCTTCCAACCTGTGAGTCAATTTGAAGACAGGCGCCGACCAATCCACATGGTGGCGGGCTAGCGCATAATCATCATACAAACCGGCAGCTTGTACACTGTGCGGGCCATCCGCGCTGATTTGGGGCGTGGCTGTCCATTGTGCATGGGCTTCGGGATCGATCTCGATCAACTCGGCAAATTGATGATGCAACCAGAAATAGTCCTTTGTTGCCTCGCGCCCCTGCCAATAGGCCAAAGCCCGTGCCGCCCATTTGGCCAGCAATGCGTTCCCCGGCTGGGCGGCAAGAAACCATGAAGCAAGCTCTCGATCGGCCGCCGGACGCGCGAAAGCAAAAAAGCCGGTCTGCGCCGCTTGGCCCAGCCATCCGTCGAGCGGCGCATTGCAAAGGCAGGTGGCATCGACCCAAACCCCGCCATATTCATGCAGCAGGATGACGCGCAAAATATCTGACAATGAGGCGGCCGTAATTGTCTGGTGGGCCAATTCGACATGTGCGCCGAGATCGACATAGCGCGCAATCGTGTCAGCATCCAGGCAGCGTACTTCCCAGCCTGGATTAAAGTCACGCCAGCTCTGCACACATTTGCGTACAAGTTCGGGTGCTGTGGCAAGCCCCTGGAACCAACAGCACCAGATAGTCTTTTGCATTTCATTACTCGCTGCACTGACTAGTAACAGATTTATTGCGCTTTAAATTTTCTTATGCTGCTTGTGTGTCAAATAAAAAACGCCCGGTCACCAAGCCACAGCCAGGACTTCCAAACCGATATAGGCTGGTCCGATCGTTTCAGTCATAGCAAATTCGACGGCCTTGGTTCGATTTGTCGGATTTCGAATGGTCGCTGATGGAACCATTGCCGTGTACCAAGGCCATGCGGCCTGACGCCGATGGATGACCGCCGGGTCGTGACCGGAATATTACGTCGGCGTCACAGTGGGTCAGTTCCCCGACCGCATCCTGTCTTTTTTGCCGAGCAGCAGGGGGCAACCCTGGGCGATCGGCCCTTTTCCACCGACCCCCTACGCAACGCCGGCGAGCACCAGATTGACCAATGCCGAATCGTCCCAGCCCAGTGCCGGCTTGCCGATGCGGATAATGGTGAGGCCGGCCGATGGCACGACATAAACGCGCTGCCCGCCAGCGCCATCGATGAACACGACATCGTCGCGGGCGAACGGCATGTTGGCCGCAACCTTCATGGCGACGGCCTTACCATAGCTGCGCAGCGGCGCGTGCGGGCTGCCGCGCCAGAAATTCATGCCGAAATTGGGGTTAATCGGCGAGGCACCGGTGACCATCGCCACCCAGGCCGCGTCGATGACCTGTTTGCCGGCAACCTTGCCCTTGTTGCGGACCAGTTCACCAACCCGCAGCCAGTCAAGCGCGCGCGCCTGCAGGCAGCAGAAAAAATGCGGATTGCCGCCGGGCCGGTCGAGCCACAGCGCCGCATCGCCGGCGCCGATCGGCGCCCATAGCCGCGTCGACAGCCAATCGGCATAGCGGCCGCCGACCGCTGCATTCAACGCCAGCCCGGCCAATTGCGTGGAGGCATTGGCATAGGCAAATTCACTTCCCGGCGGCGTCAGCACGGCAAAGCGCGCCGCCGCCGCGCGATTGTCGGTACCGAACATCAACTGCGCTGTAGGGCCCGCGGGATCGAACGGCGGCCCGCCCGGCGGCACCCCAATACCGCCGGTCATGCGCAGCGTCTGTTCGATGGTGACGCGCCCGAGCGGCGTGCCGGCAAGTTCGGGCAGATATTTGGCGAGCGGGTCCGCCAGCGCCAGCTTGCCTGCCTTCAGCGCCGGGCCATAGGCCAGCGCCAGCACCGCCTTGTGCATCGACGCTGTCGAAAATTTCGAAGCGGCGCTGTACCCTGGCGCATAATGTTCGTGGACGATCCGGCCATTTCTGGCGATGATCAGGGCAAAGCTGGCCTGGCTGTCGGCATAGCTCTGGGCCGCAGCGATTGCCGCCGCACTGACGCCGCCGCCTGTCCGGAAAACCTTGATTTTTGCGCCCTTGCCGCCGCTGACGGTTTCGGCCGGCGTATAGGCATCGGTTGCCTCGACTGATGTTTCGACCTGAATTGTCTTCATCCTTGCCATCAGGGCCAGCGTCGCTGCGTCGGGCGGCGCCTGCTGGGCCGTCGTCATGCTAGCCAGCAAGGCGGCCGCAAGAACCAGAATTTTCATGCATCCCCCCCAAGATTTGGCAAATTGCCATCTCTGAACCATCGTCACAACCCGCCCATCGATCATGTCATCAACAATAGCACCGCATGGATCGTCGGGGCATCACGCACATGCCGCCGGCGCGAGGCGGATTGCAGCCAGGACTATCCGCTGCATGGACAATCAAACACTGGCTTTGATTTTTCGAGAACAGCCTTGCGCAACCGCTCAGGGTTTTGGTGATGCCGGGCCGATTGTCACCCAACTGCCACAATCGCTACCAATCCGTCGCCGCGGCGCCGCAATCCCTTGCCATCGCAAAGTATTTCGCCGCACGTTTGCCGCGGGAACAGGGGACTGGGGAACATCATGCACTCAACGATCAGCCGCGCCATCTTATTGCTCGGCGCCGCCAACATCGCCATGCCGGCGCTGGCACAGACAGCACCGCCGCCCGGCCCAGCCGCTGCGGGGGCAGTGACCGCACAAGCCACCGGATCGGCGGATGAAGGCGCATCGATCATCGTCACCGGCACGCGCCGCACCGACCGGACGCTGGCCGACAGCCCGGTGCCGATCGATGTCATCAGCAGCGCCGCCATTCAGAATTCCGGCCAGACCGAAACCAACAAGATCCTCAACCGGCTGGTGCCTTCGTTCAATTTCCCGCAGCCATCGATCGCCGATGGCACCGATGCGCTGCGCCCGGCAACGCTGCGCGGGCTCAGCCCCGATCAGACGCTGGTGCTGGTCAATGGCAAGCGTCGCCATGTTTCGGCGCTGCTCAACATCAATGGCACCGTCGGACGGGGCAGCGCGGCGGTCGATCTCAACCTCATCCCCGGCATTGCAATCGAACGCATCGAAGTGCTGCGCGATGGCGCGTCTTCGCAATATGGTTCGGATGCCATCGCCGGCGTCATCAACATCCAGTTGAAACGCGCCGATCATGGCGGCCGCGCGACGGCCACCTTTGGCAAATATGTAACGACGTTGAACGATGTGGCGAACGTCACCGGCCTCCAGAGCGCCGGCGGCCAGCCGATTGCCGATCCGCTCGACAGCCGGCTGCTGGCCGCCAACACCGATGGTGAACGCACGGCGCGCGATGGCGAAATCTATACGCTGGGCGCCAATATCGGCCTGCCGCTCGGCAAGGGTGGCTATTTCAACTTCACCGCCGAATATCGCCACCGCGACCCGACCAACCGCGCCGGTTTCGATTTGCGCCCGAACTACAACCGCCCCGCCGCACCGCTTTACGACAGCCGCGAGCTGACGTTTGACCGGCTGCAGTTTCGCTATGGCGATGCCAAGACCCAGGATTATAATTTCATCGCCAACAGCGGCATCGATCTGGATGGCAATTTTGAACTTTATGGCTATGCCTCCTATGGCCGCCGCGACGGGCTGAGCGCTGCCAATTACCGCCAGCAAAGTGCTGCAACCAATCGCGATTTCAGCACGATCACGCCGGCGACCTCGCCCAACGCCGGCAATTTCACGCCGTTGACACCGGATGGCTTTTTGCCGCTCATCGACACGAATTTAAAGGATTACGCCGGCAATCTGGGCGTCAAGGGCAAATTGGCCGGCTGGAACACCGACCTGTCGATCGGCTATGGCCATAACAGTTTCGACTATATCATCCGCAACAGCCTCAACACCTCCTTTGGCCCAAGCAGCCAGCGCACCTTTGATGCGGGCGGGCTGCGTTACGCCCAGACCATCGTCAATCTGGATTTCAACCGCGAATATGAACTCGGCTTTGCAAAGCCGCTGTCGGTGGCGTTCGGCGGCGAATATCGCAACGAAAATTTCCAGATCCGCCCCGGCGAAGCCCAATCCTTTCAGACCGGGCCTTTTTTCCGCGCGTCTTTTGCCACAACGGCCAGCAATTGCGCCGTGCAGATCGGCGTTTTCAATGCCACCACCGGGGTTTGCAGCTTTCCAGGCCGCACCGCCGCTGCCGGATCGCAGGGTTTTCCAGGCATTCCGGTCAGCAGCACCACCGATGTCAGCCGCCACAGCTTTGCCGGCTATGGAGAAATCGACACCGATATCGTCGAGGGGCTGACCACCACGCTGGCCGCCCGCTACGAGAATTTTTCGGATTTCGGTGGCACGTTCAATGGCAAGTTCGCAGCGCGTTACGAACCCATCGCCGGCTATGCGATACGCGGATCAATCTCCAACGGCTTTCGCGCGCCATCCCTGCACCAGCAGTTTTTCACTACGACATCGACCAATTTTATCGGTGGCCTGCCCGTCGATATCAGCACGCTGGCGGTCAGCAGCCCGGTCGCCCGGGCATTGGGATCGACCGATCTGAAGGCCGAAAAATCCCGCAACCTCAGCCTTGGGGCGACGGCCAACCCGGTTCAGGGGCTGACGCTGACCGTTGATTATTACACGATCAAGATCGACAACCGGATCGTGTTGACCGAAAATCTGGGTGCGGCGGGCGCCGGCACGGCAGCCGTCAACGCCGCCGTAAAGGCGATCCTTGATGCCAATGGCTTTCAAAGCGTCGGAGCGGCGCGATTCTTCATCAACGGGCTGGACACCACAACGCGCGGGATCGACGCGGTCATCAGCTATCGTCTGCCGCTCGACAATCTGGGCATCTGGAACCTGACGGCGGCGTTCAACGCCAACAAAACCAGGATCGACGCCCGCCTCAATACGCTGGGGCCACTGGCGCAAATCCCGGGCATCGTGCTGTTCGGCAGGGTCGAAGGCATCCGTTTCACCGATGGCCAGCCGAGGAACAAGGTCGTGCTGAGCGCCGATGGTGACATTGGCAAGTTCGGAATCACAGCGCGCACCACCCGATTTGGGAAGGTGACATCGCCCGGCAGCGCCAACCCCATCGCCGATCCGACCAGCCTGACGCTGTACGGCCCCGACGATATCTTCCTTGGTGCCAAATGGGTCACCGATCTGGAAGTGCGTTTTGAACCGTTAAAGGGCCTGCAACTGGCGGTCGGCGCCGATAATCTGTTCGACACCTATCCCGACCGTTCGCCTACCGGTCCGCGCCCGGCAAGCGTTGGTGGCTCCTATCCGGTCAATCAATCCTATCTGCCTTATTCG
Source organism: Sphingomonadales bacterium (assembly GCA_038221665.1). GTDB lineage: Bacteria > Pseudomonadota > Alphaproteobacteria > Sphingomonadales > Sphingomonadaceae > Sandarakinorhabdus. Next base: position 7,934 of record JBBRIC010000072.1, read on the forward strand.
GGGTTTTCGCCCTTTGGCTTCAACGGCCGCTTTCTCTACGGTCGGATCAGCTATAATTTCTGATCTGGCCGGGTCGGCAAAAAGCGCTGGAGCCCCCCGGCTCCAGCGCTTTTTTCCAAAGTTGGCGTTCAACCGTTGTTGAGCGCCGTCTGCAGGCCGCTGCTCAACCGGTCCAGCCGCTGTTGCACACGCGATTCATTCTGGGCCGAAATCTTGCCTCGGCGATCGCGCAACGACGCATCATAGCGGCGAATGAGGTTCAATTCATTGCGCGCCCGCTCTGCCTCATTGCGGTTGAGGCTGCCATTATCGATGCCATAGGCAATGCGCTGATCGATCCGCGACAGGCGCGACTGGATATCGCGGCGACCATCATGATCCTTTTTGAACTGGCCATTGCCGTTGTAATTATTGTTGTAACCGGCATTTGAATAGCCATTGTCGCGCGGGATCCAGACACCGCGCTGGTCATAGCTGCCGCGTGCGGGGCCAGCCTGCCAGCGTCCGTTGCGGTCATAATAGCCCGGCTGTTCGTCATTGACCCAATTGCCATTGCCGTCGCGGCGGCCGCCCGGCGCGCCGGCAAGCCAGCGACCATTCTGGTCATAGCTGCCGGTGGTTTCACCCGCGATCCAGCGGCCATTCTGCCAATAACCGTTGACGGTTGCGGCGCGATAGCGATTGTTCTGGTCAAAATCATTCGATGACGGGGCAACCCAGCGGCCATTGCCGTCACGATAGCCGACCTGGGTCGAACCATTGGCCGCGACCCAATTGTTCTGATTGTCGTAATAACCGCGTGGCGCGCCTTCGATCCAGTTGCTGTTGCGGTCATAATAGCCGGTCTGGGCGTTGCTCTGGACATTGCTGGCATGCCAGACGCCCGACTGGTCATAATAGCCATAGGCGCGGCCGCAATTGGAACCATTGGATTTACCCTTGGTGACCTGGTTACCCAGAACGCCGCCGCCGACCGCCCCGATCACGGTGCCCAAAGTCTTGTCACCGCTGCCGGCGATGACATTGCCGAGCAAGCCGCCAAGGCCTGCGCCAGCGACGGTGCCGATGACGCGATTGTTGCTGTGCTGCTCACAGGATTGCTGGGCGAACGCCGTTGACGGGATAGCGGCGGCAAGCAGTGCGGCAGAGATGAATACGCTACGCATGTTAAAGCTTCCATGGTTGTTGAACGACACCCTAACGCATCAGGTCGCAACAAGTTCCAAAAAAAGTTCAGCTTCAATGAACGACTGTTCATAAACTGCGCTGAGAAGTATTACTGGTAACAAATGGATTATGACTGCACGTTGTTCATAATAGCTGGCGAACGATATTTAACGCTACGCATATTTGCATTGGGACGAACGCTGGTTCAAGTCGATATTGCTTCCTGAATTTGGCGCCGGCAGGTCGCAGAAAATTCCGTTGCAACCGGGCAGCTTTCAAATGGCTGCTTGCGCTACGGGGCCGTGCCGGGCGATTGGTTTTAAATGGTGGCGAGCGATCCGGGGGGAGCGGTGGAAGGCTTGATCGATAATTACGCGCCAGCAGCGACAGCATCGCCCCCGGTACCGCCACGCCTGCTGCGGCTTTACCTGCTGCTCGGTTTTTCGGCGGGCCTGCCGTTTTACATGTTCAATGCGGTGTTGACGTTGCGGCTGGCCCGGCATGGCGTCGATATCGTTGTCATCGGCTTTTTTGCCTGGATCGCCCTGCTGCCGACGTTCAAATTTGCCTGGGCGCCGCTGCTCGATCGCTACAGCGTGCCGGGTTTTTCGCGTTTCTGGGGGCGGCGGCGCGGTTGGCTGATGATGTCACAGCTTGGCATTTTCCTGTCGATGCTGGCGATGGCGTTTACCGCAGACGATCAGAACCTGCCGCTGACGGCGCTGTTTGCCCTGCTGCTGGCGTTCTGGACCACTACGCTGGAAGTCGCCGCCGATGGCTGGCGCATTGCGCTTGCACCCGGCCAGGCCGAACAGGCGCCAATCGTTGCGGCCAATCTCTGGGGCTATCGCAGCGCGCTGGTGGCGGCCGGCGGCGGCGCCGTGCTGGTCGCTGCGCGCAGCGACTGGACATGGGCCTATCTGACCATCGCGGTTGCAGCCTTTGCGCCATTTCCGATCCTTGCCGCAATGCGGCCCGAGATTGCCGGCACGCGCGGGCGGGCGAAATTGCTCCTCCATGGCACGCTGATCAGCCTTGCCGCCGTGCTGGCAACGGGCGCCGCCATCGCGCTGATCGGCTGGCTGTTGCTGTCGGCGGTCTCGGGCGCCGGCTTTTCGGCCAAGACCAATGTGACACCGATCGTGCTCATCATCGCGCTGCTGCCGTTTGCGGCGCTGGCGGTGGCGCTACCCCGCATAAATCGCCTGGCGGCCGATGCCCCGCTGCGCCTGCCAGCGTTCGTTGCGCCCTATGTCGAGCTTTTCTGGCGCTATTCCTATGGCGTGCTGCCGTTGCTGGCGTTCGTATCCTTTTACCGGATGGGCGATGTGCTGACGCTGACGCTGTCGCATCCGCTATGGAATGCGGCGGGCTACAGCCTTGACCAGATCGGCATTGCCGATGGCGTCGTGGCGCTGGTGTGCAGCATGGCCGGCGTGGCAACGGGCGCCCTGTGCGCCGCCCGGCTGCCGATGGTGGTGGCGCTGATCATCGGCGCAATTGCGTCGGCGGTCGGCAATTGGGTCTTTGTCTGGCTATGGTTTGCCGAGCCCGCAGCAGCCGTGCTTTATATCGCGGCCGGCATCGATCAGTTCGGCCATGGTCTGGAGGGGGCGGTGTTCGTCGTCTATCTGTCGCTGCTGGTCAGCCCGCGCTATCCCGGCGCCCAATATGCATTCCTGTCGGGCTTCGCATTCCTGTTGCCGCGGCTGATCGGCGGCGCGGCGGGCGCCATCCAGCAACGCATCGGCTATGACGGATTTTTCATGCTGTCGGGGGCGCTCAGCCTCGCCGCCATCCTGTTGCTGCCGATTGTCATGCGGTTGAAACCGCGCCGCCCTGCCATCGGAGCATCTGCATGATCGAAAACGTTGCAAAGGCGGGCTTTGCGCCGGCATTGGCGGCGCTGGCGGCGCGGCGCATCCCCGCTGCGGCGCTGGGCGTTGTTTCTGCCGATGGAGGCAGCGCGGTGCGCTTTGCCGGATCGGCGACGCTGCTGCCAACGCCCGAACCATTGACCCGGGCGCACTGGTTCGACCTCGCGTCGCTGACCAAGGTGATTGCGACGACGACGATGATCCTGCAACTCGCCGAACAGGGCCGGCTCGATCTCGATCGACCGCTGACCGATGCCATCCCCGATTTGCGCCAATATGATGTCGCCAATGCCGCCGAGCGCCGTTTGACCTTCAGGGATTGCCTCGCGCATCGCAGTTTTTTGCCGGCGGTGGAGCCCATCTACACCTATGGCGATGATCCGGCGCGGTTGCGGGCCTTTGTGCTGCAACGCCAATGGCCGCACGGCCCGCCGGTTTATTCCGACATCAATTTCATCCTGCTCGGCATTACCATCGAACGGCTGACCGGCGCGGCCCTGTCGGAATGGCCGCTTGGCGATGGCCTGTCCTATGGCCCACCGCGAGGCCCGGCCGTTGCCACCGAAATCTGCCAGTGGCGCGGCCGGTTGCTAAAGGGCGAGGTGCATGATGAAAATGCCCGGGCGCTCGGCGGAGCGGCGGGCCATGCCGGGCTGTTCGGCACCATCGATGGCGTGCTGGGCTTTGCGCTGGCGTTGCTGCAGGGCCGGCTGTTATCGCCTGCCATGCTGGCCGAAATCCGCACGCTGCAGCACGGCAACCGCACGTGCGGCTGGGAACGCGCTGTTCCCGGCTGGTCGGGGGGCGATGGCTGTTCGGCTGACACCATCGGCCATACAGGCTTTACCGGCACCGGTCTCTGGATCGATTTCGAACGCGGCTGTGCCTGGACGCTGCTGACCAATCGCGTCCATCCGAGCCGCCATTTCGACAGCGGGATCGTCGCTTTGCGAAAATCGGTCGGCACGGCGGTTGCGAAAAGCTGGAGCGGCTTTCACAGCGCCGGTTTTTCGGTTTAGAGCGTGATGACATCAGGTAGGATTGCCAGGACGGTGTTGATTTTGGTGCGTGGCAAGGAGCGCGGAAAGCATCGATGCAGCGCATCGGTGCCGACAAGTGACGCCGCCATGCGCCAAAAGCAACACCGCCCCGCCGGGGTTGCCCAAAGGGCAATCATGGTGATGCTAGCTGATGGCATCATGCTCCAGGCTCGCATCATGCGATCATTTGCCTTGCTCGTCACCGCCACGCTTTTGTGCCTGTCAGTCCCCGCTGGCGCGCGCGACGCCGGGTTGCAATCGGCCGTCGAGGCGCTGCTCGCAACGGGGCCTGCCGGCACGCGCTATGGCCTGTTTGTCACCGACATGGCGGGTGACCCCGTGCTGGCGATCAACCCCGACGAACGCTTCATCCCGGCCTCCAACACCAAGATTTTCACGACCGCGACCGCCTATGCCGATCTCGCCGCGCTGCAACAGGCGGCGCTTGGCACCGGCGTCCGGCTGGAACCTGTCGGCGCCGGAAGATTCGATGTCATCCTCCACGGCCGCGGCGATGCGCGGCTGGCGAGCCTGGCCGGCTGCCTTGAAAATTGCCTGCAAACGCTCGCCGATGCGGTTGCGAAGCGCACGCACAAGGTGCGCAACATCATCGGCGACGACAGCTGGTTCCCCACCGAACGCTGGGGGCCGGGCATGAGCTGGAACAATATCCAGTCACGCTATGGCACCGGCATTTCGGCGCTGAGCATCGACAATAACGAGATTGCAGCAACGGTGACACCCGGCGCCATCGGCGCCACGCCAGCGCTTGCAGCCAACGATTATTACCAGATCGACAACCGCATCGTCACGGTGGCAGGCGCGATCGATGCCATCAGCATGGACCGAGCGCCCAATGACCGGCGCATCCGCCTTGCCGGCACGCTGGGCGTCGACGCGCCGCCGGCAAGCCTGTATTTCAGCATCGATGACCCGGCCCATTATGCCGCCTTCCGGCTGCGCACGCTGCTGCGTGAGCGAGGCGTCGCCGTGACCGGCAACACCGCCACCAGGCATCGCGCCCTGACCGCGGCCGATGATCCGCAGGGGCGCCACGGCGTGGCAATCATGTGGCCGCAAGGCCCCGCCATGCTGGCCGAACTGCCCGCCCAGCCGATTGCCGACGATGTGCGGATCATCAACAAGCAAAGCCAGAACCTCCACGCCGACCTGCTGCTGCGCCGCATCGGCCGTCAGGCCGGCAGTGGTTCGATCGCCGATGGGGAGGCGGTGCTGCAACAGGTCATGGCAAGGGCGGGGCTGGCCGCCAACAGCTTT
>JBBRIC010000073.1:0-13292 GCA_038221665.1 Sphingomonadales bacterium
AAATTGCAGGGCTGGCGGCGGTGATCGTCGCCCAGCCCGATGCCGACCGGCTGCCGCGCCTGCGCCCGGTCACGGTGACGGTCGATTTCATGCGCGAAGGCACGCCCGTCGATACGGTCGCGACGGCCGAAGTGACCAGGCTGGGTCGCCGGATCATCAACGTCAACAGCCGCGCCTGGCAGTTCGACCGCGGCCGGCCGATTGCATCGGCCAATATCAATTTCCTCGCCGACTGGCCGCTCGACTGATTCGGCTTGGGCTTATTTCGCCGGTCCCATGGCGGCGACGGCTGCCGCTGGCAAATCGCTGAACACCCCGTCGATCCCGGTTTCCAGATATAGCCGGATTTCGCCCGCCGCATCGCCGCGGGCCTTGGGGTCACTGCCGCTGCGAAACAGCTTGGCGAGGAAATAATTTTCCGGCCGGAACGTATAGGGGTGGACTTGCAATCCGGCGGCATGGGCATCGGCCACCAGGCTGGTGACGGGCAGCAGGCCACCGTCGCTGTCACGCGGGATGATCCGATCGCGGCCGGGGCCAATGCCCGTCGCATAGGCGGCAATAGCCTTCAGCCCGTCGGGCGTCAGCATCGCATCATAGGCGATGCCGTCGGCCGACCGGCCCTCGCCGATCAACTGGATCAGGCGCAGCCTTGTTTCGCCATGCAAGGCCTTGAGATTGCCGGTTTCAAAGGATTGAATGAACACCGGGCTATCGACATGGGTCCAGCCGGCCCTGGCAAGGCTTGCCAGCAGCACCGGCTCCAGCGGCAGGTTCAGGGCCCGAAAATAGCTTGGGTGCTTGGTTTCGGGGTAGATGCCGATCGTGCGCCCGGTGCGAGCCGAGGTCGATTTTGCAAGCAGGATAATCTCATCCAGCGTTGGTATCGGCTCCTGGCCATCGAACGCGACATTGGCTGTCCGCAATTCCGGCAGGCGTTCACGGGCGCGCAGGGTCTTTAGTTCGGCGAGCGTGAAATCCTCGGTGAACCAGCCCGTCATGGCTTCACCATCGATGGTTTTCATGGTCTTTCGCGCCGCAAATTCGGGATGGGCGGCGACATCGGTGGTTCCCGAAATCTCATTCTCATGCCGGGCAACGAGCTGATGGTCGCGCGTTGAAACAAGATCGGGCTCGATGAAATCGGCGCCCTGTTCAATCGCCCGGGCATAGGCGGCAAGCGTATGTTCCGGGCGGTCGGCACTCGCGCCGCGATGGGCGATGACGATCGGCGCGAGCGGCGGCGGCAACGGCATCGATTTTGGCAAGCCGGCTGCCGCTGCGGTCATCAAAGTGGCTCCCGCCATCAGGATTGTCATCATCGCCTGCACCTTTTGCCGGCCGGGCTGCCGGGCGGACCACCGGTGTGATAGCGGGAAAAAAGCCGCCGCGCGATACGAAGATCGACGCGGCGGCGCCAGTGCGTCAGTGAAAATTGACGAAGTTATGGTCAAACTGGGGAAGATAGGCGGCAAGCAATGCGGTGCTGCCGCCGATCAGATCGCCAATGCCGGCAACAGCCCGGAACCCGACACCGGCGGAGGTCGCGACGCTGTTGGCCAATGGATTGAATTGACTGAAATCAAGGGTATTGTGATCCGAATCGGCGAACAGGGCGGAGGCGGCAATGCCCTTTTTATAGCCCGCGTCCCAGACATCGATATTGTTCTTCAACGTCACGTTGCTGCTCGTCGTTGGTTTGTTGTTGAGCAACAAAGGCGTGATATTATCCTCGATGAGCGCGTTTTTGACCTCGGAAAACAGGATCGCCGGCGCCAGGCCCTTATAGTCAGCCTGCAAAATCGTGTTGTCAGAAATTTTCAGATTTTCAACCTGGTTGACGCTGATCGCATGGCGATACGCGCCTTCATAATAGTTATTCGAAACTTCGATATTGGTAAACCAGGTGCCGCGCGCTTTTGGTGCAATGAAAATACCGCCGATAAATCCGGAATCGCCTTGCACCATGACATTGTTCGAAAATTTGATATCGCTGGTGATGCCGGATTTCGGATCGCCGCCATGCAATTGGAAGAAATCGGGATGATAGCCCTCGCTGTAGTTGGGGAACATGTCGGTCATGTAATTGCGATCGAAAAGCCCGCCCTTCAACTGGCCGATCGATACACCCGAACGCGCATCCGTGATCGTGTTGCCGGCAAAGATAACGTCTTCCGAGGTGCCGATGACGCAACCAAGGCCAACCTGGCGGAATGTTGAATCAAGCACCGCCACGTTCTTGCTTCCCGTAATGGTCAAGCCCATCGCATCATCGAGGCAGTTATTGTTGAGCGAACCGTTGATATCCACGCCGACAAGGGTGATGTTTTTGCCACCATTGATCACGACAGTCGAACGATCGGTCCGCGTCGTGACCAGGCCGGCGCGGCTGACATCGACGTCATCAAAGGTCAGATTGCTGACACTCGTCAGCCGCAGCGCTGTAAAGACGGCGTCATTATCAGGATTTGCAGATTTGATGGTAACGTTGCTGGTCGGATTGATATGGCCGATATTGATATCGCCGTAATTGCCGCTGGCAAGCAGGATGGTTTCGCCCCCTTTGGCAGAACGTAACGCCGCTACAAAGCCAGCTGCTGTCGAAACATTTATGGTTGTTGCAGGCATAACTATATACTCCATGGATGAATGAAAATTTTGTGCGACTGAATTTTATCGAAATTGCGCGGTTTCAACAATTTCATCAACGGCTACAGCGTTGTTGAATAAACATGACTTCGTAGTAAAACAGCGTTAGTATTAATTGTAGTTTACTGCACTCGTCACTCGAATGATTTTTGTTGATTGCCGCCGGGCGCCATGCCGTGTCGGCTGCGCTGTTTTGCGGCCGCTGACGCTACCAGGGTGACAGCGCCGCGAACGCCGGCTAACCGTCGGCGGCGATGCGATCGGATGCTCCCTCCCATGCCCGGCTGATTGTCGACACGGCCGCCCTTGCCGCCAATTGGCAACGCTTTGCCAGGGCCAGCGGCGCGGCCGACTGCGGCGCTGCAATCAAGGCCGATGGCTATGGCCTTGGCGCCAGCGCCGTCGCTCGCAGCTTGTCAGCCGCGGGCTGTCGCCATTTTTTTGTCGCCCATTGGCGTGAAGTCGCAGCGATCGAGCCATGGCCCGACGCTGCGCGCCTGTCGGTCCTCCATGGTGTGACGCCGGACGATATGGAATTTGCCTGTACCAGCCGCGCCGTGCCGGTGCTGGTCACCCCGGCGCAGGTGATGGCCTGGCGCCCGACCGGCCGGTCCTGCGATGTCATGGTCGATACCGGCATGAACCGGCTCGGGCTGGACATGGCGGCGGCGCAATCCGGTCTGCTCGACGGTCTGTCGATCGGCACCCTGCACAGCCATCTGGCGGTATCCGAAGACCCCGGCCACCCCCTGAACGATCGGCAACGACTGGCATTTGCCGCGCTGGCCGGCCGCATTCCGGCCGATCGCTACGCGCTTGCCAATTCCGCCGGCATCGGCATGGGCGCTGGCTATCATTTCAGCCTGACGCGGCCCGGAATCGGGCTGTTCGGTGGCGGTCCGCCACCCGATGGCAAGCCCTTGCACAGCGTCGCCGGCATTGCGGCGCGCATCCTTCAATGCCGCGATGTCGCCGTCGGCGAAAGCATCGGTTACGGGGCGCGGTTTGTCGCACGCCGCCCGACCAGAATTGCCGTTGTGGCGCTGGGCTATGCCGATGGCTATCCGCGCAGCCTGACCAATTGCGGCGCGGCGCTGGTCGATGGCGTACGCTGCCCGGTGGCGGGTCGTGTGACGATGGATTTGACGGCGTTCGATGTCACCGATGCAGCGCCGGTGCTGGAAAATGACTGGCTGACGATTGATTTTGATCTTGGGGTCACGGCTGCTGCGGCCGGCCACACCGAATATGAGTTGCTTACCGGGCTCGGTGATCGCTATGCCCGAACCTATCGATGATGATCGCAACGACCCTTGCCGACGCTTTCATCGCGCTTGGCAGCGTGGTGATTGCGCTGTTTGCATCGATCGGGCGGCTGGCGCGTTTTGCTGTCACGGCCCTGACGCGCCTGGTGCAGCCGCCCTGGTATCCCGCACAGCTTGTCGAACAGATGCTGGTGATCGGCTGGTTTTCGCTGCCTGTCGTGGGCTTGACGGCCTTGTTCACTGGCTCGGCGCTGGCCCAGCAAATCTATATCGGTGGCAGTCGTTTCAACGCCGCCGCCACGGTGCCGGCCGTCACCGTCATCGGCATCGTCCGCGAGCTGGGGCCGGTGCTGGGTGGCCTGATGGTGGCCGGGCGGGTATCGAGCGCCATGGCGGCCGAGATCGGCACCATGCGGGTAACCGAACAGATTGACGCACTAACGACACTGCGCACCGACCCGTTCCGCTATCTGATCGCGCCGCGCCTGGTCGCTGCGGTGTTGATGATGCCGGCGCTGGTGCTGGTTTCAAATGCACTGGGCGTGATGGGCGGCTGGCTGCTGGCCACCGGGCGACTGGGCTTCAATTCGGCGACTTATCTGAATACGACGGCGCAGTTCCTCAAATCCGATGATGTCATATCATCGATGGTCAAGGCCGGGGTATTCGGCTTTTTCATCGCGCTGATGGGTTGTTATCACGGCTATCATTCGTCTGGGGGCGCCGCCGGGGTAGGACGCGCCACCACCAACGCCGTTGTTTCGGCGTTTGTGCTGATCCTTTTGTCCAATCTCATCATCACCGTGATCGTTTTCGGGTCATGACGGCCAAGATCAGCCTCGTCGGCGTGCAAAAGCGTTTCGGGTCGAAAATCGTCCTCGACGGGATCGATCTGGCGGTGCAACCGGCGGAATCGATGGTCATTATCGGCGGCTCCGGCACTGGAAAATCCGTCACCATGAAATGCATATTGGGGCTGATCCGCCCCGATCACGGCAGCATCTGCATCGATGGCAAGGAAACGGTCGGCCTGTCCGGCAAACGCCTTGCCGAACATCAGGCCCGCTTCGGCATGTTGTTTCAGGGTGGCGCCCTGTTCGATTCGCTCAGCGTCTGGCGCAATATCGCCTTTGCGCTGCCGGGATCGGCCAGCAATCGCCGGGCCGCCGCCATCGACAATCTGGCGCGTGTCGGGCTGGGCAGCGATGTTGCCGATCTGCGCCCGTCGGAACTGTCGGGTGGCATGCAGAAACGCGTGGCGCTGGCACGTGCCATCGCGTCGCGGCCCGAAATCTTATTTTTCGATGAGCCGACAACGGGTCTTGACCCGATCATGGCGGATGTCATCAATGACCTTATTCGCACGCTGGTCACCGATTTGAAAATTACCGCCTTGACCATTACCCATGACATGTCGAGCGCCCGAAAGATCGCCGACAGCGTTGCCATGCTTTATGCCGGCAAAATCATCTGGACGGGGCCGCGTGGCGATATCGATACCGCCGGCAACCCCTATCTTGATCAATTTGTGCATGGCCGCGCCGAAGGCCCCATCAAGATGGCATTGCGGCGCCTGTGACGGCTGCTGAGCTTGCCCGCCTGCTGGCGCTGGCCGCCGATGGCGATGCGGCGGCGTTCAGACAATTTTATGATTTAACGTCAGCGAAGCTATTTGGCATCGTGCTCCGTATCTTGGGTGAACGCGGCGAAGCCGAGGATATTGTGCAGGAGGTTTATGTGACGGTTTGGCGAAAGGCAGCGGAGTTCGATGCCACACGCGCCAGCCCGATCACCTGGGTCGCGACCATCGCGCGCAACCGCGCCATCGATCGTCTGCGCGCCCGCAACAGCCGACCGACAACCGCGATAGAAGCCGCCGATGCGGTCGCCGACACCAGCCCCGACGCCCCGGCACTGATCGATGCAGCAAATGATGTAATGCGGGTCAGCGCGGCAATGGCTGGGCTGGCGCCAGCCCATGCCGCCGCGATCCGGGCCTGTTATTTCGAAGGCCTGACCTACGAGGCTGTGGCCGCGCGCGACAATGTGCCCGTCGGCACACTGAAAAGCTGGGTCAGGCGCGGCCTCGTCCGCATGAAATCGGAACTTGGGCGGGGGGGCACGCGATGACGACGCCTGACCGCGACGACCCCATGTCTGCCGATGCGATCCTCGCCATGGATTATGCGCTGGGCGCGCTCGGCCGTGTCGAACGCCGCAGCGTTGAAACGCGGCTTCGCTCCGACCCTGACTTTGCAGCGCTTGTCACCGATTGGCAGCAGACGCTGTCGCCGCTCGACGCCGAGACGGCGGCGGTGCCCGTGCCAGCCGAAATCTGGCAGGCGATCAGTGCCGAGATCGTGCCGGCGCCAAAAACGCTTGCCACAGCGGCGGTGGCAGGGCGCAACAGCCTGTGGAACAGCCTTGCGCTCTGGCGCAGCACGGCCTTTGCCGGCGTTGCGGCTGCGATCATCGCCGTTTTGCAGACCAATACGCCGCCGCCGCCCCCGGGGACGCCGCCGAAATTGCTGGTGGCGAGCCTTGCTGGCACCGATGGCAAGCCGTTGCTGGCAGCGTCCTATGATCCTGTTCGCGGCGCCGTCGCCTTGACGCCGGCCGGGCAGAATGCCGAGGGCGATAATCCAGCCGACCGGGATGCCGAGCTTTGGGTGATCGAGGGCGACAAGCCGCCGCGGTCGTTGGGCGTGATCGACATCAGCGGGCCCAATTCCCACGCCCTTTCCACAAAGCAGCTCGGCGGTTTGCAGCCAGGGGCGACATTGGCGATCTCGATCGAGCCAAGGGGGGGCTCCAGAACCGGCGCGCCGACCGGGCCGGTCGTCGCCACGGGCAAGCTGAGCGCCATCTGATCGATTGACCGGCGGCGGGAAGGCGGGCGGCATCGCCGCCTGCGCCCCGTCGCGCGGCTTTGCGTCTTCCGGCAAATGTCAGCGCCGGGCTTGTTCTGCGGCATCGCGGCGCAGCATCAGGCCGATGCAACGAAAATGACGCGCCAAGCGTATATCAGCTAGTCCGGTCTACGGACGCTGATTTAACCGCCAGGAGAATTCCATGTCGTTGTCAAAAACCTGTCTTCGCGCCGCGTTGTTTACCCTTGCCGCCGGCATTGCCCCGATTGCCATGTCCGGCGCCGGCGCGATGACCTCGCATATGGAAAAGGGCGCCAGCGTCATGGTCGGCGGCGCCGCCATGTTGCCAACCCGGAATATCATTGAAAACGCCGTCAATTCCAAGGATCACACGACATTGGTCGCAGCGATAAAGGCTGCTGGTCTGGTCGAAACCCTGTCCGGCCCCGGACCGTTCACCGTGTTCGCGCCAACAAACGCCGCCTTTGCCAAGCTGCCGGCCGGCACCGTTGAAACGCTGGTCAAGGCTGAAAACAAAGCAACCCTGACCAATATCCTGACCTATCATGTCGTCGCCGGCAAGATGAATGCCGGTGATGTCGCCGCCGCCATCAAGGCCGGCAAGGGGAAAGCTGTCCTGACCACCGTACAGGGTGAACAGCTGACGGCTTCGATGATGGGCGGCAAGGTCATGCTGACCGATGCCAAGGGCGGTCATGCCTATGTGACCATCGCCGATGTCAATCAATCCAATGGCGTCATCCATGTCATCGACACGGTTCTGATGCCCTGAACGATTTCAGTTGCTTTGCGTAACTGCGGGCAGGTCGCAAGGCCTGCCCGTTTTGGTTTTCGGCGAAAAATTCGATACACGCCGGTGTTGCGTGCAATCAGATCGGTTGAATTTGTCTGGCGACCGAAACACCGACCACGAAGGACCAGGGTGCTTGCTCGGCCAGTCCGAGCAAGCACCGTTGGATCAGGCAGTTGCGAGCTGTTTCCGACGACGCATGGCAGCGCCGGTCAAGCCGAAGCCCGTGATCATCATCGCCCAGCTGGCCGGTTCAGGCACCGAGGCTGCGATGAAGGCCCGGTGGATGTCGATCGGCACGAAGCCGTTGAATTCACCGAACGTATCGTTGAGCCTGTTATCGATATCACCCGGTGAGAAGAAAGTCCCGAAGGTCAGGCCGTAGGAGGTAATCGAGGCAAGCTTTCCATCAATGAACTGCGGGCCGCCGGAATCGCCACCGGCCGTGCTCGCTTCCCGCGCGCCGCGGCCAAGGTTGCAATATTTACCGCTCAGAGGTGTTCCCGGCAGGCCAAAGGTAGCAACGAGGCCACATGACGCGTCATTGGCAGCCCGACCACTGTCGAAATCGGCCAGATAGGAATAATCGGTCTGGGCACCAGCGGGTTCACCGAAGAATGCCGAATCGAAAATACCGCCGAAATCGGCATCGCCAAGCCGGAAATCATAGCGATTGTCACCTTGGCGCAAACGGCCAGTGCCAAGGTTGACGCCAACCGAGCCGCCGGCATTCGAGCGACCGCCATAGCCAGCGACGTTATAATCAAGCCCGGTCAGGTCATTGCCCGCATAAAGGTCATAGCCATTGGCATAGCCGGGCGCGGCACCGGCGAGGCGCAGCACGGCGATGTCGTTCTGATCGATGATATTGCCGGTATATTGTGAATTTCTGTAGACGCGGCTGATGCCCACGGTCGTTACGCCGACGGCACCTGGATTATAGACCGGTTGGTCGGTAGCGCTGCCATTATAAAAATATGCCGTGACGCTCAACAAGGGCGTTGCCGCTTTCTGGGCGACACAATGGCCGGCGGTGATGATCGAATTGCGGCCGCTGTTGAGGCTGCCTGAACATACAAACGCACCCCCTGCGCCATAGTCCATCAACAGACCGACCGTGCCCCGATATTTGGCGGCCGTGGCAAGATAAATAGCGTTACCCCCACCAGCGATTGTTGCCGTCGATGTGGTGCCGATGACGTTGTTCGAAGCCGTCCAGCCGATGCCGTTGTGCGTCCCCGAAATCTGCCTGGCTTCAGCAGCGAATGGCACGACCGTTTGCGCCGCTGTGAGCAAAACCAAGAGCTTGACGATTTTCATCAGTAAACTTCCCCATCTAAATGATCCTGTATGCCATGTTAACGGCGGCAAGCAGCGATGCAAGCGGATTATCACTAACAACAGGTTAGGAGAGTCAAGGGCCCGGCGTCACTCGGCGGCGATGGCGCCGGCGAGCGCCTGCGCATCGTCAGCCTCGGCCTGTTGCAGCGCCCACATTTCGGCATAGGCACCGTTCGCGGCCAGCAGCGCATCATGGCGGCCACGTTCGATGATACGGCCAGCGGCCAGCACCAGGATTTCATCGGCGTCGGTGATGGTCGAAAGCCGATGCGCGATGACCAGCGTCGTGCGGCTTTGTGCCACGGTGCCGAGTGCCTGCTGGATATCGGCCTCTGTGGCTGAATCGAGCGCGCTGGTGGCTTCATCGAGAATGAGGATTGCCGGCGCCTTGAGGATGGTGCGGGCAATCGCGACACGCTGTTTTTCGCCGCCCGACAATTTCAGCCCGCGTTCGCCAACCTGGGTCGCATAGCCATCGGGCAGGCTGATGATGAAATCATGAATGGCCGCGCCGCGCGCCGCCGCCTCGATGTCAGCCGGGCTGGCATCGGGGCGGCCATAGGCGATATTATAGCCGATACTGTCGTTGAACAGCACCGTATCCTGGGGCACGATGCCAATGGCGCGGCGCAGGCTATCCTGGGTCACCTGGGCGATATTCTGCCCGTCGATGGTGATCGCGCCGCCCTGAATATCGTAAAAACGATACAACAGCCGGCTGAGCGTTGACTTGCCCGCCCCGGAATGGCCGACAACTGCCAGTTTACGCCCCGCCGGCAGGTCAAACGAGACATCATGCAAGATCTGCCGGCGCGGTTCATAGGCGAAATTAACGTGAGAAAAACGCACATGACCGCCGTTTATCGCCAAGGCCGGCGCGCCAGTCACATCGGCGATTTCGGTCGGCGTATCGATCAGGCCGAACATCGATTCCATGTCGATCAGGCCCTGTTTGATTTCGCGATAGACCATGCCAAGCATGTCCAGCGGCCGGAACAATTGCGCCAGCAGCGTGTTGACCAGCACCACATCCCCGATGCTGAATTTGCCCTGGTTCCAGCCCCAGACAGTATAACCCATCGCACCGGCCATCATCAGGTTTGTGATCAGCGATTGGCCGATGTTCAGCCACGACAGCGATACTTCGCTGCGAATTGCCGCTTCGGCCCAACTATCAAGCGCCGATTTGTAACGGCGAAATTCATGCGCCTCCGCATTGAAATATTTGACTGTTTCATAGTTCAGCAGCGAATCGACAGCGCTTGCCGAAGCTCGATTATCGGTTTCGACCATTTCGCGGCGCAGCTTGTTGCGCCATTCGGTGATGCGCTGGGTGAAAACGATATACACCGTGACCATTGCAAGGACAGCGGCGACCATCCATGGCCCCAATTTCACCCAGAAGATGACGCAGACTGCGGTCAGCTCAAAAATCGTCGGGAAGATGTTGAACAGGATAAAATACAGCATGATATCGATGCTCTTGGTCCCGCGCTCGACGATCTTTGATAGCGCGCCGGTTCGGCGTTCAAGATGAAATCGCAGCGAAAGTCGGTGGATATGGGCAAAGACGTCCTGGCCAAGACGGCTCGCCGCAGTCTGGCCCACGCGTTCGAAAATGGCGTTGCGCAAATTATCGAAAACTACACCGCCGAAGCGGGCCAGCGCATAGGCACAGACCAGCGCCACGGCGATCTGGATGCCATCTGGCACCCCTGCCGCCATGCGATCGATGGCGCCCTTGAAGGCAAAGGGCATGACCAGACTGGTCGATTTGGCAAGGATGACAAGCACCATGGCGATGACGACACGCGCCCGCAACGCCGGCTCTGCCTTTGGCCACAGATAGGGCATGAAACGGCGAAGCGTGCCGAAATCAGCCTTGCTTTGCGGCGACGCCGTTGCGGTGTGGAAGGATTGCATCATGCCTATGTGGCGATGTGCAGCGACACGCGCAACTGGCGGCTTGCCACACACCATGCAGTGAACTGCGGGCCGGTGACTCGCTTTTTCTCCTGCTGTTTCAGCACCTTTGCGGCGCGGCACCTCGTCACAAAGCTATGCCTTACCAGTGCCTCGCTGCCTCACCGCAAGTTGACTTGCGATAAACAATTGAAATGTTTGTAGATTTCCGCGCCCGAAAGGCCTGGGTATTCGTTCCCTTTTTTTTGAGATTCGGCGGTTGCTCTGCCAGCATTATGGGAAAGCTGGATGACATATGTGCGTTCGGATAGATGGGAACACATAGCGCCCACTGCCTGTCATGACGCGGGCCGTCCGGAAAAGCTCGATGACCCGCCTCGACAGAGGCACAACATGTTCCTGCCTTCCCTTCATCCGTGCAGCCGGAATGCGCCATACCGCACCTTCCAGATCGATTTCCGTCCACTCGGCGCTGCGCAGTTCACCCGGCCGCACGAACACGTGCGGCGACAGCTTGAGGGCAATGCGCGTGACGGGGATGCCCTGGCTTTCATAACCGTCCAGTGCTCGCAGCAGGTCGCCGACGAGCTTGGGCTCGAGAATAGCGGCGTGGTGCTTTGGCTGGCGCTTGGTCAGGGCGCCGCGCAGGTCCCGCGTCGGGTCGCATGGGGCAATCTGGTTGGCTACCGCGAAGCGAAACACCTGGCCGACGAATTGCAGCGTCCGGTGCGATTTCTCGTGGTTCTTCGCCGCCTCATAGGGCCGCACGGCCTCGGGGATCTCGTAGGGCTGGATGTCGGCAATGGGACGGTGGCCGATCGCCCGGTCGACCAGCCCGAGGAACCACTCGCGCTTCGCCACGGTGGCATCGGCTTTGCCGTCTCGGCGGTTCTTCTCGCTATAGGCCTTGGCGACGACGCCGAATGTGTTGGCAGCGTTGACCTTTGCAGCCCGCCTGTCGCTGTGCTTTTGCTCGGCCGGGTCAACGCCTTTGGCCAGGGCGGAGCGTGCCTTGTCCCGGGCCTCTCGCACGTCTTTCAAACGGAGCTCGGAATAGCACCGAGCGCCAGCTTCTTCTCGATGCCCATGCCGTTGCGAAATTTCAGTTTCCAAAGCTTGCCGCCCGCTAGCGTCACCAGCAGAAAAAGCCCCGTTTTATCGGCAACTTTGTAGGCCGTCGGCGTGGGCTTGAGAGCTCGAATCATGGTGTCGATTAGAGACATTTGGGGGCCTCCTGTTTTCGGCTTCTCAAAAGGCCCCCAAAAAAGCCCCCAGATTTCGCCGAACGGGAGCGAAAGCTGGCGGACGCTGGCGACCGATCCAGCGTTTAATGTATCTGATTTGCTTGGCTTTTTCAACGTTCTGCGAACTGTGGCGAACGGAAAAATGGTGCCGCTTAGGTGACTCGAACACCTGACCCCATCATTACGAATTCGCCCGAAGCCTCTTTTACAGCGTTTCTCTTCCTTCGCCAGAGCCCCCTAGAGCACGACAAGCTATTGTTCTCCTTGCGCTAAGCCTACGCCAGAGACACACTCTTCCGCGAAGCAATTCTCCGTCTCCTGCTTCCCCCCTGCTTCCCCGGCAGCGGGAAGCATTCCGGGGAAGCAGATTTGCAGCGGAGAGGTCGATGCCGAGGCTCACAAAGCGGACGATTGATGCGATCGACGTCCAGGGAACGTTAGAGCAGTTTGTCTGGGACGATCAGCTTCCCGGCTTCGGTCTGCGCGTTAAACCAACGGGGGTGAAATCCTATCTAGTTCAGTACCGGAACGCCGATGGGCTGACTCGTCGGCAAGTGCTCGGAAAGCACGGTGTGTTGACCCCCGAACAAGCGCGCAAGCTCGCGGTACAGAAGCTAGCGGCCGTTGCCGCCGGCGGAGATCCGTCCGCGGAGCGTCGTGCGGCGCGGGCGGGGTTGACGGTGGCGGAAGTCTGCGACTGGTATCTGAGCGAGGCTCGGGCTGGTCGCTTGCTGAGCCTTGGTCGACGACCGTTGAAGGCGTCTTCGGTCCAGGGTGACGAGGGTCGGATAGCACATCATGTTAAACCGTTGCTCGGTTCGCGTGCCGTGCGGACCCTCACACTGGCCGACATCGAGAGGATGCAGGCCGATATCTTTCAGGGAAAGACGGTCAAGCCGCGGACCGGCAGCCGCGGCGGGGTTATGCGAGGGGGAGCGGGGGCAGCCGGCAGGGCCGTTGCGACGCTGCGTGCCGTCTTCGGCCATGCCAAGCGATGGCAAATCATCACTGAAAATCCTGCGCTCGGGGTTCGTCAGGTCGCTTCCGCAAAGCGCACTCGCCGCCTGTCCGAAGACGAGCTCGTCGTGCTGGGGCGAGCGCTCGAGGAATGGTACGCATCCGATATGGACCGCGGACGTCTGGCGTTGACCTGATTTGCGAGCTCGTTGAGTATGGCCAGCGATACTCT
>JBBRIC010000074.1:0-13003 GCA_038221665.1 Sphingomonadales bacterium
AAGGCGGCAGGCGTTCTGGCGGCGGGTGTTCTGACGGTAGGGGATTTGGCGGGTGGGGTTTTGGCGGGTGGGGTTTTGGCAACCGGCAATTTGCCGACCGGCATATCGGCAATTGGCGTATCGGCAGGCGCGGGCGGGCGGGTCTTCTCTTGCTGTTTTGTGTCAAACGCGGTGAGCGGCAGGCTCGCCATGCAGATCGCCCTCGGATTGCCTCGGATGCATTGCAGTACAATATTGCCGTGACACTGTCATGTCGGCTTTGTGAGGCTTTTGCGACAGCGTGCGCCGTAAAACCCGCGCCAACAACCCGCTGACTGGTCGGGGCGAGAGGATTCGAACCTCCGGCCTCTGCCTCCCGAAGGCAGCGCTCTACCGGGCTGAGCTACGCCCCGACGCCAGTGAAGGCGCGCCTATAGCCCCGGCCGCGGCGCCGTGCAACCGCATTGGCCATGTTCGGCTTCCCAGCATCATCAAGGCCATGACATTTCCGGGTTAAGGTCTTAAACCCCTGCCAGACCAGCCCGTCAGACGAAGGAAACACGATGACCGCCATCGGACACGACAGCCTCAACACGCGCCGCACGCTGCATGTCGATGGCCAGGATTTTGCCTATTACAGCCTTGCGGTCGCCGCCGCTGCGCTTGGTGACATCAGCCGGCTGCCCTATTCGATGAAAATCCTGTTTGAAAACCTGCTGCGGTTCGAAGACGGCAGCAGCGTCAAGGTCGCCGATCTGCAGGCGATCGTCGCCTGGCTGCAAACCGGCAAATCCGAGCATGAAATCAACTATCGCCCGGCACGCGTGTTGATGCAGGATTTTACCGGCGTGCCCTGTGTCGTCGATCTCGCCGCCATGCGCGATGCCATGACGAAATTGGGCGGCGATCCGCAAAAGATCAATCCGCAGGTACCGGTCGATCTGGTCATCGATCACAGCGTCATGGTCGATGAATTCGGCACACCAACGGCCTTTGAAGACAATATGGACCTTGAATACGCCCGCAATATCGAACGCTATGAATTCCTGCGCTGGGGATCGACGGCATTAAAGGGTTTCCGGGTCGTGCCGCCCGGCACCGGCATATGCCACCAGGTCAATCTTGAATATCTGGCGCAGGCGGTCTGGACATCGCAGGATCAGGCCGGCGTCTCCATCGCCTACCCCGACACGGTGGTTGGCACCGACAGCCACACGACCATGATCAACGGCCTTGGCGTCCTTGGCTGGGGCGTCGGCGGTATAGAGGCAGAGGCTGCCATGCTCGGCCAGCCGGTATCGATGCTGATCCCCGAAGTCGTCGGCTTCAAATTGTCCGGGGCCATGTCGGAAGGCATTACCGCCACCGACCTTGTGCTGACGGTTACCCAGATGCTGCGCAAAAAGGGCGTGGTCGGGCGTTTTGTCGAATTTTACGGCCCCGGCCTCGATGCGCTGACGCTGGCCGATCGGGCGACCATTGCCAATATGGCGCCGGAATATGGCGCCACCTGCGGCTTTTTCCCGATCGATGAGGCAACGCTCGATTACATGCGCCTGTCGGGCCGCGATGCCGCCCGGATCGCGCTGGTCAAGGCCTATTGCCAGGCACAGGGTCTGTGGCGCGAAACCACAACCCCCGACCCGGTATTCACCGACACGCTCGAACTTGACCTTGCCAGCGTCCTCCCCAGCCTTGCCGGCCCGCGCCGCCCGCAGGACAAGGTGTTGCTGTCGGATGCGCGGCAAGCCTTTGAAGGCGAACTCGCCGGCGGTTACGGGAAGGCGGCATTGATGCACCAGCGCGTCGGCGTCGCCGGTGCCAATTATGATATCGGTCATGGCGATGTGGTGATTGCCGCGATCACCAGCTGCACCAATACCTCCAACCCCAATGTGCTGGTTGCAGCAGGGCTGGTGGCGCGCAAGGCACATGCCCTGGGCCTCAAGGCCAAGCCCTGGGTAAAGACGTCGCTGGCGCCGGGATCGAAGGTCGTCACCGATTATTTCGCCAAATCGGGGTTGCAAAGCGATCTTGATGCACTGGGCTTCAACCTTGTCGGCTATGGCTGCACCACCTGCATCGGCAACAGCGGCCCGTTGCCCGAACCGATCAGCGAGGCGATCAACAACAACGACATCGTCGCCGTCTCGGTGCTGTCGGGCAATCGCAATTTCGAAGGCCGGGTGTCGGCCGATGTAAAGGCCAATTACCTCGCCTCGCCGCCGCTCGTCGTGGCCTATGCGCTGGCCGGCACCATTCGCAAGGATCTGACCAGCGAAGCCATCGGCGAAGGCAATGATGGCCAGCCGGTGTATCTGAAGGATATCTGGCCGACCAATCAGGAAGTTGCCGCCATGGTGCTGTCCTCGGTGACCGCGGCGATGTTCCGCGATCGCTATGCCGATGTGTTTCTGGGCGATGAGCGTTGGCAGGGTATCAAGATCGCCGGGGGCGCCACCTATAAATGGAGCCCTGTATCCACCTATGTGCAAAATCCGCCCTATTTTGACGGCATGACAATGACCCCGGCGCCGACCAGCGATATTCGCGGCGCAAGACCGTTGGCGATATTTGGCGATTCGATCACTACGGATCATATTTCGCCAGCCGGATCGATCAAGGAAGCCTCACCGGCCGGTCGTTATTTGAACGAACGACAGGTCAGCCGGGCCGAATTCAACAGCTATGGCGCCCGCCGCGGCAATCATGAAGTCATGATGCGCGGCACCTTTGCCAATATCCGCATCCGGAATGAGATGGTGCCCGGCATCGAAGGCGGTATCACCCGGCATATCCCGACGGGTGAGGCCCTGGCGATTTTCGATGCGGCCGAGAAATACCAGGCCGACGGGACGCCGCTGATCATCGTGGCCGGCAAGGAATATGGCACCGGATCGTCGCGCGACTGGGCGGCAAAAGGCACGACATTGCTCGGGGTGCGAGCTGTCATCGCTGAAAGTTTTGAACGCATCCACCGTTCGAACCTGGTGGGCATGGGTGTGTTGCCCCTGCAGTTCATGGAAGGACACGACCGCAAGACTGCCGGCCTCGATGGCAGCGAAGTCTTCGACATCGAAGGCGTGGCGACCTTGAAACCGCGCCAGACGCTCAGCGTCAATTTCACCCGCGCCGATGGGACAAATGGCAGCTTTGAAACGCTATGCCGCATCGATACCGAACAGGAACTGGAATATTTCTACGCTGGTGGCATTCTGCCCTATGTGCTGCGCAAACTGGCGGCCTGAGGGTTTCCAAACGTGACAACGCAGTAATTAACCGTTTCGCTGTTGTATTAGGTTCAGAATGGCTCTTCTGTGCGCTCGGGGCTTGCGGCATTATTCGCGGGCGGGTTGTGTTGAGGGATCATCATATGAATCGGCCTGCGATGTTGGGCGGCGTTGCCGCTGCCATGCTGCTGTCGAGCGCGGCGCTGGCGTTTCCACCTGCCAAGGACGAAGTACTGACCTATGAAATGAAGGAGAAAATCCTTGATGGCGGGTCCGGGGCCTTGTCTTCCTCGCCGTCGCTCGGCGTCGGCTTTGAAGGCCAGTCAGCCTATGATTCGGTTCGCATCAATGGTTTTCGTTATAATCCGCCCGATACCAATGGCGCCATTGGCACGACCCAGTATTTTGAACTGATCAACGGCGTCTACGGCGTTTACGACAAGACGGGCGTCAAGCTCGGCGAAGGCAGCGACGATGATTTCTGGACGATGAAGGCCGGCCGCAGCGGTTCCTTTGGCGATGCCCGGGTGCTGTTCGATCGTAACACGTCGCGCTGGGTGGCAATCGGCCTCAACGACGATGTCTCCAAAATCAATGTCGCCGTATCCGATACGGCAGATGCGCTTGGTGGCTGGAAAGGTTCGACCTTTCAGGGCTTCACGCCGGGTGGAACAGCCGATTATCCAACGCTGGCGACCGACGGCAAGGCTTTTTACATCGGTACGAACAACTTCAACCCCGACAATACCTATGGTGGCACGACGCTCAACGTGATTTCGCGTTCGGCAATATTTGGCGCCACCGGTCCCAATCTGAGCGGCTTGCAGTCTTTTGTAACGCCCTATCTCCCGGTTGTAGCCGATGACCTGACGCGCGGTTTTGCCATCCAGGGCGTCAATGGCGCCAAGGGCAATGGCAAGGCGATTGCCGCCAATGCCTACAGCAATGACATCGTCATCTATGACATTTTCAAACCAGGCTCCGGAGCCGCTACGCTGGGTGCGTCGACCTTTGCGTCCGATGTCGGTGGCCAGAGTTATGAGAGCCCCGGCGCGGCGCGCCAGCCAAGTGGTTTTGACGGCAATCCGTCGCGGGTTGTCGACGCCCTTGATGATCGCATTTCGTCAGCAGCGATCGAAGTCAGGGGTAAAATCTACGCGGTTCATACAGTGACCCCCGATGGCAGCGACCATGATGCGGTGCGTATCGTGGTTTTCGATGCCGTTACCAAGGCGCTATTGAGCGAGACCGACATATCCGACCCGAATTTCGATTTTTATCAGGGGTCGCTGTCGGTCAACGCCGCGGGCCAAATCGTTGTTGGCTATAATCGTTCGGGATTTTCGGCACTTGATGGCAGGATCCGGCTTTATGCACGTGTCTACCTCGATAATGGTTCGGGGCTTTTGACTCAAAAAGGCAATGATCTGTTCCTGAAGGAAAGCGATACCGATCGCTTCGTCACGGGCGTGCTGTATGGCAGCGACCCGTCGGCGGCGCGTCAGCGTTGGGGTGATTACAGCACGGTGACCATCGATCCGACCGATATCCACAGTTTCTGGGTGATCGGTCAGTTTGCACGCGAATTCAACCGGCCCCAGGATGGCCATCCCGGTGGTGCCGGTCAGAGCCGCTGGGGCACCTGGATTGCATCCATCAATGTCGGTTCTGTGCCCGAACCGCAAAGCTGGGCCATGTTGATCGCTGGTTTCGGCTTGACCGGCGCAACCCTCAGAAGGCGCCGCGCTGCCATCGCGGCCTGATTGAAATAGCTTTTCTGCGTGCCGTGCCTTTGCTGGCACGGCACCAGTGACTGTGATAAGCCACGACCGATTTCATTTATTTGATGATCAGGGGTGGCAATGAAACATTTGTTCGCTGTGCTTGGCACGCTTTCGGCGCTGGGGTCGGTTGTCCCCGCCAATGCGCTGACCTTTAATCTCAACAATATCGGTGGCGCTGGCGTCGGCACTAATGTTTATGCGGGATTTTCTGCCGCAGCCGGTTTCTGGTCGTCGGTGTTGAAGGACAATGTCGTCGTCGATATCGATATCGGCTTTGCGCCTTTGTCGCCGGGTGTGCTCGGGTCGACCGGCTCCAACCTTGTCGGCGTTTCAACGGCGTTGGTTTTGAACCAGCTGCGCGGCGACGGCACATCGGCCCTTGATGCGAAGGCGATTGCCAATCTGCCGGTTCTGACGGGCGCCGGCGGCATCAAGGTCATCACGTCGGGCTATGCCAATGCCGTCACCAAGGTCGGCGTCACCGCCTCCACCCGGCTTTACGATACGGACGACAGCGCCAATAACATATCGCTGGCGATCACTTCGGCCAATGCCAAGGCGCTTGGCTTTACCGGCACGACAGGCGCCGATGCCTCGATTACTTTTTCCAGCAATTTTGCTTTTGATTTCGATCCAGCCGACGGTATCGGCACCGGCAGTTATGATTTCATAGGTATTGCAACCCATGAAATCGGCCATGCTCTCGGCTTCATCAGTGGCGTCGACACCTATGATTATTATGCCGGCCCTTATGGTCCAGCGAGGGGGACGAGCTATAATCTCAACAATTACAGCATTGCATCGACGCTCGATCTTTTCCGTTACACGCGCGACCCCTTTAATCTGGTTCCCGGCACAACCCCGACGCTCGATTGGTCGATCGGCGGTTCACCTTATTTTTCGGTCGATGCAGGCGTCACAGCGGTATCCCTTGGCACCGGGGCCGGGACATTTTCGACCGGCGCCTATAATGGCAATAAACGCCAGGCGTCGCATTGGGTCGACAATCGCTACACCAGCGCCAATGGCTGCCAGACCCCGACATTATCAAGGGGCATATTCGACCCTACCGCCGGGGCTTGCGAAGCGTTGGCGGTGACATCGCTTGATCTCGCCGCGCTCGATGCCATCGGCTGGGATCTGTCGGTCAGCACCCGGGACAAGGCCCGCATCAGCATTACGACCAAGCAGATCGCCACCCAGAGTTTTGCGTTCGCAGCGGTTCCCGAACCTGGCAGCTGGGCCATGCTGATCGCCGGCTTTGGTTTGACCGGCGCGACACTGCGCCAACGCCGCGCCGCCACCCGAGCGTTTAAGCCAAGCCAAAATTAACCGGGCCGAGCGTAATTGCGAGCATGCGCATCATTTTCGGTCTTGGTGAACAGATAAACCTATGCTTATTTATATATCTGCAAGCGGCATAGACCGCGTGCAGGGTGGGGAACTTTAATGACCGGCTCGACGGTCGGGCACGCATCTGAAGCTGATCGAGTTTAGTAACAATCGTCGGCG
The DNA here is from genome assembly GCA_038221665.1 of Sphingomonadales bacterium. Taxonomy (GTDB): domain Bacteria; phylum Pseudomonadota; class Alphaproteobacteria; order Sphingomonadales; family Sphingomonadaceae; genus Sandarakinorhabdus. The sequence goes on from JBBRIC010000074.1 coordinate 6,506, forward strand.
GCAAAGGGTTGCTTGTCTTGGTGCGCGGCACCAGTGTGGCATGAAACGCTAACGGCCAGCGCTTGGTAACCTGCACCAACATCTGTCATTTAAGATCATTTGAACAACTTAACGGGGATCGAAAGCGATGAATTTGAAATCACTCTATTGTGGCGCGGCGCTGTCAGCGTTGCTGGTGGCCGTGCCGGCGCAGGCATTGAAAATCGAACTGCGCAATCTCAACAATGTCACGCCGGGGACAGATTCATATAAAGGCTTCACCGCAGCAGCGCGGTTCTGGGAAAAGGTGCTGGTCAACAACGTCACCGTCAAGCTCAACGTCGGCTTTTCGCAGCTGGCACCCAATGTGCTCGGCTCGACCGGCAGCACGACCAATGGTGTGTTTCTCCAGCCGTTTGTCAACCAGCTGGAGGCGACTGGCACATCAAAGCTCGATGCCATCGCTTCGGCGCACAATCAAAGTTTCAAGCCCAGTATCGATGGCCCCGGGTTGGGCGCCTATGACGCACTGATCTCCGGACCGAAAGCGAACGGCAGCGGTGTGCAAACGGCGGGCGGCCTGGTGACCGTGCTTGACAACGACGGCAGCCGCAACAACGATTCGCTGTCGGTCAACACATCCATCCTGAAGGCGATCGGCGTCGCACCAACCTACACGGGGGCGAATGCCGCCATCATGGCCGATGGGTCGGTGCAGTTCAGCAACCAGTTCGCCTTTGATTTCGATCCGACCAATGGCATCACCGCCGGCAGCTTTGATTTTGTCGCCATCGCCATCCATGAAATCGGTCACGCCCTCGGGTTTCGTTCGGGCGTTGATGTTTACGATGCCAATACGAACTTTACCGGCAACCTCAACGGCTTCACCTTCATGACCCAGCTCGATCTGTTCCGCTACAGCGCCGCCAGTGCAGCGCTTGGCGTCAATGACTGGCAGATCGGTGGCACGCCATATTTCTCGATCGATGGTGGCGTCACGGCGTACCGGTCGGGCCTGTTTTCGACCGGCACCAGTTTTGGTGATGGTCGTCAGGCGTCGCATTGGAAGGATGCGCCCGCCGGCGCCGTCCAACTCGGCATCATGGATCCTACGATCGCCCGGCAACAGCAAGGCATCATCACCTCGCTCGACCTTGCCGCCTTTGATGCCATCGGCTGGAACATCGCCTATGACGTGGTACGCAACCCGGGCTTCAGTTTTACGACGCTCAACCCGACGTTTGGTGCCGTACCGGAACCGAACAGCTGGGCATTGCTGATCGCTGGCTTCGGTCTGACCGGTGCAACGCTGCGCCGCCGCCGCGCCGCACTGGCCTGAGCTTTTCATCGCGAGGCTGATAGCGGCGGGTGGAAACGCAGGTTTCCACCCGCCGTCTTTTTAGCCCCCAAAGGTCAGGCGCGTTCGAACAACGACCCAGCCGGCACGCCCCAATCGACAAGCCGCCAGCCCCTGGCCACAGCGATGCGGCGCAGGGCGGCCGAGGCGTTGGTAGCCACGGCCTCCCCCCCGCTGGCAATGGCCAGTTCAAACAGCGGCAGATCGGAAACATGATCCGAATAGACCCGGATCGGCCGATCGATAAAGCCCGCCGACGCCAGCCACGCGTCGACACGCCGGCTTTTTTCGGCGCCATAGCAATTGGCGCCGCCGGCCCGGCTGCGCAACAGCGCATTTTCCCAGCGCGCCGGCGTCGCGATGACAGTGTGAAAGCCCAACCGCGCCGCGATCGCTGCGACATAGAATTCATTCGATGCCGTCGCCAGCACCAGATGACAGCCGTTGGCCCCATCGACAGCAATCTGATCCAAGGCGCCCGGAAACACATCGTGCGCGACAAAATTTTCGGCAAAGGCCCTCGCCATCGCATCGAGACGTTGGCGGGGGACGGCGTTTCCCATCATCAGGCGCTGGGCAATCGCCTTCAGCCGGCCGCGATCGATCCAGCCCACCGCCTGGAACAGCAAGGCCGGCAGCAATAATGGCGCCAGCAGCAGCCGCCAATATGCGACATGCCGGACCCAGAACCACAGCCATGGGACCCAACTGCCGCGCCGCGTCACTGTCCGATCCATGTCATAGACGCAAATCAAGGGCGACCCCTCGACATCGGCAGTGGCAGGATTTGTCGGCATAATAATCTGCTACTTGCCCTGACGGCGGCAATCCCGCAAATTGAACCTTGATGGCAATTCTGGAACTCGACGACAATGCTGCCGACGGCGCCGAGGTTGCGGATCGCCGCCTCGCCGTGCGCGGCGAACTGACGATTGCCAACATCGCCGAGGCCAATGATCGCCTGCGCAGCATCGCTCCCGCTGGAAAAAGCCTTGCCATCGATATCGGCGGCGTCGACCTCATCGACACCGCCGGCGCCTTTGTCATTCATCGTGTGTTGCGGGACTGGAAAGCCGCGGGCGTTGCAACGCGGCTGGAAAATGCGACGGGCGATGCCGAAAGGCTGATCGCGGAAGTGGCGGCGAACGACATTCCAGTGCCGTGCCGCCCCGAACGCCGCAATTCCGGGCTGGAACGCCTCGAAAGGATCGGCGAAGCGCTTTATCATGCGTCGCACAATGTCGGCAATTTCCTCGCCTTTCTGGGGCAAACGCTGGCGGTATTGGCGCAGACCCTGATCGGGCGTCGCCAATTGCGCTGGAATTCGGTCATTCATCAATGCGAGGCCATCGGCGTCAACGCGCTGGGGATTGTCGGCCTTTTGCTGTTTCTGGTCGGCATGGTCCTGGCACAGCAAGGCGCTGTCCAGCTGCGTCAGTTCGGTGCCGAAGTCTTTGTCGTCAATCTCATTGGCCGCGCCACGATGCGCGAACTTGGCATCCTGTTGACAGCCATCATGGTGGCAGGTCGGTCGGCGTCGGCATTTGCGGCACAGATCGGCTCGATGAAGCTCAATCAGGAGGTTGATGCGCTTGAAACCATCGGCATGTCGCCCATCGAAGTGCTGGTCATCCCGCGTGTCATTGCCATGTCGGCAATGTTGCTGATGCTGGGGTTTTTTGGTTCGATGATGGCAGTGTTGGGCGGCGGCCTGTTCTGCTGGGTGTCGCTCGACATTCCCCCGGTAACATTTCTGACCCGGCTGCAGGAGGTAACGCCGCTGTCCGACATGGTGATCGGCCTCATCAAGGCGCCGGTGTTCGGTATCATCATTGCCATGATGGGTTGTTATCAAGGCATGCAAGTCACCGGAAACGCCGAGTCCGTTGGCCGGCGCACCACCCAGGCCGTCGTTGAATCGATTTTTGCAGTCATTGTTCTGGACGCGTTTTTCGCCGTGTTCTTTTCGGCGCTGGGGTTCAATTAATGGCTGCCGATCGCCTGTCACCGATCCTGCCGGACACGGCCGATGTTGTCATAGCGGTGCGTGGACTGGTGACCGGGTTCGGTCAGCAAATCGTGCATCAAGGCCTTGATCTGGATGTCCAGCGCGGCGAAATCCTTGGCGTTGTCGGCGGCTCGGGGACCGGGAAATCGGTGCTGATGCGCGCCATCATCGGCCTGAATGAAGTGCGAGCCGGCAGCATCAAGGTATTCGGGTCCGAAACAAATACGCTCGACGATGCTGCCGCCAAGGATTTGCGGCGGCGCTGGGGCGTCTTGTTTCAGGAAGGCGCCTTGTTCTCGTCGTTGACCGTGGCTGAAAATATCGAACTGCCGATGCGGGAATTTCTTAATCTGCCACAGGCCCTGATGGATGAACTTGCGGCCTATAAAGTCAGCATGGTCGGGCTGCCTGCTGCCGCCGGGCCGAAATTTCCATCGGAGCTGTCGGGCGGCATGAAAAAACGCGCCGGACTGGCGCGGGCCCTGGCCCTTGACCCGCTGCTGTTGTTCCTTGATGAACCAACTGCCGGCCTTGATCCGATTTCGGCGGCTGCTTTCGATACGCTGATCAAGGTTCTGAAACAAACGCTTGGCCTGACGGTATTTCTCATCACCCATGATCTTGATACGCTGAACGCCATATGCGACCGGGTTGCCGTGCTCGCCGACCAGCGCGTGCTGGCCGTTGGCACAATTCCTGAATTGCTCGATTTCGATCATCCCTGGGTGCAGGAATATTTTGCTGGGCCCCGCGGCAGAGCCGCAAACGGTGATGGCGGCAGAGCCGCGAACGGTGATGGCGGCAGAGCCGCGGACAGTGATGGCGGCAGAGCCGCGAACAGTGACGGCGGCGCCGCCGGGAACAATGGCGAAGGTAACACCGTTTCTGAGCTGGGGGTTGCCTGATGGAAACGCGCAGTAACTATGCCATCGTCGGTGCGGTCGCGGTGGCCATCATGATCGGCATGTTCGCCGCTGTATTGTGGCTGGCCAAGCTGTCGGGCAGCGACAATCAGCAGTTCGATATTTTCTTCAAACAATCGATCACCGGGTTGGCAATCGGTTCGGCAGTAGCCTTTAACGGGGTTCCCGTTGGCAAAATCGAACAGATCCGGCTGTTGCCCGAAACACCGCAATTCGTGCGTGTGCGCATTTCGGTGGCCTCCGATGTCCCGGTTTTGAAAGGCACCACCGCCTCGGTCGAGGGCGTCGGCTTTACCGGTGTCAGCCAGGTGGCATTGTCGGGTGCCATGCAGGGCGCCAGCCGCATTACAGAACCCGGCCCCTTTGGCGTGCCGGTCATCCCGCCCCGGCTCGGAGGCTTTGGCGCGTTGCTCGACAGTGCGCCGGAACTATTGGCAAACATCTCCCGATTGAGCGATCGGTTGGGCGAATTATTAAACGAAAACAATAGCAAAAGCATTGGGCATATCCTCGCCAATACCGAGCGACTGACGGGTTCCTTTGCCGATCGCAGCCAGGAAATTGCAGCGACGATCGTGGAAGCAAGGGCGACGCTGTTGGCCACCACCAATACTTTGAAACGCGTCGACGGGCTCGTCAACGCAACCGCTGCGACCATCAACAGTGATGGCCGGCCACTGCTTGCTGATTTGCGCCGCGCTGCAAAGGCGGCGGAGGCGAGCCTGCGCCGCATCGATGCGATTACCGCTGCAGCCGAACCCGGCATTACCGTGCTGACCAATCAGACGCTCCCCGAAACCGGGCAATTGGTGCGCGATTTGCGCGACGTCACCAGCAGTTTGGGGGCAATTGCTGCCAAATTCGACGAAGATCCGGCTGGCGCGCTCATCGGCGGTCGCACATTGCCGGATTATCGCCCCGCAAAACCGGAGAAGGCCAAATGAAGCCGCGTCTGTTGCTGTCTGCGGCGCTGGCATTGGCCGCCTGCGGGCCGATCGTCCAGATTGGCGGGAATGCGAAGCCTCCTGAATCGCTGCTGATCCTGTCGGCAACCGCCGCACCGCGACCAGCCGGTGGCCCCGCAAAGATCAGCGAGACCATCGCCGTTGAAATCCCGGGTGTGCCATCGGTTTTGCAGACACTGCGGGTGCCCGTCACCACCGGCGCCAGCGAAGTGCGTTATCTGGTCGGAGCCTCCTGGGCCGAACAGCCCAATCGCCAGTTTCAGCGGCTGCTCGCCGATACGCTGACCAGCGCCGGCCTTGCGGTTGTGGACACGCGTCAGGCCAGCGTCATCCCGGCGCGCAGCCTGAGCGGCAGCTTGCGTGAATTCGGGCTTGATATGCATGACGCGGGATCGCCGCAGGCGCGGGTTCGCTTTGATGCGCAGATTGCCGGCCCGCGCGGCACCAGCGTTGCGTTGCGCCGGTTCGAAGCCAGCGAAGACGTGGCCAGCGAAACCCCTGTCGAAGTGGCCGCCGCGCTCAATCGCGCCGCCAACCGCGTCGCTGCGGACGTTGCCGAATGGGCGCATAAATAACCGGCTTTGCGGGTGCCGTTACGGCTGGGCCCGGCCGGATCCAAAGGCTTGACCGGCCGTGACGCGCGTGATGTCATCCGGGTGAAATCAGAACCATTTGTCATGAATTCGACAGGAGATTGCACGATGCCGTTCGTTCGCCCCGATACCGCCAATATTCTCGCCATGCTCGCCGCCCAGCCGGGTCCAAAGATGGAGGACGGCGATGCCGAAACGGCGCGCGCCGGGATGCGATTGGTGGCGCAACTCGCCGAACGGCCGCGCCCGGCTGTCGCGGCCACCACCGATCTGGCCATCCCGTCGCCTGCTGGCCATGCCATCACGGCGCGGCTGTACCGCGCGACATTATCCAACGAGGCAGCGCCAGTGCTGATCTTTTATCACGGTGGCGGCTGGGTCATCGGCGATCTTGAGGTCTATGATTCGCTCTGTGCTGAAATCTGCCAGCAATTGCAGATGAGCCTGTTGTCGATCGATTATCGGCTGGCGCCCGAACACCCGTTTCCGGCGGCGGCCGAGGATTGCCTGACAGCGACACAATGGCTTGCCGCCAGCCCTGCCGAGATCGGCCATCCCGTCAGCGGTATCGTGCCCGCGGGCGACAGTGCGGGTGGCAATCTGGCAGCGATCGTGTCGCTCGATCTTCACGGCAAAATGCCCGCGCCGATCCTCGCGCAATGGCTGATTTATC
>JBBRIC010000075.1:0-12943 GCA_038221665.1 Sphingomonadales bacterium
AGATGCAGCATGGCGACCTTTTCATCGAGATGCTTTGGCAGCACATAGACCTGATTCTGATATTTGCCGGGGTTGGTGAACAATTCGATCTGCGCCAGCACCTGGTTGGTAAAGCTTGCCGACATGACAAACGAAGGGTGGCCGGTGGCGCAACCCAAATTCACAAGGCGGCCCTTGGCCAGAACGATAATCTGGTTACCATCCGGAAATTCGACAATGTCGGTGCCGGGTTTGACTTCGGTCCATTTGTAATTCGACAGGGCGGCAATCTGGATTTCGCTGTCGAAATGTCCGATGTTGCAGACAATGGCGTTGGTTTTCATCGCCATCATATGGTCGGCGGTGATGACATCGGCATTGCCGGTGGCGGTGCAGAAAATATCGGCGCGCGTGATGGCTTCTTCCATCGTCACGACTTCAAAGCCTTCCATCGCTGCCTGCAGCGCGCAAATGGGGTCGATTTCGGTGACCATCACCCGGGCGCCGCCGTTGCGTAGCGACTGGGCGCTGCCCTTCCCGACATCGCCAAAGCCGGCGACGCAAGCGACCTTGCCCGCCAGCATCACGTCGGTTGCGCGTCGGATGGCATCGACCAGCGATTCCTTGCAGCCATAAAGATTGTCGAACTTCGATTTGGTGACGCTGTCGTTGACGTTGATTGCCGGGAACGGCAACTCGCCCTTTTTGGCGATGTCGTACAGGCGATGCACGCCGGTGGTGGTTTCCTCCGACACGCCCTTCAAATTCCGGACGGTTTCGGTCAGATAACCGGGGCGCATCTTGATGAACGCTTTCAACGCCCGCTGGAATTCGACTTCTTCCTCATTTTCGGGCTCGCCCAGGGCGTGCCCGGCTTCAAGCTTGGCACCCCAAAGCGCAAACATCGTCGCATCGCCGCCGTCATCGAGGATGATGTTCGATGTCGTATCGCCCCAATCGAAAATCCGCGCCACATAATCCCAATAATCCGCAAGGCTTTCGCCCTTGATGGCATAGACCGGGATGTTGCGCGCCGCGATCGCAGCGGCGGCATGGTCCTGTGTCGAAAAGATGTTGCAGGTCGCCCAGCGCACATCGGCACCGAGTTCGACGAGGGTTTCAATGAGCACCGCGGTCTGGATGGTCATGTGCAGCGAACCAACAATGCGCGCGCCGGTCAGCGGCTTTGACGTCCCGAATTCACGGCGCAGCGCCATCAATCCCGGCATTTCGGTTTCGGCGATGGCGATTTCACGGCGGCCAAAATCGGCCAGGCCGATATCGGCAATGGCATAATCGTTGAGGGTTTGGTTCGCTTGCGTGGCCACGATGGATGATCCTGTCTCTGGAGGTTGCCAGCGCCATACCGGCGCAGCCCCTGCGGGACAAGCATAAAGATATCTTTATATGATTATGCTGCTCGCGCCCTCATGGCCCGCTATAGCTGTATAATCGGCAACTGCATTGTTTTGCGCGGTTGTGGCTGGTATTTTGGATTATCAAGGTCTGGAGCGGCCTCGGGCTGCGACCTGCGATTCAGGGGGAAATCATCGTGGAACTGACGAGTTGGTGGGCGGCGGCGGTACCGATCGTTACGGCGGTCGGGCTGAAAATCATTGGCGCCATCATTCTTTACATGGTGGGCCGCTGGCTGATCGGCTTTGCGGTCGGCATCATGTCGCGGGTGCTGACAGCGCGCAATTTTGATCCGACGCTGCAACGCTATCTCGCCAATATCCTCGCCGTTGTGTTGAATGTCGTGCTGGTCGTCGCCATTCTTGGTTATTTCGGGGTGGAAACGACAAGTTTTGCCGCGCTTCTCGCCGGTGTCGGTCTCGCCATCGGCGCGGCCTGGTCGGGGCTGCTGGGCAATTTTGCCGCTGGTGCGTTTCTGATCATCTTCCGGCCCTACAAGGTCGGTGACTATGTCGTCGCCGGCGGAATCGAAGGCACCGTCACTGAAATCGGCCTTTTCAATACGACCATCACCAGTCCGGACAACGTGCAGACGATTGTCGGCAATGGCAAGGTTTCGGGCGATACCATCAAGAATTTTTCATCGCACAGCTATCGCCGGGTCGAACGCACCGCGCAACTGGCCTTTGGCGTCGATCCGCTGGATGCCATCGCCCGGTTGAAACCGGCGCTGGCCGCCATCCCCAATGTCATGGCAACGCCGGCACCCGATGTCGAAATCATCGATTTCAACGCGCTCGGCACGGTGCTTGCGGTTCGGCCCTATTGCCACACCAGCCATTACTGGCAGGTCTATTTCGATACCAACAAATTGATTGCAGCGACATTCGGCGCCGCGGGCTATGCCGCACCCTATCAGGTTCAGGGCAACAAGGACGTCGCATAGGCGCCCGAATTGGGCGCTGGCGCGGCGGCCCCCAAGCCGGCATGGTCTGCTGCCAGCCCGCCAATACGGAGCTTTTCCATGCCCTTTGCTGCCACCGTCGTCGCCAGCCTGTTGATAGCCACATTGCCGATTTCCTATCCCCCCACGGCCACCGTGCCACAGGCCGATGTGCTGCACGGCGTGACGGTCACGGACCCATATCGCTGGCTGGAAGGCGATGTTCGCACCCAAAAACCCGTCGCCGACTGGGTGGCGGCGCAAAATACCGTCACCGGTGCCTATCTCGCCACCCTGCCGCAGCGCGCTGCGATCAAGGCGCGGCTGACGCAATTATTCGATTATGAACGTATCGCGCTGCCGGTGGCACGCGGCGAGCGGCTGTTTTTTCGCAAGAATTCAGGCCTGCAGAACCAGTCGGTGCTTTATGTGCAGGACGGCAGCGGCACGCCGCGCGCGCTGATCGATCCCAATGGCTGGGCCAAGGATGGCGCGACGGCGCTGGCCGAATGGCAACCCAGCCCCGATGGCAAGTTCGTTGCCTATAGCGTCCAGGATGGCGGCAGCGACTGGCGCACCATCAAGGTCATCGAGGTCGCCACCGGGCGCATCCTTGATGAAACGCTCGACTGGGTAAAATTTTCGGGTCTTGCCTGGAACGCCGCCAGCAGCGGATTTTATTATTCGCGCCACCCGGCCGATCCCAAGGGCAAGGATTTTGTCTCGGCGGTCTATAATCATGACGTGCATTTCCACCGCATCGGCACGGCGCAGGCGGCCGACACGCTGTTGTTCGCATCGACCGGCAACCCCGGCTATTATAACGATGCGAGCAGCGGCGGTGATGGCCGCTGGCTGGTCATCCGGTCGAGCACCGGTTCCGATGACAGCTATGAAATCCGCGTGCTCGATACCAGCGCCGCCAAAACGCGGCTGATAACGCTGGTGGCCGACCGCAGATACGACTGGCGCTTTGCCGGTGCCGAGGGATCGACCCTGTATTTCGTCACCAACAAGGACGCGCCGCGCTATCGCGTCATCGCCTTTGACAATGTCGGCGGCGTTGCCGCCCCGGCGCTGCGCGAAATCGTGCCAGAAGGCCCCGATACGTTGACCGGTGCCAATATCGTCGGCGACCGGCTGGTGGTGACGGCGTTGCAGGACGCGCGCAGCGACGTGCGCCGCTATAGCTTCGCTGGCAAGCGCGATGGCAGCATCGCCCTGCCCGGCCTTGGCACGGCGATGGGCTTTGACGGCGTCGCCGGGACCAGCACGGCCTATTATGCCTTTACCAGCTATAATGTGCCGACGACCATTTATCGCTATGATGCGGCCAGCAACACATCATCGGTATTTGCAGCACCCAAGGTCGCTTTCAACCCGGCCGATTTTGAAGTCACCCAGGTGTTCGCGCCATCGAAGGATGGCACGAAGGTGCCGCTGTTCATCAGCCACAAAAAGGGCCTGGACCTCACAAAAGGCGCAGCGACCTTGCTGTATGCCTATGGCGGTTTCAACATCAACGTCCTGCCGGCATTCCAGGTCGATGCGCTGGCCTGGATGGAAATGGGCGGCGTCTATGTCGAGGCCAATCTGCGCGGCGGCGGCGAATATGGGGCGCAATGGCATGAGGCCGGCACGCGGCTCAACAAACAGAATGTCTTTGATGATTTCATCGCCGCCGGCGAATATCTGATCAAAACCGGTATCACGCCAAAGGGTGGCCTGGCCATCCAGGGCGGCAGCAACGGCGGGCTGCTGGTCGGCGCCGTTGTCAACCAGCGGCCCGACCTGTTCGCCGCCGCGCTGCCGGCTGTCGGCGTCATGGACATGCTGCGCTTTCCGTTATTCACCGAAGGCCGCACCTGGACGGACGATTATGGCGACCCCGCCGATGCCGCCCAATTCAAGAACCTTTACGGCTATTCGCCCTATCACAATGTCCGCAGCAACAAGGATTACCCCGCCATCCTTGTGACCACCGCCGATACCGATGATCGCGTCGTGCCGGGCCACAGCTTCAAATACACCGCCGCGTTGCAGGCTGCAGCCATCGGCGACAAGCCCCATCTCATCCGCATCGAAACCCGCGCCGGCCATGGCTCGGGGAAACCGACTTCGAAACAGATCGATGAAATCACCGATTTGTGGAGCTTCATCGGTTACTGGACGGGGCTGACCCGGCAATAGCGCCGGGCACAGCGTCATGGCTGGCAGCAACGCCGCGCGCGGCCTGATCAAGGTCGATGACGGTATCGACCGTCGCAAAAACCTCGACGATATCGTTGTAAAGTGTTGCCAGCGCCGCGCGGCTGGCGGCGGGTTCGCGAAAGCTCGGCGGTTCAAACAGGCTGTGGCCGATGCGCGGTATCGCCAGCGTCAGCCGATTGTCCGCTACCAGCGCCAGCGGCTGACCGGCCCATGACAGGGCCGCGAGCGCCCGGAAGCGTTCGATGAAGGCCGGCGTCAACAGCGCGCGGGCAGCGATCTGGTCGGTGCCATAGACCTGATAGGCTTTTTCAAATTCAGGATCCTCGATGCGAACGCGCGCGCGACTGTTGCCGGTCATCCAGTCGCGCGCTTCGCTGAACATGTCGCCGTCGGCAATCACCGCGGTCGTGCCGCGCAGTGCGCGTGGCAGTTCGACCGTGACCAGCAGCCCGGTAAAAATTTGCCGGACATCGTCGCCGCTGCCTTTGGTCAGCGTCAGGTCGACGATATCGATCGGCAGCCCGCGATGCGTTCCAACGAACTCGTTTTCAGACACGACGCTGTCACAGTCACCAAAGACATGCTCGGCCGTCAGTTTGCCAAGATCGGGTAGCGTTGACTGCCGGTAGTTGATAGCACCAAAGCGGGCCGCGAGCAGGGGCAAGACGCGATCACGGTAGAGCCGTCGATACTGGTCGCGGATCGCAAATTCGGCCCAGCCCCAGCCGACCAGCGCGCCAAATGCCAGAAGCTGCAAAAGATCGACAAAATCGCCGGGATCATCGCCCAGGCGACCGACCAGCCACAGCAACAGCACGCCGACCACACACAGCGGAATACGCCAGCGCGCCCGCGCCGTTGCCTGCCTTACCATGTCGATCCGCATGGCCTCGATCTCGCCAAGGACCTGCGCCAAAGTCTGGACGAGTTCGCCGCCGATCGCGGTATCGGGCACCGCCGCCGGGCGGGCAACCAGCCGCATCGCCCCCCAGGCGCCGGCGCCGGCGACCAGCAAGCCCGCAAATAACCCGGTCACGATCCCGGTCAGCACACCGCCCACGCCAGGCGTCTGGCGGACCGATGCGGCAAGCACCATCAAGAATACCAGCGCCCCGGCACCGAGCGCCGCCAACAGCACGGTCCGCGCCAGACCGCGGCGATCCGCCGCCCCGCCGGAAGGGGTTCCGGACGGGGTATCGGTCACCGCAACAACCGAGCCGCATCGACGGGTGCCACGGCCTCGGCCGGCGCCTCGAAAAATGGCGATGGCGTTGCAGCGCCAGCCAGCCCCGCCAGCAGTGATCCCGGGAAAATCTGGGTCGCGTTGCGCAAATCACCGACGGCGCTGTTGTAAAACCGCCGCGCCGCAGCGATGTTGGTTTCAGCTTCGACCATGCCGCGCTGCGCTTCGATCATCGAGCCGTCGGATTTCAGCGCCGGATAATTTTCGGCAACCGCCATCAGCCTGCCCAGCCCCGCCTCAAGCTCGTTCTCCGCAGCAAAGCGGGCAGCCGTGCCGGCGGGCTGATTCGTGGCCGCCGTTCGCAGCGCCGTGACGCTTTCGAACAGCATAGTCTCATGCTCCATGAAGCGGCGTGCGGCGGCGAGCAGATTGGGAATCAGATCGTGGCGCAGGTTGAGCTGTACGCCGATGCCCGCCAACGCCTCCGCCACGCGATTGCGCCGCGTCACAATGGCCGCATACCAGAAATACAGCACCGCCACTGCAACCGCGATCAACACCCACATCGAAATGCTCTTTCCTGCAACCCCCGGATCGGCAGCGCTTGTATCACACAGGCAGGGCCGACGCGAAATCCGGCTCTGTTGCCCTATCCCAACTCGACACCCTGCGCTTCGGCCGCCGCGCGCAACTGGCAGCGGATGTCGATGCCCGGCGCATCCAGCCAGCCCGCCATCGCCACCTGCAAGGCAGCCAGATCGGCGGAGCGCACCATGGCCTTGATCGGGCCGATGCCCGCCGGCGTGATCGACAGGCTTTCAACGCCGATGGCGAGCAGCGCCAGTGCCTCCAGCGGCCGGCCGCCCATTTCGCCGCAGATGGTGACGGGCACTTGCGCCGCGCCAGCCTCTCGCACGATGCGGCGCAGCACGCGCAGGATGGCGGGGGATAGCCAGTCGTAGCGATCGGCAAGGCGCGGGTTCGCGCGATCGGCGGCAAACAGGAATTGCGTCAGATCATTGGTGCCGACCGAGACAAAATCGGTCATCGGCAACAACAGATCGAGCGTTTCAATGAGCGCCGGCACCTCGATCATCGCGCCATAGCGGATTGCCTTGGGCAGCGCATGGCCCTGCCGCGCCAGCAAGGCCCGCTGGCCTTCGACAAGCGCCTTGGCTTCGGCAAATTCCCAGGGCTCGCTGACCATCGGGAACATGATGTTGAGCGTGGCGCCGGCCGCTGCCTCCAGCAGCGCCCGGGCCTGCACCTTCATCAACGATGGCCGCCCCAGCCCCAGCCGCAGCGCCCGCCAGCCCATCGCCGGGTTTTCATCCGCTTCGCCCCCGGCCATCAGATAGGGCACCGCCTTGTCGCCGCCGATATCGACCGTCCTGAACACCACCGGGCGATCCCCTGCGGCGGTGAGAATGCTTTCATACAGCGCCTGCTGACGCTGCCGGCGCGGCAGGGTTGCCGAAACGAGGAACTGGAATTCGGTGCGAAACAGCCCGATGCCATCGGCGCCGGTGATATCCAGCCCCCGGGCATCATCGGCCAGCCCCGCGTTCATCATGATGGCAATGCGCTGGCCATCGCGGCTGATCGCCGGCAGATCCTTGATCGCGGCATATTTTTCGGCCCGTTCCGCCTTGGCCAACCGCATGGTTTCATAGCTGGTCAGCATGGCGCCCGTCGGCCGCACCAATAAAGCGCCATTGCCGGCATCGACGATCAGTTCATCGCCATCGCTGACCTGGCCGAACAATTCCGTTACCCGGCCGAGCACCGGCACACCCATGGCCCGGGCAACGATGATGACATGCGCCGTCAGGCTGCCTTCCTCCAGCACGACGCCCTTCAGGAAGCGTTTGTCATATTCAAGCAGTTCAGCGGGGCCAAGATTTCGGGCGATGAGGATGGTATCGCCGGGCAGCGCCGATTGCGCTGCGGTGCCAAGCTGCCCCGAAACGATCCGCAGCAGCCGGTTCGACAGATCATCGAGATCGGTCAGCCGTTCGCGCAAATAGGGATCATCGATCGATCGCATCCGGGCCCGGGTCCGCGCCTGCACGCGTTCGATGGCGGCCTCGGCGGTCAGCCCCGTATCGATGGCTTCGTTGATGCGCCGCGACCAGCCTTCGTCATAGGCAAACATCTTGTAGGTATCGAGAACGTCATGATGATCGCCGCCGGCGCTGAATTCGGCCTGGCCCATCATCGAATCGATCTGCGCCCGCATCCGCGTAAAGGCCGAATAGACCCGCGCCCGTTCCACCTCGATATCATCGGCTACCGTGTGTTCGATGATGACGCGCGGCTGGTGGAAAACAGCCAACCCCCGCCCCAGCCCATCGACAAGCTTCATGCCCGACAGCCGTATTGGCCCCGAGCTGGCCGCGCGGGCCTGCGCCGCCTGCGCATCATCGACCAGCCCCGCGCCATGAATCAATTCCGAAAGCACCATGGCGACGGTCTGCAAGGCCTCGATCTCGACATCGTCATACTGGCGCGGATCGCGGTGCTGCACACCCAGCACGCCGATGGCGCTTTCGCGGCGGACGATCGGCACGCCTGCAAAGCTGTGATAATCATCCTCACCGGTTTCCGGACGATGCGCAAAATCCGGATGGGCCTTGGCTTCGGCAAGGTTCAGCGGTTCGCGCGTCGCCGCGATGGAGCCGACCAGCCCCTGCCCCATGCTGAGCCGCGTTACATGCACCGCCGACTGGGCGAGACCACGCGTCGCGAACAATTCCAGAAAACCGTCACGCAGCAGATAGATGGAGGCGACTTCGCTATGCAGTTCGCCAGCGACAATATTGACGACCTGGTTCAATTTCGCCTGGGCGCCGCTTTTTGCCGCCATGACCTCATGGAGGCGGCGCAAGATCTTGCGAGCGGCGTTGGCGGCGACCATCAGGCAGCCGATTCAAACAAGGACGCCCGGCCAGCGAGCGCTGCCTCGGCCTCTGCCACGAGTTCGGCAATGATCTCGGCAACCGGCTGTTCGCGCGACACCATGCCGACCGACTGCCCGGCCATCAGCGAGCCATTTTCGATATCGCCTTCGATCACGGCCCGGCGCAGGGCGCCTGCCCAATAATGTTCGATGGCCAATTGCCCGGTCAAAAGATCGATATCGCCGCGATCGATGCTGTCGGCGACCTCGCGCTGTTTGGCGGCAAAGGCCTCGCTGCCGGCGTTTTTGAGCGCCCGCACCGGAATGACCGGCAGCCGCGGATCGAGCTGTACACTCGACACCGCATCGCGGGCCGAAGCCCGGAAAAAAGCCTTTTTAAAGGCCGGGTGGGCGATGCTTTCGCTGGCGGCGGCAAAGCGCGTGCCAAGCTGCACCCCCGATGCACCCATTTCCAGAAAGGCCGCGATCGCAGCGCCGCGCCCGATGCCGCCCGCGACAAACACCGGCACCTCATGGATGACCGGCAGGATTTCCTGGGCCAGCACGTTCAACGAGACGGGGCCGATATGGCCGCCAGCCTCGGAACCCTCGATGACGATGGCATCGGCGCCCGAGCGCACGAGTTTTTTCGCCAAAGCTGCGGTCGGCGCAAAACACATCAGCCTGGCACCAGCCGCCTTTATGGCAGCGATGGCGGCCCCCGATGGCAGCCCGCCGGCAAGGACGATGTGGCTGACCTGATGCGCCGCACAAATGGCGATCAGATCGAGCATCTGGGGGTGCAGGGTGATCAGATTTACCCCAAAAGGCTTGTCGGTCAGGGCGCGCGTCGCGATGATTTCGGCCTCCAGCAACGCGACGGGCATCGAACCACAGGCGATGACGCCAAAGCCGCCGGCGTTGGAAATGGCGCTGACCAGATGGCGTTCGCTGACCCAGGTCATGGCGCCGGCCATGATGGCGTGGCGTGAGCCCAGGAACGCGCGGCCGCGCGCCGACAGCTGATCGAGCCTGTTCATGCCGCGACCTCATCGCCATCAAGGCCATAGGCGGTGTGAAGGACGCGGACGGCAAGTTCCACATATTCCTCGGCGATGAGGACGCTGACCTTGATTTCAGAGGTAGTGATCGCCTGGATGTTGATGCCGCGGTCCGCGAGCGCCCGGAACATGGTCACGGCCACCCCGGCATGGCTTTTCAAGCCGACGCCGCCCACCGAAACCTTTGCCACATTGGCATCCGACATGATGCGGGCATAGCCAAGGTCATCGCGGCGTTTGTCGAGCACATCCAGCGACAGCGGCAATTGCAGGCGCGGCACGGTGAAGGTCACATCGGTGGTGCCTTCGCCTTTGTCGATATTCTGGACGATCATGTCGACATTGACATTGGCATCGGCAAGCGGGCCAAAAATCGCAGCGACGATGCCGGGCTTGTCGGGCACACCGACCAGCGTCACCTTGGCTTCGTTGCGGTCATAGGCGACCCCGGCGATCAGTTCACGTTCCATGGCTTCTTCCTCAGCGACGACCAGAGTGCCGGGTGCATCGGTAAAGCTCGATAACACCTGAACCCTGACATTTTCCTTCATGGCCAGCTCGACCGAGCGGGTTTGCAGCACCTTGGCACCAACCGACGCCAATTCCAGCATTTCCTCATAGGTGATGCGCGGCAATTTGCGGGCCCGCGGCACGATACGCGGGTCGGTCGTATAAACGCCATCGACATCGGTATAAATGTCGCAACGATCGGCCTTCAGCGCCGCCGCCAGTGCCACCGCCGATGTATCGGAGCCACCACGGCCCAATGTGGTGACCCGGCCTTCGGCGCTGAGGCCCTGAAAACCCGGCACGACCGCAACCTCGCCGCCGGCCATGGCGGCAACGACGTGGGTTGTGTCAATACCTTCGATACGGGCGACACTATACGCCGAGGAGGAGTGGACGGGCAATTGCCAGCCGAGCCAGGACCGCGCCGGCACGCCCGCCGCCTGCAAGGCAATGGCCAGCAGCCCGGCCGTTACCTGTTCACCGGCGGCCACGACGACATCATATTCGCGCGGATCGGCCAATGGTGACGCTTCGCGGCAAAATCCGACCAGGCGATCGGTTTCACCGGCCATGGCGGAAACGACCACAGCAACCTCATTACCAGCGTCGATTTCGCGCTTCACACGCGCTGCGACGCCGCGAATCCTTTCACTGCCGGCCATCGACGTACCGCCGAATTTCATCACTATACGGGCCATGGCGGGGGCGGATATCCTAATTTTTCAACTGTGCGGCGGCGCGGCCCCTAGCCGGGGCCCTGTCGTCTGATAGAAAT
Source organism: Sphingomonadales bacterium (assembly GCA_038221665.1). GTDB lineage: Bacteria > Pseudomonadota > Alphaproteobacteria > Sphingomonadales > Sphingomonadaceae > Sandarakinorhabdus. The sequence continues at coordinate 10,978 of JBBRIC010000075.1, forward strand.
GCCCGTCTGCAATGGCAAGCAAGCGAGACTTTGCCGGCAAGGAGGATTTCCATGGCAAGCATTGACGCGCCCCGCCTGTCACCCAGCGTGTCGCCTGATGAAGCGCGGTTTTTCGGCGATCTGGCGGCCGACTGGTGGAACCCTGAGGGCAGTTCGGCGATGCTGCACCGGATCACGCCGCTGCGCAGCCGGCTGGTGCGCGACGCGGCGGTGGCGCGCTTTGGCCGCGATGCCCGCAGCCGCACGCCGCTGATGGGTCTGACAGCGCTCGACATCGGCTGTGGCGCCGGGTTGCTGACTGAACCGCTGGCGCGAATGGCGGCAGTGACGACGGGCATCGACGCGGCGCCCGAAAATATCGCTGCTGCCATTGCCCATGCTGCTGAAGCCGTCGACGCCGGCGACCTCGCCATCACCTATCGCGCCAGCTCGGTCGAGGCGATGGCGGCGGAAGCGCACAAGTTCGACATCATCACCTGCCTTGAAGTCATCGAGCATGTCGCCGACCGCGACAGTTTTTTTGCCGGCCTTGCGACCCTGTTGGCGCCAGACGGGATCGCCATATTGTCGACGCCCAACCGCACCGCCGCGTCATGGGCGGTATTGATCGGCGGCGCCGAAATATTGCTGCGCCGCATCCCGCGCGGCGCGCATGACTGGCAGCGTTTCATGACGCCTGCCGAAGTTGGCGACGCATTGTCTGCCGTCGGCCTGATCGTGACGGAAACACATGGCCTTGGCTGGCGGCCGGGCAGCGGTTTCGGGCTCGGCAGCGACACCCGTATCAATTATTTCCTGACGGTCGTGCGCGGATGATTATCCACTACAGACGGCAGTTTTTCTGGTGCGCCCAGCCTTTCAGATAGGCGCGGCGCAAGGACCCTGCAAAAATCGCGGCGCGGGCGCGTTTTTCGGCGGCCGCGGCACCCGACAGGCGGCGGATGATGCCGGCGCCGGGGATCAGGCTGGCCGCAACCGTTTCAACCGTGCCGAACACAAATTCCGACGATGTTTCCTTCGCCGCCCTGGCTTCGGCCGAATCAACATCGGGGCCAAGCACCGCCGTCAGCCGATCGATTTCGGTTTTGGCATGGCCACAGGTGCGGATACCGGCCAGCGAATAGGGCGCCTGCATGATCTTCAGCAGCGCCGGCGACGGTTCATTGCGGATGATGTTGAGATCGCGCAGCGGTTGTTCAGCGATGTTACCGGCGGTTTTGCCAGCGCGTTGCAGGTCATTGGCGGGCGGGCGGGCCGCCGGCGTTGCCGATTCGACCGGCGGATTCTTGGCCTGGCCCAGCGCCGGCAACGGTATTGCTGCCGCGATGATTGCCAGCAGGCCGCTGCGCAGCACGCTTCCAAGGTGTACCATCATCGCCAATCGCCTTTCAAAAATGCCCTTCTGGAGGAATGTGAACGCAGCGGACAGAGATGTCTTGCCAAAAAACACGTCGCCGTTTATGAAGTGTGTCTCTCGACATGGGTAAACGCATGGAGGGTGGCCGGGTTCGAAGCCTTGCCGCCGGAACTGCCGCTTGCCTGTCAAGTTGTTGAAAGACCAAATTGATTTGACCAACGCTGCCGATCTCGATGCCGTATTGACTGCCATTATTGCGCCGATCGTCAGCGATCTGGGCTTTGATCTGGTTCGAGTCCAGCGCACGGGAAAACCGGGCGACCAGATTTTGCAGGTCATGGCCGAAGACCGTGCGACCGGGCAATTGACACTTGGCCAATGCGCTGAAATCAGCCGCGCGCTCGATCTGCCGCTCGACGAAGCCGACCCCATTGATGGCGAATATGCCCTGGAAGTATCGTCGCCGGGCATCGATCGGCCACTGACCCGGCGCAGCGATTGGGAAAAATGGCTTGGCCATGAAGTGCGGGTCAAGATCGATCCGCCGGTCGATGGCCGTGCCCGGGCGCATGGCAGCATCGACAGCGTCGCTGGCGATCAAGTCACGCT
>JBBRIC010000076.1:0-12789 GCA_038221665.1 Sphingomonadales bacterium
AGCCGCCATAACCACCGCCATAGCCGCCGCCGTAGCCAAAGCCGCCATAGCCAAACCCGCCGCCATAGCCAAAGCCCGTGTTGAACGATGGCCGGCTGCGAATCTGTTCACGCGGCGGGCCGACATTGAAATCGAGCATCACGATCATCGTTGCCTGCGCCGGCGTTGTTGCCTCGATATAGCCAAAACGCAAAAGCCGTTGCCGGACGAGATTGGCATAGACGCCAAATTCAAGCCCGCCTTCATCTTCGGTATTGCGGGGCTGGATGACAAAGCTCTGGCTGGCGGGCGGCGGCAATTGCGAAAAACGTGCCACCCGCGCTTCAAAAATTGGAGCGCAACCCGCCAGCATGGCAAACACGGCAATCGGCAAAATTGCCTTTTTTGTCACAGCCGCACGAAATGCTGACATCGCCACAATCCCTTGAAACGCCTTGTTGGCCAATTAGGCGCCTAGCTTTGCTGAGTTCAAGTTAATCCTCGCTGAATTCGTTGCCGATAACGCCGCAGCCAGGTTACCCCCTCAGCCCAACAACTTGCTGCGCTGCCAACAGATTTGGTGCGGCAATGGCACGCGCCCGGCCGGCGCCGTCGGCCAGCACGGCATCGATGGCGGCCGTGTCGCGGCGCAGGTCGACAAAGCGTGCCGTGATCGGCGCCAGCGTCGCCACCAGCGCGTCCGCCAAAGCCGGCTTGAAACTGCCAAAACCCTGGCCGCCATAATGGGCCAGAACCTGGCTGACGGACTGGTCGGTAATCGCCGCCATGATGCCGACCAGATTGGCGGCTTCAGGGCGGCCGGCAAGCCCCGCCACTTCGCTGGGCAAAGGTTCGGCATCGGTTTTGGCGCGCTTGATCTTTTGGGCGATCATCTCGGCATTATCGGTCATGTTGATGCGGGCGGCGTCACTGGGGTCGGACTTCGACATTTTGGCAAGGCCGTCGCGCAGGCTCATCACCCGCGTCGCCGGGCCTTCGATGACGGGGTCAGGCAATGGAAACAGCGTCACGTTGAAATCCGTGTTGAACTTTGTGGCAATATCGCGTGCCAGCTCCAGATGCTGTTTCTGATCCTCGCCGACCGGTACGTGCGTCGCGTGATAGACAAGGATATCGGCGGCCTGCAGGGCCGGATAGGCATACAGGCCAACGCTGGCGCCTTCGCGATCCTTGCCGGCTTTTTCCTTGAATTGGGTCATGCGGTTGAGCCAGCCCACCCTTGCCGTGCACATCAATATCCAGGCAAGCTCGCTATGGGCTGTAACCGCGCTCTGGTTGAACAGGATCGATCGGGCCGGATCGATGCCACTGGCCAACAGCGCCGCTGTCATGTCGCGCACGCCCTGGCGCAAGCTGGCGGGATCCTGGAAATTGGTGATGGCGTGCAAATCGACGACACAATACAGGCATTCCGCCTTGTCCTGGATCGTTACCCAATGGCGGATTGCCCCCAGATAATTGCCCAGATGCAAATTGCCGGTCGGCTGTATTCCCGAGAACACGCGGCTCATGCCATCATCCCTTTTTGCGTGAAAATTGCGCCCGCAACCCCGATACCGTAAAAATACCCAGCGCGCGTGCGGCCAGCAGATAGGCAATGCCGCCGGCGCCCAGCAATGCCGACAGGGCCAGAATGCGGATCGCCAGCGCCCCGTTTGTCAAAGGCGACAACCAGAATCCCAGGCCGACCAGCACAGTGACCATGACAATTGTCGCGACCAGCAGCCGCGGCAAAGTGCGCCGCAAGCGCGCATCGACATCGAAATGCCCGCGCGCCCGCAACACCCACCAGAGCGCGCCGGCATTGACCCAGGCCGCAACAGCCGTCGACAGCGCAATGCCGACATGCCCGAACCGCCAGATCAGCAGCAGATTGCCAATAAGATTGACCAGCATCGATGCCACCGCAATCCGCACCGGCATTTTGGTGTCCTGCCGGGCGTGGAAACCCGGCGTCAGCACCTTGATCAGCACATAGGCAGGCAGGCCCAGCGAAAAGGCAGCCAGCGCATCCGCGGTGGCAATTGTGTCGGCGGCGCCAAAGCGGCCATGTTCCAGAAGCGTGCGAATGATCGGCAGTGCCGATACGGTCAAGGCAGCGGCCGCCGGCAGGGTCAGCAGCAGCACAAGTTCGATGGCGCGATTCTGGGTATGGGCCGCGGCGCTGTCGTTGCCGGCGCCCAATGCCCTCGATAATGCGGGCAACAGCGCTGTCCCGACGCCGATGCCGATCAGGCCCAGGGGCAGTTGGTTCAGCCGATCGGCATAATAAAGAAAGCTGACCGCGCCTTCGGGCAGGAAACGCGCCGCCAGCGCCGTCGATATCAGCAGATTGAACTGCACCGCGCCCGCTCCAAGCGCCGCCGGCCCGACAATGCGCAGCAGCTGGCGTACCTTTTGGCCAAGCTGCGGCAGGCGCAGCTGCAGGCGAATATCGGCGCGGGCACAGGACCAGAGCAGCCAGACAAATTGCAAGATACCGGCGAAGGACACGCAAAGCGCCTGCACACGGGCGCTTTCAATATCACTTGTGCCATGAAACACCAGCAAGCCGATGATCAGCGCCAGATTCAACAGGATCGGCGCCGCGGCATTGACCCAGAAGCGCCCGATGGAATTCAGAATGCCACCCATCAGCGATACAAGGCTGATCAGCAGCAGATACGGAAAGGTCAGCCGCGTAAAATCGACAGCCAGCGCAAATTTCTGGGGGCTCGCATCCGGAAAACCGCCGGTCAGCGCCCAGACCACAGGGCTCGCCGCGATCACCATGATGCCGGTAAAAATCACCAGCACCGGCAGCAATATGGCCAGCACATCCTCGGCAAAGCGCTGTGCATTGGCCAGATCGCCGCTATCGGCGCCGACCTGGCGGTTGAACATCGGCACGAACGCTGCTGCAAAGGCACCTTCGGCAAACAGCGCCCGGAACAGATTGGGCAAGCGAAAGGCGATCAGAAACGCATCGGCCGCCATGCCCGCCCCTATGAACCGCGCCATGAGCACGTCGCGAGCAAAGCCCGCAATACGGCTGACCAATGTCAGGCTGCCGATGGTGGCGGTGGCCCTGACGAGGTTCATTGCAGTATTTGGCCTGCCGGGCGGTTGGACAGCCTTCGATCCATCACCAAGCTGGATCGCCGAATCTCGCCCTCTCCCGCATCGGGAGAGGGGCCAAGGTCAGGCATTGCCGACCTGTGCGCCCTGGCCTTGCTGCTGCGCCATATACAGCGACGCAAAATCAATGGGGTCGAGCATCAGCGGCGGAAAACCGCCATCGCGCACCGAATCGGCGATGATGCGGCGGGCAAAGGGAAACAGGATGCGCGGCGCTTCGATAATCAGGAACGGCTCCAGCGCTTCGTCGGGCACATTCGTTAGCCCGAACAACCCGCAATAAAGCAGATCGACGACAAAGGCTGTCGTTTCGCCCGTTGTCGCCTTGGCATTTATTTTCAATTCGACTTCAAAGACATTTTCATTGCCACGCTTGGCGTTGACGCTGACATTGATATCGATGCGCGGTGCTTCGCCACCTTGCAGCGATTGCGGCGCATTGGGGTTTTCGAACGACAGATCCTTCACATATTGCGTAAGGATCGAGACCTGCGGCATGTCCTGCGCCGCCATGTCAAAGCCATTTTCCTGTCCGGACAGGTCGATTTCGTCAGCCATGGTCAACTTTCAAATGCTGGAGGACACATCAGCGAAAACGATCAATCGTCGCTGTCGAAACTTTCAACCGGGCCAGAATCCTGACCCTTGACGCTGGTATCACGATCGATGAATTCCACAACCGCCATCGGCGTCGCGTCCGACCGGCGGATGCCAGCCTTCACGATACGCACATAACCGCCGGGACGATCGGCATAGCGCGTCGCCAGCACATCGAACAATTTGATCAATTGGGCATCATCGCCAAGCCGGGCATGGGCCAGACGGCGGTTGGACAGCCCGCCGCGCTTGGCCAGCGTCACCAGCTTTTCCATGTAGGGCCGGATTTCACGCGCCTTGGGCAGGGTCGTGGTGATCTGTTCGTGCTTGACCAGACTTGCGGCCATGTTGCGGAACATGGCGAGGCGATGGCTGCTCGTGCGACCGAGCTTTCTGTGGGCGTTACCGTGGCGCATTATCTCTACTCCGTTCGTGCGGACGCCGTATCAGGTACGTCCGGCCAGGCTGATAAAAGGGGTCAGCCATCATCCCCGAACCCGCAGGAATTAAAATTCCTGCTCCAGCTTCTTGGCCATTTCCTCGATGTTTTCAGGCGGCCAGCCGCTGATTTCCATGCCCAGACGCAAGCTCATATGGCTGAGCACTTCCTTGATTTCATTCAAGGATTTACGACCAAAATTCGGCGTCCGCAGCATTTCGCTTTCGGTTTTCTGGACCAGATCACCGATATAGATGATGTTGTCGTTCTTCAGACAATTTGCCGAACGCACCGACAACTCCAGTTCGTCGACCTTTTTGAGGAGGAAGCGGTTGATGATATTATTGTCATCGACCTCGATCGGGCCGCCGGTCGGAACAGGCGCCGGCGCCGTCGTCACCATGTCCTCGAAATTGACGAACAATTGCAACTGGTCCTGCAAGATCTTTGCAGCATAGGCCAGCGCATCATCGGGCGTGACGCTGCCATCGGTTTCAACCGAGATGGTCAGCTTGTCATAGTCAAGCTCCTGGCCGACGCGGGTATTGTCGACCTTGTAGCTGACCTGACGCACCGGCGAATAGAGCGCATCGACGGGCACCAGGCCGATCGGCGCATCGGCCGGACGGTTGGCGCTGGCCGGGACATAGCCCTTCCCGGCTTCGATCGTCAGTTCCATGTTAAGCGTTGCACCTTCATCGAGCGTGCAGATGACGAGATCCTTGTTCATCACCTCCATGTCGCCCGACACCGCTATCTGCCCGGCGGTGACTTCGCCCGGACCCGATGCCGTCAGATGCACGCGCTTGGGCTGGTCACCCTGCATGCGCACCGCGACCTGCTTGATGTTGAGGACGATATCGGTGACATCCTCACGCACACCCGCCAGCGAGGAAAATTCGTGCAACACGCCATCGATCTTGATGGCGGTCACCGCAGCGCCTTGCAGCGACGACAGCAAGACCCGGCGCAGGGCATTGCCGAGTGTCAACCCGAACCCGCGCTCCAGAGGTTCGGCAACAAAGCTGCCCTTGCGGCGCGCATCGGCAGAAGGCCGCGCTTCAAGCCGGTTCGGCTTTTTCATTTCGGTCCAGTTTTTGGCAATTACGGCCACAGGCACACCTCATATTTGCTAGAAAGGAGCGATGGGTCACCCGCTCGCACCCGTCATCGAACCCCGATATCGAAAAATGTGCAGAACCACGTCCCGGGGGGAAACGCAGCATTTATCGCTGCAGCGTCAGACGCGGCGGCGTTTGGGCGGGCGCACGCCATTATGCGGGATCGGCGTCACGTCGCGGATTGCGGTGATCACAAAGCCAACGGCCTGGAGCGCCCGCAGCGCCGATTCGCGTCCCGATCCCGGGCCGCGAACTTCGACTTCCAGCGTTCTGACGCCATGTTCGGCGGCCTTTTTACCGGCATCTTCAGCGGCCATTTGCGCAGCGAACGGCGTTGATTTGCGGCTGCCCTTGAAACCCATGGTGCCCGCCGACGACCAGGCAATCGCATTGCCCTGCGCATCGGTGATGGTGATCATGGTATTGTTGAAACTGGCGTTGACATGGGCAACACCCGACGTGATGTTCTTGCGCTCACGGCGCTTGATGCGTGCTACTTCACGAGCCATCGAAATATCCTAATCCGTTCCGTCGATCTGCAAAAAATAGTGGCGAACCCAATGGCCCTACTTCTTTTTGCCGGCGATCGGCTTGGCCTTGCCCTTGCGGGTACGGGCGTTGGTGTGGGTGCGCTGGCCACGGACCGGCAGGCCCTTGCGATGGCGCAGGCCGCGATAGGAGGCGAGATCCATCAGACGCTTGATATTCATCGCCGTCTGGCGGCGAAGATCGCCTTCGACAGTCAATTCACGGTCGATCATTTCGCGGATCAGCAACACTTCTGAATCGGTCAGATCCTGAACGCGACGCGAAATTGGAAAGCCGAGTTCGCTTGAAATGCGGCTGGCGGTGGTGCGGCCGATGCCGTGAATATAGGTCAAGGCGATTTCAACGCGCTTGTTGGTCGGGATGTTTACACCCGCAATACGTGCCACAGAATATTTCCTTCCAAGCTCCACAGGGTGCGCTGGGCAGGCACCCCATCTCAAAGCAAGAACCGACAGCCCATAAGGCCGCCGGATCAGTGATCCCGTTAATCGGAACAGCGCGGTTAGCGGGACCGAGGTCCAGAGTCAAGCGCCAGAGTCAAGCGCCAGAATCAGGCGCCAGAATCAGGCGCCAGAATCAGGTGCCAGAATCAGGCGCCAGAATCAGGCGGCGACATCGGAGCGCATGGTTCAAAGGAGTGGCGCTGTGTCGATGGTCATCCCGGTGACCGTTTGCGCCAAAAGAGGTGCGCCAAATGCCACCACCCTTGCATCGGCATAGACGGCTCGTCCCCTGTCGGGCGTCGCAAAAACATGTATGGCCCGCGCCAGAACATTGACGACCCAATATTCAGGAACGCCGGCGCCAGCATATAGCGCTCGCTTTCGCCCCAGATCATCCGCGAGTGTATTGACCGACACTTTGACGAGAATCCGAACGCTTTCGAGCGGTAGCGGCCCGCCGCGTGGAAAAGGTTCGCACAGAGCCACATCTGGGGCAGGCATATTATATTGATCGAGTATCAACGAAGTCTCACTGAACACGCGCAAAGGCGCTGGCGCGGCAGCACGCAGCGCGGCAACAACCTCATCCTTGATAAAACTATGATCGCTATATTGCGGGTTCATCTCGCAGATCATTCCGTCCATCAGTTCGACGCGCGGCACACGCTCCAATGCGCCCGCACGAAACAGCAGGTCAAAATCATGCACGGTCAATCGCACGGGGCGGACCTTTGGCTCAAATGGCAGTGCCGTTACATTCATAGCATTGCTTTAGCCCAGACGATGTGAAACGTCACGGCTTTAGAGCGTCGCGCTGCACTGCAGCACGAAGGCCTAACGATCCAGCACCATATCGATGCTATGGGTCACCACATCCATTTCGGCCATGCCATCGACATGATCGACAAGCCCTTGCGCTTCGTAGTGCGGCAGGATCGGCGCCGTCTTGGTATGATATTCGGCCATCCGCGTCCTGACCGTGTCCGCATTGTCGTCGGGCCGGCGCTTGAATTCGGTCGATCCGCAGACGTCGCAGACGCCAGCCACTAAAGGCTGCTTGTGGCGATCATGATAGCCTTCGCCGCATTTGGCGCAGGTAAACCGGCCCGTGATGCGATCGACCAGTGCCTGCTCATCGACATCAAGGACGATGACATGATCGAGCATCAGGCCTTTGGCAGCCAGCATCGCATCGAGCGCCAGCGCTTGCACCGCAGTGCGCGGATAACCATCGAGGATGAATCCGGCCCGCGCGTCATCATGGTCGAGCCGATCGCTGAGGATGCCATTGACGATCTCGTCCGAGACGAGACCGCCCGCTTCCATCACTGATTTGGCCACCAGGCCAACGGGCGTTGCAGCGGCGACGGCAGCCCGGAGCATGTCTCCGGTCGACAACTGGACAAGTGCCCGTTCTTTGACGAGTCGGCTTGCCTGGGTCCCCTTCCCCGCGCCGGGCGGACCCAGCAAGATCAAATTCAACGACGCGTCCCCCGCAGTTTCGATTTCTTTATTAGGCCCTCATATTGATGGGCAAGCAAGTGGCTTTGAATCTGGGCCACCGTGTCCATCGTCACATTGACGACAATCAGCAGCGATGTGCCACCCAGCGCCAGGCCGGTGCCAAGCCGCGCCGACAAAAATTCCGGCAACAGGCAGATCAGCGTCAGATAGGCGGCGCCGATGACGGTGATGCGGGTCAGCACATAATCCAGATATTCGGACGTTCGCGTGCCGGGCCGGATGCCGGGGATGAAGCCGCCATATTTCTTGAGATTTTCCGCCGTTTCCTCAGGATTGAAAACCACTGCGGTGTAAAAAAAGCTGAAAAAGATGATGCCGCCTGCATAAAGCGCCATGTACAGCGGCGCGCCATGCTGCAGCGCCGTTGTCACGGTCAGCAGCCATTCCGGCCCCTTGCCGCCCTGAGCCGCAAATTGCGCAATGGTCAGCGGCATCAGCAGCAGCGATGAGGCAAAGATCGGCGGGATGACGCCCGAGGTGTTGAGTTTCAACGGCAGATGCGAGCTATCGCCCTGAAACTGCCGCGTGCCGACCTGACGCTTGGGATATTGGATGAGGATTCGGCGCTGGGCACGCTCCATCAGACAGATGAAGGCGATGGTCGCAAGCGCGACAAGCCCGATGACGAGGATGAACGCCGGGTTGAGCGCGCCGGTGCGGCCCTGTTCGAATAATTGCCCGATTGCTGTTGGCAGATGCGCGACAATGCCAGCCATGATGATCAACGACACACCATTGCCGATACCCCGGCTGGTGATCTGTTCGCCGAGCCACATCAGGAACATGGTGCCGCCGATCAAGGTGATGACTGTCGTGATGCGAAAGAACATGCCTGGGTCGAGGACAGCCGAAACGCCTTGCCCGGCGCCCCAGCTTTCAAGGCCAACGGCGATGCCATAGCCCTGGATGGCGGTAAGAAAGACCGTGCCATAGCGCGTGTATTGGTTGAGTGTCTTGCGACCAGCCTCGCCTTCTTTTTTCAGTGCCATGAACGATGGCAACAGGCTGGTCAGCAATTGGACGACAATCGACGCAGTGATGTAGGGCGTCACGCCAAGCGCGATCAGCGACATGCGTTCGAGCGCACCACCTGAAAACATGTTGAAAAAATCAAGCACGCCGCCCTGGGTGCGGCTGAACAGCGAACTGAGCGCCGTCGGATCGATCCCGGGCAGCGGCACGAACGAGACCAGCCGAAACACAATCAACGCGCCAAGCGTGAACCACAGCCGCTTTTTAAGCTCGGTGGCCTTGGAAAAATTCGCAAAGCTCAGATTAGCGGCCATGCTTTCGGCGGCTGTCGCCATAGTCTTTACCCGATCGTCATAACGGCGAAACGCCACACAAAGCTAGATAGGCGGTGCGCGGCGTTTCTACCATGGGTCACGTTCGACCGTGTTTGCTGCTGGCTTAGCGCGCGGCCTTCAGCGCGGCGGCCTTGGCCTCACGCGCCACGGCGCGTGCGGCCTTTTGTTCGTCGCGGCTGAGCGGGGCAGGCTTTGGCGCCGGCAATTCGATGGTGCCACCGGCTGCTTCGACAGCGGCCTTGGCAGCGGCACTGGCACCGGCAACCTTGATCGTCACCTTGGCGGTCAGCGTTCCCTTGGCAAGCAGGCGCACGCCATCGCGGGCGTGGGTGAGGACGCCGGCGTCAAGCAAAACCCGGGCATCGATCAGCACGGCAGCGTCGAGCCGGCCGTTGTCGATCATTGCCTGCAGCGTACCAAGGTTCAGCTCGCTATAATCCTTGCGGAAGATATTGTTGAAGCCGCGCTTTGGAATGCGCATGTGCAGCGGCATCTGACCGCCTTCAAAACCTTTGATGGCGACACCCGAACGCGATGTCTGGCCCTTTTGGCCGCGGCCGGCGGTTTTGCCAACGCCGGAGCCGATGCCGCGACCGACGCGCACGCGGTCCTTGCGGGCACCTGGATTGTCGTGGAGATCGTTAAGTTTAGTCATGGGATGCACTCGCTTTCGCTTTGGTCGCGCAATGGATTTTCAATCGACCCCGAACGGGCCGATAAACGGCTTCAACCGGCGATCTCCTCAACCTTCAACATATGCTGAACCTTGGCGATCATACCGCGCATCGAGGGTGTGTCCTCGACTTCGCGCGTACGGTTCATCTTGTTGAGGCCGAGACCGACCAGTGTTGCTTCCTGGTCGGGCGCGCGGCGGATCGGCGAACCGGTCTGGGTGATTTTCAGCTTGGCCATCAGCAGATCCTTTACGCCATCGCTTCGGCGTCGGCTTCGGCGACACGCGCCGAAACATCGCCGCGGCGCGCCATCAGATCGGCAATCTTCTTGCCGCGCCGCTGCGCCACCGATTTGGGGCTGGTCTGTTCCGCCAGCGACGCAAAGGTCGCGCGGATCATGTTATAAGGGTTGTTGGTGCCAACCGATTTGGTCACGACATCGGCCACGCCCAGCGCTTCGAACACGGCGCGCATCGGGCCGCCGGCGATGATGCCAGTCCCCTGCGCTGCCGAACGAACATAGACCTTGCCGGCGCCAAAATGGCCATAGCCGTCATGATGCAGCGTGCGGCCATCGCGCAGTGGCACGCGGATCATGGCTTTTTTGGCAGCAGCCGTTGCTTTTTGAATGGCCTCAGGCACTTCGCGTGCCTTGCCATGCCCGAAACCAACGCGGCCCTTGGCATCGCCGACAACCACAAGCGCTGCAAAGCCAAAGCGCTTGCCGCCCTTCACGGTCTTGGAGACGCGATTGATATGAACGAGTTTTTCAACCAGTTCCTCGCCGCCAGCCTCGACAGGATTATTGCCATCGCGGCGACCACGGCCACGATCGCGATCATTGCCGCCACCGGGGCCGCGTCCACGACCACCGCCCGGCCCGCCACCGGGCCCGCCGCCGCCAGGGCCACCGCGACCGCGCCGTTCACCGCCAGGAGCGGGAGCGCCTACACCCTGAATCTCATCAGCCATTGTTTAAAACTCCAATCCGCCTTCGCGGGCACCATCGGCCAGCGATTTGACGCGGCCGTGGAAAATAAAACCGCCACGATCGAAGACGACCGCCGAAACGCCAGCCGCCATGGCGCGTTCCGCCAGACGCTTGCCGACAGCTGCGGCCGCGTCCTTGGTGGCGCCAGTGGCGTCGCGCACATCCTTTTCCAGCGTCGATGCGGCAGCGACGGTGACGCCGCGTGCATCATCGATGACCTGGGCATAGATATGCTGGGAGGTACGGTGGATGGACAAGCGCGGACGCGCGCCACCCTTGGCGCGGAGCGCGGTGCGCACGCGCCGACGGCGCTGGTTGAAAAGTGAAAGCCTCGCCATTACTTCTTCTTCCCTTCCTTGCGGAAGATTTTCTCGCCGCGATATTTGATGCCCTTGCCCTTATAGGGTTCGGGCTTGCGCCAGCGCCGGATTTCCGCCGCCACCTGGCCAACGACCTGTTTGTCGCTGCCCGTGATTTCAACGGTCGTCTGATCGGGCGTCTTGATAGTGATGCCGGTGGGGATCGGGAAGTCCACATCATGGCTGTAACCAAGCTGCAATTTCAGGTTCGAACCCTGCACCGAAGCGCGATAACCAACGCCCGTGATTTCCAGCACCTTGGTGAAACCGTCCGACACACCGACAACCAGATTTGATACCAACGTGCGCTGCATGCCCCAAAAGGCCCGCGCCCGCTTGGTCTCATTCGCCGGCATGACAGCGATCTGGCCGGATTCGATCGTGTAGCTGATGTCATCCGACATCGACATCGACAATTGGCCCTTTGGCCCCTTTATCGACAGCGTCCGCTCATCGATGGAGGCGGTGACCCCGGCCGGGACCGGCACGGGTTTTTTCCCAATACGCGACATGGCTTAAAACACCTGACAAAGGACTTCGCCGCCGGCATTCTGTTCGCGCGCTTCCGCATCCGACAGAACACCCTTGGGCGTTGAAACAATGACGATACCAAGGCCATTTCTGATCCGTGGCAGCTCGGTGGCGCCGGTATAAACGCGGCGACCGGGCTTTGAGACGCGGGCGATATGCTGGATCGCCGGCTTGCCTTCGAAATATTTGAGGTCGATGCGTAGCGCGGCAGCCGCCGTGCCGCCATCGGCTTCGGAATAACCACGGATATAGCCTTCGCGCTGCAGCACGTCGAGAACGCGGGCACGCAGCTTTGAAGCCGGGGTGAGAATCGAATCCTTCTTGGCCTGCTGGCCATTGCGGATCCGGGTGAGCATATCACCAAGGGGGTCGGTCATCGACATCTTCGGATCCTACCAGCTCGACTTGGTCACGCCGGGAATCAGGCCCTTGTTGGCCAATTCACGGAGCATGATGCGCGACAGCTTGAACTTGCGGTAATAGGCACGGCTGCGGCCGGTCAGCTCGCAGCGGTTGCGTACCCGCGTCGGATTGGCATTGCGCGGCAATTCGGCCATTTTCAGGCGCGCCATCAACCGTTCATTATCATCGCGGCTTTCGTCATTGGCGATCGCCTTCAGAACGGCGAATTTGCCGGCATATTTGACCACGAGCGCCTTGCGACGTTCATTCTTGTTGATGGAGGAGAGCTTGGCCATGTCAGGCAGCCTTTTTTTCAGCGACGGGTTTCTCAACCAGAACTTTTTCAACCAGGGCTTTTTCAACCTGGGCTTTTTCGGGGGCCGGCTGGATGAACGGGAAACCAAAGGCTGCCAGCAGCGCCCGGGCTTCGTCGTCGGTCTTTGCCGAAGTCGTGACAATCACATCCATGCCGCGCACCGAATCGATACGGTCATAGTTGATCTCGGGAAAGATGATCTGTTCCTTCAGGCCCATCGCATAATTGCCACGGCCATCGAATGATTTGGGGTTGAGCCCCCGAAAATCACGGACGCGCGGCAGTGCAATCGTGACCAACCGGTCCAGAAATTCATACCTGCGGTCACGACGCAGCGTGACCTTGCAGCCGATCGGCATGCCTTCCCGCAGCTTGAAGGTCGCGACCGATTTCTTGGCCTTGGTGACAACCGGCTTCTG
>JBBRIC010000077.1:0-12628 GCA_038221665.1 Sphingomonadales bacterium
AATGCCTACAGCGCTCGCCGGCGGCTGTCATCGTTCGTTTCGATTGCGTGACATTGACGCGCCGGGGCTTGACGGACTTGCGCCGACGCCGCCACCCTCGCGCGTACGCACCAGGTACGCACCAAGGATCGATTCCCCGCCCATGCAGCTTGTCATTGTCGAATCGCCGGCCAAGGCCAAGACGATCAACAAATATCTCGGATCGGATTATGAGGTGTTGGCCAGCTTTGGCCATATCCGCGATCTGCCGCCAAAGGATGGCTCGGTCGATCCCGATGCCGATTTCGCCATGCTGTGGGAGGTATCGGGGGATCGCGCCAAGCAATTGAAAGCCATTTCAGAGGCAGCAAAGCGCGCCGAAACGGTCATCCTCGCCACCGATCCCGATCGTGAGGGTGAAGCAATTTCCTGGCATCTGCTCGAATGGCTGAAATCCCGTAAGGCGGTGCCAAAGGGTGGCGCCAGCCGGGTTACCTTCAACGAAATCACCAAAAGCGCCGTCACCGCCGCCATGGCGCGGCCGCGCGCCCTCGATGATGCCCTGATCGATGCCTATCGGGCCCGGCGCGCGCTCGATTATCTGGTCGGCTTCACCCTGTCGCCGGTGCTCTGGCGAAAACTGCCCGGGGCCAAAAGCGCCGGCCGCGTGCAATCGGTGGCGCTGCGCCTGATTGTCGAGCGCGAGCGTGATATCGAGGCGCATCTGGCGCGCGAATATTGGACCGTCGATGCAGCGCTGAAGGCCACCGATGGCAGTGGCTTTCCGGCCCGGCTTAGCGTTTTTGAAGGTAAAAAACTCGATCGCTTCGATCTTGCTAATGAACAATCGGCGCTGGCTGCAAAAGCCGCCGTCGAGGCCGGCATTTTCAAGGTATCGGCGGTCGATACCAAGCCTGCCACGCGCAATCCGTATGCGCCGTTCACGACATCGACGCTCCAGCAGGAGGCAGCACGCAAATTGGGCTTTACCGCCAGCCATACGATGCGGGTGGCCCAAGGCCTGTATGAAGACGGCCGTATCACCTACATGCGCACCGACGGCGTGCAGATCGCCGGCGAAGCGATCGCCGCTGTGCGCGAGGTCATCGCCAAGGATTATGGCGCCGGCCCGGACGTGTTGCCCGACAAGCCGCGCCACTACGCCACCAAGGCCAAGAACGCCCAGGAAGCGCATGAGGCGATCCGGCCAACCGATTTGTTTGCGCGGCCGCAGCGCAGCCCGATCGGCGATGCCGAAAAACTTTATGCGATCATCTGGAAACGCACCGTCGCCAGCCAGATGGCCAGTGCCCGGCTGGAACGATCGAGTATCGATCTCCTCGATGCCAGCGGCCAGACCGGCCTCAGGGCCACTGGCCAGGTAGTTATCAGTCCGGGGTTTCTGGCCGTCTATACCGAAACCAGCGAGGATTTGCCGTCCGACAGCGATGACGACGACGGCCGCCGGTTGCCGCGCTTGCGTGCCGGTGAAGGCGTTGATGTCAGCAGCGTCGAAGCCAAGCAGCATTTCACCGAGCCGCCGCCGCGCTTTTCCGAAGCCTCGCTCGTCAAACGCCTGGAAGAATTGGGCATCGGCCGGCCATCAACCTATGCCGCGATCCTCCAGACATTGCGCGACCGGGCCTATGTGCGGGTTGAAAAAAACCGTTTCTGGGCGGAAGAAAAAGGCCGGCTGGTGACCGCCTTTCTGGAACGCTATTTTGAAAAATATGTCGGCTATGATTTCACCGCCGAGCTGGAAACCCGGCTTGACGATGTCTCGGCCGGCAGCCTTGATTATCTGTCGGTGCTGCGTGATTTCTGGGCGGATTTTGAGCCAAAGACCAAGGAAATCCTGGCGCTGAAGCCATCCGATGTGACGGTCGCTCTCGATGAATTCCTCAGCCCGATGTTGTTCCCGGCCAAGGCCGATGGCAGCGACCCAAGGCTCTGCCCGACCTGTGGCAGCGGCCGACTGAGTCTCAAAACCGGCAAGTTCGGCGCCTTTGTCGCCTGCTCCAACTACCCCGAATGCCGCTACACGCGCCAATTTGCCGGTGAAAATGCCGGGCAGGAATCGACGGGGCCACAAATCCTCGGGATCGACCCGGACAGCGGCGAACCGGTCTCGCTGCGGGCTGGCCGCTTTGGCGCCTATGTGCAACGCGGCGACGGCGAGAAACCGCCACGCGCCTCGATCCCCAAGGACATGACGGTCAGCGGCCCCGATGATCTGGAAACGGCGCTGAAACTATTGTCGCTGCCGCGCACCATCGGGCCGCACCCCGAAAGCGGCGAACCGATCACCGCCAGCCTTGGCCGCTATGGCCCCTATCTGCTGCATGCCGGGAAATATGCCCGGCTCGGATCGACGCTTGAGATCTTTGAAACGGGCATGAACAGCGCCGTCGTCAAACTCGCCGAAGCGGCCGCTGCCGGCCCCCGCGCCCGCACCGCAATGGCGCCACTGCGTGAAATCGGCGCGCATCCGGCATCGGGCGCCATGCTGAAACTGATGGCGGGACGTTTTGGCCAATATGTGACCGATGGCAGCACCAATGCGACCGTGCCAAAGGGCGACGATGGCATGACGATCGATCTGGCAACAGCAGCGGCGCTGATCGATGCGCGCGCCGCAATGCCGCCAAAACCCGGTAAGAAACCCGCCAAAAAGCCGGTTACGAAAGCGGCTGCCAAAAAGCCTGCGGAAGCCAAAAAAGCGACTGCAAAAAAACCCGCCGCGAAGAAAACCGTCAAAAAGCCGGCGGCAAAGGCTCGATCCGCCAAAGCCTGAACGGTCGAAGTCGGTGCCAGCCAGGGGGCGTGACAATAGTGGCGCCCGACGCCAAGGAGTGACCATGTCGCTCCCCGATTCGATTGCGGCCTGGTTTGCCGGTCGGGGCTGGGTGCCGCGCCGCCACCAGCTGGAAATGGTCGCGGCGGCCCGGGCCGGGCAGCATGCGCTGCTGGTGGCAGCGACTGGTTCGGGCAAGACTCTGGCCGGGTTCCTTGCCACGCTCGCCGAGCTTGCCATCGCGCCG
The DNA here is from genome assembly GCA_038221665.1 of Sphingomonadales bacterium. Taxonomy (GTDB): domain Bacteria; phylum Pseudomonadota; class Alphaproteobacteria; order Sphingomonadales; family Sphingomonadaceae; genus Sandarakinorhabdus. The sequence continues at coordinate 3,021 of JBBRIC010000077.1, forward strand.
GCCGATGGTCTCCACACCATCTATGTCAGCCCGTTAAAGGCGCTGGCCAGCGATGTGGCGCGCAATCTGCTGACGCCGGTCGATGAAATCGGCCTTGCCATTCGCATCGAAACCCGGACCGGCGACACGTCATCCGATCGCAAGAAACGCCAGCGTCAGGATCCGCCGCACATCCTGCTGACGACGCCCGAATCACTGGCGCTGCTGATCAGCTACCCCGAAGCGGCAACCATGCTCGCCGGTGTCAAAACCGTGATCATCGATGAAATCCATGCCTTTGCGACGACCAAGCGTGGTGACCAGCTCAATCTGGCGCTGGCGCGGCTGCAAAAACTGTCGCCCGGTCTGCGCCGGGTGGGGCTGTCGGCGACCATCGCCGACCCCGAAAGCTATCAGGGCTGGCTGGCGCCCGATGCCGATGCCGCGGCGGTGCGGCTTGTCATCGGCGATCCGGGCGCTGTGCCGCGCGTTGAAATCCTGGTGCCAGAGGATCGCATCCCCTGGGCCGGGCACAATGGCCGCTGGGCGGCGCGCGCCGTCATGCGCCGCATCGAACAGGCCCGGCTGACCATCGTTTTTGTCAACACCCGCGCCATCGCCGAAGTCATCTTCCGTGACCTCTGGACCGAAAACGATCAGGCGCTGCCCATCGGCATCCATCATGGCAGCCTGTCGGCCGAAGCCCGCCAAAAGGTCGAGGCAGCGATGGCATCGGGCCGCTTGCGCGCCATTGTTGCCACCGCCTCGCTCGATCTCGGCATCGATTGGGGCGATGTCGATCTCGTTATCCAGATGGGCGCGCCAAAGGGCGCATCGCGGTTGATGCAGCGCACTGGCCGCGCCAACCACCGCATGGATGAAGCCAGCCACGCCATCATCGTCCCCGGCAATCGTTTCGAATATCTGGAAGCACTGGCAGCGCGCGATGCCGTCATGGCCGGTGAGCTCGATGCCGATATCTTTCGCCCCGGCGGGCTCGATGTGCTCGCCCAGCATATTTTTGGCCTGGCGGCAGCAGGGCCGTTTGATGCCAATGAACTTTACGCCGAAATCCGTAGCAGCGCGCCTTACGCCGGGCTGTCGCGGGCGCGGTTCGACGCTGTCTGCGATTTTGTCGCGACCGGCGGCTATTCGCTCCGGGCCTATGAACGCTATCACCGGCTGACCCGGCAGCCCGATGGCCGCTGGCGGTTGACCCACCCGCGCCTGGCCGCCCAGCACCGCCTCAACGCCGGCACGATTGTCGAAGCGGTGACGATGAACGTCAGCTTTGGCCGACGCGGCAAAAGGCTTGGCCAGATCGAGGAATATTTTGGCGCGCAATTGCGCATCGGTGACAGTTTTGCCTTTGCCGGGCTCACCTTGGCGGTGACCGGGTTCGATGGCGCCGATATTCATGTGAGGCTCGGCCGCGGCAACCCCAGCGTCCCCAGCTATCAGGGCGGCCGGCTGCCGCTGTCGACGCATCTGGCGGCGCGGGTGCGCGGGTTGTTGAACGCCCCCGAACGCTGGGCCGAAATGCCGGGCGATGTGGCGGAATGGCTTGATTATCAACGCCTGCATTCGCGCCTGCCAGGGCTCGATGACCTGCTGGTCGAAACCTTTCCGCGCGATGGCCGCTGGTTCATGATCGCCTATGGTTTTGCCGGCCGGAACGCGCATCAAACGCTGGGGATGCTGTTGACGCAACGCATGGAGGCAGCGGGGTTGCAGCCTTTGGGCTTTGTCGGCAGCGACTATATGGTCGCGGTCTGGAGCCTGCAGCGTGTTACCGACCCGGCACCGCTGTTCAGCCCCGATGTGTTCGAGGCTGAACTCGCCGACTGGATGGCGGCATCGCCTTTCTTGCGCCGGGCCTTTCGCGAGGTCGCCATCATCGCCGGGCTGATCGAGCGGCAATTGCCCGGGCAGGTAAAGACCGGCAAGCAGATGAGTGTATCATCGGACCTGATCTATGACGTGCTGCGCCGCCACGAACCCGATCATTTGCTGCTGACCGCCGCCTGGACCGATGCGCGCGGCAAGCTGACCGATATCGAACGGCTGGCGGCCTTGCTCGATCTTGCGCAGGCAAAGCTGATGCTGGTCGAACTTGATCGCGTATCGCCGCTGGCGGTGCCGGTGCTGCTCGAAATCGGCCGGGAATCGGTGCCTGGCGCCGCTGACACTGCGTTGTTGATCGAGGCCGATGCGCTGGCGGCCGAGGCAATGGGCCGGTCATGAGATTTGCCAGCGCTGTTGCTGCGTGTAACAAATGACTTTGCGGGGGGAATCGATGACTACTACGGGCGCCGAGAGGCAGTTTTTCGGCCATCCAAAGGGGCTTGGCACGCTGGCCGGCACCCAGGTCTGGGAACGGTTTTCCTATTATGGCATGCAGGCGTTGCTGGCGCTGTATCTGGTAAACTATCTGCTTTTGCCGGGCAATGTCGAACAGGTCATCGGCTTTGCCGGCTTTCAGCGCATATTGGAGACAGTCTTTGGCCCGATGACCCGGCTGGCGCTGGCGTCACAAATTTTCGGGCTTTACACCGGTTTTGCCTATCTGATGCCGCTGGCCGGCGCGATGGTTGCGGATCGCTGGCTGGGGCAGCGCAAGACGACGGTGCTCGGGCTATCGCTGATGGCCGGCGGCCATTTGCTGATGGCGACAACGGCGGGGTTCCTGTTTGCCCTGTTGCTGCTGGTGCTCGGCGCCGGCTGTATCCGCGGCACCATGTATGCACAGGTCGGGAAACTTTATGGGGCCGGTGACAGCCGTCGCACCCAGGGGTTCAGCATCTACCTGATCGCGCTCAACATCGGCGCGCTGCTGGCACCCCTGGTCTGTGGCACCCTGGGCGAACGGCTGGGCTGGCATTATGGATTTGGCGTGGCGGCGATCGGCATGGCGATCGGGCTTGCCATATATTTGCGTGGTCTGGGCAATCTGCCACCCGATCAACGCCGCGTCGCGGGCGAGGCGATCGCGCTGAGCACTGCCGATCGGCGCTCGATTGCGGCGGTGCTGATCATTCTGCTGCCAACGACGCTGATCTTTATCGCGTCCCAACAGGCTTATAATGTGCTGATTCTCTGGGCTGCCAGCCATGTCGATCGACAGATTGGCGGCTTTGTATTTCCGGTGACCTGGCTTTTGACGCTCGACGGCATCATGACCATATTTGGCGTGGCATTGACGATCCCGCTATTCCGCTGGCTGGCGGGGCGCGGGGCGGAACCCGATACATTGGTCAAAATCGCTATTGGCGGCGGGCTGACGGCGCTGGCCTATGGCCTTTTGGCGCTGGGCACAGCCGCCAGCGCGCTTGTGCCGGCGCTGCTGGTATTCGGGTTTTTCACGCTGATGGATGCCAGCTTTGCCTGGACCGATCCCGTCGCCAACAGCTTTGTCGCGCGGTTTTCGCCGCCGGCACTGGCGACGACGATGATGAGCATCAACCTGACCAGCTTTGGCGTGGCCAATATCGTCACCGGCTGGCTGGGGCGGTTTTATGAACCCTGGGGGGCCGTGCGATTCTGGGAATTGCACGCAGGAATCGCGGTCGCCGGCGCTGTACTCGCGCTGGTGCTGCGGCCGCTGATTGCTTATTTGCTGGCCGAGCACGAGGAGGGCCCGTTGGCGCTGGCCAGCACGGCCTATTGATCCCACAACAGGCTTGCGCCGGCGGCCGATTCACGCCAATCGATCGCCATGGATGTTTCCCTTTCGTTCGCTGGCGAAACACTGGTGCCACTGGCATCGGGGGCGTTGCATTGGCCGCGCGAGGCGACATTGTTCGTCGCCGATCTGCATTTTGAAAAGGCCAGTGCCTTTGCCCGACGCGGCCGGCTGCTGCCACCCTATGACAGCGCCGATACCATCGCCACGCTGATCGACGCACTGGAACTGACTGGGGCGCGGCGGCTCGTCTGTCTGGGTGATTCCTTCCACGACGCGGGTGGCCCGGACCGGCTCCCCGATGGCCCGCGCGCGGCGCTGCGGGCGTTGACCGCCAGCCTCGACTGGTTGTGGATCAGCGGCAATCACGACGGCGATGCCGGCGCGGTGCTGGGCGGGCGCAGCAAGACCGAGGCGCAGATCGGGCCTTTGACCTTGCGTCACGAGGCCGTCCCGGGCGCTGTGGAGCCTGAATTGTCGGGGCATTTTCATCCCAAATTTGCAATCGAAATCCGCCAGCGCCGCATTGTACGCCGCTGCTTTGCGGTTTCCGCGACAAAGCTCATCCTGCCGGCCTTTGGCGCCTTTACGGGCGGGCTCGATGTTGCCGATCCGGCAATCGCCTCGCTGCTGGGTGACAACGCCCATGCCTATGTGGCGGAATCGGGTCGGCTGTTGCGCTTTCCGATAGTGCCGCCGCAACGCCTGCGGGCTTGACGCGCCGCGCCGCTGGCAGCAACCCCGCCGCATGGGGAAGAAAACGACATCCAGCCGCCGCATCCTCGCCGCGAGCCTGATTGGCACAGCCGTAGAATTCTATGATTTCTACATTTACGCAACCGCCGCCAGCCTCGTTTTCGGACCGTTGTTCTTTCCGTCCGAAAACCCTTCGGCGCAATTGCTCGCCGCCTATGCAAGCTTTGCCGTTGCTTTCGTCGCCCGGCCCATCGGCGCGCTGGTCTTTGGCCATTTTGGCGATCGTATCGGGCGGAAATCGACGCTGGTCGCCAGCTTGTTGGTGATGGGCGGCTCAACGCTTGGGATCGCGTTTCTGCCGACCTATGCCAGTGCCGGGTGGCTGGCACCGCTGCTGCTCTGCACGTTGCGGTTCGGGCAAGGGTTCGGGCTCGGCGGTGAATGGGGCGGGGCAGCGTTGCTGGCGGTTGAAAATGCGCCGCCCGGCTGGCACGGCCGCTATGGCATGTTCCCGCAATTGGGGGCGCCTGTCGGTTTCATCGCTGCCAACGGCCTGTTCCTGCTGCTTGGCCTGTGGCTAAGCGATGCGGATTTCAAGGCCTGGGGCTGGCGGCTGCCGTTTCTTGCCAGCGCGCTGCTGGTCGGTGTTGGCCTGTGGGTGCGGCTGAAACTGACCGAAACACCGGCCTTTACAGCGCTGGCGGCGACGGGCCCACCACCGGCAGTCCCGATCGCTGAACTATTGCGCCTGCATTGGCGGCAGACGCTGGGCGGCAGCTTTGGCGTCATCGCCTGTTTTGCGCTGTTCTACCTCTCGACCGCATTTGCGCTCGGCCATGGCACGACGAAATTGGGTTATGCCCGCGACACATTTCTCGGGGTGCAGCTCATCGCCATTCTGTTCCTCGCTATCGGCATCCTGCTGTCGGGCTGGCTGTCGGACCGGTTCAGCCCGCGCGCCGTGCTGACCGCCGGCTGCCTTGGCGCCATCGCCACCGGGGCTGCGCTGGCGCCAATGCTGGGCAGCGGTTCGTTGCTGCTGATCGGCATATTCCTGTCGCTGGCTCTGTTCGTCATGGGCTTTGTCTATGGGCCTCTCGGGGCCTGGCTGCCCGGGCTGTTTCCGGCAAGGGTGCGCTATACCGGCGCCTCGATGGCGTTCAATACAGGCGGCATCCTTGGCGGTGGCCTGGCGCCGGTGCTGGCCCAATCCCTGTCGGACCGGGGCGGCCTGGGCTGGGTCGGCGGCTATCTGGGCGTTGCCGCAACCGCCAGCCTGATCGCCGTACTGGCGCTAAGGAGCAGCGCGCCACAGCCCTGATCAGGCGGCGAACACCCGGTCGAAAATCGTGTCGACATGTTTCAGATGATATTCAAGGTCGAACAACGGCTCCAGCTGGTCGCGTGGCAGCAGCGCCGTCACATCGGGATCGGCGGCGAGCAGGTCGAGCAGCTGCAACGCGCCATCCGATTCCCAGACCTGCATGGCGTTGCGCTGCACCAGCCGGTAGCTGTCTTCGCGGCTGGCCCCCGCCTGGGTCAGCGCCAGCAGGATGCGCTGCGAATGGATGAGGCCACCCATTTTATTGAGGTTTTTCAGCATGCGATCGGGGTAGATCAGCAGCTTGTCGATCACCCCCGTCAGCCGGTGCAGGGCGAAATCCAGCGTCACCGTCGCATCGGGGCCGATCATGCGTTCAACGGAGGAATGGCTGATATCGCGTTCATGCCAGAGCGCGACATTTTCCAGCGCCGGGGTCACATAGCCGCGCACCAGACGGGCGAGGCCGGTCAGATTTTCGGTCAATACCGGGTTGCGCTTGTGCGGCATGGCACTGGAGCCCTTTTGGCCCGGCGCAAAATATTCCTCGGCTTCAAGGACTTCGGTACGCTGCAAATGGCGGATTTCAGTGGCCAGCCGCTCGACCGAGCCGGCGACGACGCCCAAGGTGGCAAAGAACATCGCATGGCGGTCACGCGGGATAACCTGTGTCGATACCGGCTCCACCGTCAGACCCATCGCCTTGGCCACATGCGCCTCAACCGCCGGATCGATATTGGCAAAGGTGCCGACCGCGCCCGAGATGGCGCAGGTGGCGATCTCGCTGCGGGCCAGCACCAGCCGCGCCCGGCAGCGGCTGAATTCGGCATAGGCCTGCGCCAGTTTCAGGCCAAACGTCGTCGGTTCGGCGTGGATGCCATGGCTGCGGCCCATTGTCGGCGTATTTTTGTGTTCAAAGGCGCGGCGTTTCAATGCGACGAGCAGCGCGTCGGTATCGGCGATGAGGATATCAGCGGCGCGCGCCAGCTGCACCGACAGGCAGGTATCGAGCACATCGGAACTGGTCATGCCCTGGTGCACAAAACGCGCCTCGGGGCCGACATGTTCGGCAAGGTTGGTCAAAAAGGCGATGACGTCGTGCTTCGTTTCGCGTTCGATTTCATCGATGCGGGCGACATCGAATTTGCCGCGTTCCCAGACAGCGCGCGCCGCCGACGCCGGCACCACGCCCAGCCCGACAAGCGCGTCCATGGCGTGCGCCTCGATCTCGAACCAGATGCGAAAGCGGGTTTCTGGTTCCCAAAGGGCAACCATTTCGGGGCGGGAATAACGTGGGATCATGCGCCAGCGCGTTAGCACGCACAGGCAGCGCGTCAAAGCGGTAGCACAACCGTCTCTGCCACCCTAGATCAGGCGCGTGACCGAAACAGCTTCCGTTCGCGTTGTCGTGTTCCAGCATGGCCTTGATTCGCTCGATTATGCGGTGCCGGCCGACATGGTGCTGATGCCGGGCGATGCCGTATCGGTGCCACTGGGGCCGCGCACCATCACAGGCGTTGTCTGGGATCCGGAAGTGCACGCGGCGCAAGCCATCGCAGCGGCGCGGCTGCGGCCGGTCAATGCCCGGCTGGACATGCCGCCGCTTGCCGCGCCGATGCGACGACTGTGCGACTGGGTGGCGGATTATTATGTGGCGCCGCTGGCCAGTGTGATCCGGATGGTCTGGCCTTCTGTGGCGTTCCTGTCGGCGCGGGATGTTACGGAATATCGCCGGGGCGGCATGCTGCCCGTCCGGATGACGCCGGCGCGGACACAGGCGCTGGAACGGCTGGGCGATCTCCAAGGCGCGGTGCGTGATCTGGGCCGGATCGCGGGCGTATCCGATGCCGTCATCCGGGGGCTGGTCGATGCCGGCACTCTGTTGCCCGTCACCGTCAACGGCGCTGGCACACCGGCCATCCCCGACCCCGATCATGCACCGCCACAGCTGGAAACAGCCCAGGCCAAGGTCGCGGCGGTGCTCGCAGATTCGGTCAACGCTGGCGGTTTTGCGCCGTTTTTACTGGAGGGCGTCACTGGCTCTGGCAAGACCGAAGTCTATTTCGAAGCCGTTGCTGCGGCGCTTCGCAGTGGCGGCCAGGCGCTGGTGCTGTTGCCCGAAATCGCCTTGACGGCACCGTGGCTGGCGCGTTTCAAGGCCCGGTTCGGCTGCCTGCCTATCGCCTGGCACAGCGATCTGAAGGCCAGTGAGCGCCGCGCCGCCTGGGCGGCAATTGCCGATGGCCGGGGGCGGGTAGTGGTTGGTGCGCGCTCGGCGCTGTTCCTGCCGTTCAAGGCCTTGCGCGTCACCATCGTCGATGAAGCCCATGAAACCAGTTTCAAACAGGAAGAAGGCGTGCATTATCACGCCCGCGATGTCGCTGTCATGCGTGCCCGGGAGGAGGATGCCACCGTCATCCTCGCCACCGCGACACCGGCCATTGAAACCCAGGTGCAGGCGGCGCGCGGCACCTATCGCCACCTGACGCTGCCGGCGCGTTTCGGGGGTGCCAGCATGCCCGCGATCGCTCTGGTTGATCTGCGGCGCTTTCCACCCGACCGCGGCGCCTGGATCAGCCCGCCACTGGGGGCTGCGATCACCGACAATCTGGCCCGGGGGGAACAGGTGCTGCTGTTCCTCAACCGGCGCGGCTATGCCCCACTGACGCTCTGCCGAAGCTGCGGGGAGCGCATTCAATGCCCGCATTGCACCGCCTGGATGGTCGAACACAGGCTGTCGCGCCGGCTGGCCTGCCATCATTGCGGCCATCAGACCATGGTGCCGCCGGCCTGCCCCGCCTGTGGTGAGGCTGATTCGCTGGTGGCCTGCGGCCCGGGCGTCGAACGCATCGCCGAGGAAGTCGCCCGCGTCTGGCCGGCCGCCCGGGTTGCGCTGGTCACCTCCGACACGATCAATTCGCCGGCCCGGGCCATGGCGCTGGTCGCCGCGGTCGAGGCAGGCGAGATCGATATTCTGATCGGGACCCAGATGGTTACCAAAGGTTATCATTTCCCCGAACTGACGCTGGTCGGGGTCATCGATGCCGATCTTGGCCTGTCCGGCGGCGATCTTCGCGCCGGTGAGCGCACGTTTCAGCAGATTGCCCAGGTCGCTGGCCGGGCGGGGCGCGGCGTCAAACCGGGCAAGGTGCAGATCCAGACGCATCAACCCGAGGTGCGGCTGATGCAGGCACTGCTCGCCGGCGATGCGGCGGCATTTTACGCGGCCGAAACAGCAGCGCGCCGCGATCTCGGCCTGCCACCGTTCGGGCGGCTTGCGGCCATCATTGTTTCCAGTGAAGATCCCGATGCAGCCCTTGTCGCGGCCCGGGCGATCGGCGCTGCGGCGCCCGTTATCGATGGCCTTGCGGTGCTTGGTCCTGCAGCGGCACCGCTCGCCATGCTGCGCGGTCGCCATCGCCAGCGGCTGCTGGTGCAGGCTCGCCGCAATCTGGCTTTGCAGGATGTGCTGCGCGCCTGGCTGACGGCCGTGCCGATTGCGTCGAATGTGCGCATAGTGATCGATATCGACCCCTATTCCTTCGTTTAGAAACCGGTTGCCGATCGGATTGCCTGATCGGATCGGCGTTCAGCCGGCCAATGGCCGCAGCGTCGGTGGCGTATTCGGCTGCGTCGGATCGAAACGCACGCGAACCGTTTCACCACTGTTGCCGGGGAAATTGGCGAACATGGCGTTGACCAGATTGGGCACCAATTGTGGCAGGCTGTTCGATTGGCTGGTGGTTTCGGCACGCCCTTCGAACAGGCTTTTTTTATCGCCGACACGCACGATTTTCATCGCCAGCAAGGTGTTGAACGCTGTCACCGAATAAATATCGGTCCCGCCAAAGCCTCCAAAGCCACCAAAGCCTCCCCAATATGGATTCCAGCCGCGAAAGCCCCCGCCATAGCCAAAGCCGCCATAACCTG
>JBBRIC010000078.1:0-12609 GCA_038221665.1 Sphingomonadales bacterium
GACATCATGGTCATCGGGTGGCAGATAGACGACGGTGCCACAGGTTTCGGTCGCGCCATAGCATTGGATGAAGCGGGCATTGGGAAAGGCGAGCATCGCGCGCCGCAGCACATCGAGCGGGATCGGCGAGGCGCCATAAAGCAATTCCGTCAGGCTGGTCAGATCGGCGGGCAGGGTTTCAAGCTGCGCCAGCATGGCGGCAAGCACGGCCGGCACCACGAACATCTTGGTGATGCGCTGGCCGGCGATGGCGGCGATGATGCCGGCAATATCGGGCCGCGGCAGGATGACGACCGTCGCGCCGGCTTCCAGCGCATGCAGCGCCCAGCCGGTGCCGCCGATATGAAACAGCGGCATCGCCACCAGCGCCACGTCATTTTCATCCCAGAGCGCCCAGTCTTCGCCGGTCAGCGGCCCCTTGGCGATCGTGCCGAGCAGCGACCGGTGCGACAGCAAGGCACCTTTGGGAAAGCCCGTCGTACCGCTGGTGTAAAGCTGCAGGGCGATGTCATCGGGCCGGGCCGGGTGCACGCGCGGATCGGGGGCATGGGCCGCGATCCAATCGCCAAAGGCTGGCCGGCCGGCGTGCGGTGCATCGATCAATATGATGGTCGGGGCGCCGGCTATTGGCAGGAATGCCGCCTCGCCGATCAGAAAAGTGATTTCGGCGTCGTTCAATATATAGGCGATCTCACGCGCTACCAGCCGGGCATTGATGGCGACGAGCACCGCCCCCAGCCGAAAACAGGCATTCATGACGATGATGAAATCCGGGTGGTTCAAGCCCAGCCAGCCGATGCGATCGCCGGGTTTGACGCCCGCCCGGCGCAACGCCGCGACCGCCCGCAAGACGCGATCGTGGAGCCCGCCATAATCGATCGCATTGCCTTCGAAAACGATCGCCGTCCGGTCCGGGTTGGCTGCCGCATGGGCCATGGTCAGATCGGCGAGGGTGGTCGCTGTCATATATCTCTCCCCGTCACGACCCATGCCGCAATCCTTGTCGGATCGTCCAGCGCCGATTGCCGCCATCGTCCATCGTCGCTATGGCAGCAGCACAATTTCAATCCGCCATGACAGGCTTTTTTTCATGAACACGCTTATCGTGATTGTCGGCATCTTTACGATGGTGCTGCAATGGTTGATCTGGGGCCTGGTCGGCTGGGCGATCCTGTCGTGGCTGATCGCGTTCAATGTCGTCAACATGCACAATGGTTTTGTGCGCGGGCTGGTTGGCGGGCTGGATCGTTTTTTCAATCCGATGCTGCGCCCGATCCGCCGGGTGCTGCCCGATATGGGCGGCATCGATCTGGCGCCGATGGTCTTGATCCTTGTCATCATGCTGGTGCAGCGCGGCGTGCCGGCGCTGCTGCTCGACACCGGCCTGCTGCGCTAAACCCGTCATGGCGGCGGTGATTATCGATGGCAAGGCGCGCGCACTGCGGCTGCGGGCCGATGTGGCAATCGGCGTTGCGGCCTTTGTGGCCCAACACGGCCGGGCGCCAGGGCTGAACGTGGTGCTGGTCGGCGATGATCCGGCCAGCGCTGTTTATGTGCGCAACAAGGGGCTGGCAACGCTGGCCGCCGGCATGGTGTCGCACCAGCATCATTTGCCAGCGACAGCGACCGAGGCGGAATTGCTGGCGCTGGTCGTCGCGCTCAATACTGATCCAGCGGTCGACGGCATATTGGTGCAAATGCCGCTGCCGCCACAGATCAATGCCGATCGCGTCATTGCCGCCATCGATCCCATGAAGGATGTCGATGGCTTTCACCCGATCAATGCCGGGCGGCTGGTCAGCGGGCTGGCCGGCCTTGCGCCCTGCACCCCGACCGGCTGCCTGATGCTGATCACCGAAGCGCTTGGCGACATCTCGGGCAAGGAGGCGCTGGTCATCGGTCGCTCCAATATCGTCGGCAAGCCGATGGCGGCGCTGCTGACCGCCAAAAACGCGACCGTCACCCTGGCCCATAGCCGGACGCGCGATCTGGCCGGGCACGTCGCGCGCGCCGAGATCATCGTTGCCGCCGTCGGCGTGCCGCAGCTGGTCAAGGGCGAATGGCTGCGCGCCGGCGCCTGTGTCATCGATGTCGGCACCAACCGCATCGATGCCGGCAATGGCAAGACGCGGCTGACCGGCGATGTCGATTTTGCCGGCGCAGTCGATCGTGCTGGCTGGATCACGCCGGTGCCGGGCGGGGTCGGGCCGATGACCATCGCTTGCCTGCTCGCCAACACCTTGCAAGCCGCGATGGCCCGGGCAGCCGCATGAACGGGCCGCTGCTTGCCCTGTTCATCTCGGCGTTCGTGACGCTGTTCGTGGTGCTCGATCCGCCGGGTTGCGTGCCGATTTTTTCGTCGCTGACCAACGGCAGCAGCGTCAGCCATCGCCGCGCCATGGCGTTCCGGTCGGTGGCGATTGCGACAGCTGTCATGCTGGCCTTTGCGCTTGGCGGCCAGGCGTTTTTGGGCGCGCTCGGCATCAGCCTGCCGGCCTTCAAGATTGCTGGCGGCATCATGGTTTTTCTGATCGCCATCGACATGGTCTTTGAAAAACGCACCGAACGCCGCGAAAATCGCGCCGAAGAAGTCTTGTCCGCCGCCGCTGCAAGGGCCGATCCGAGCGAGGCGGAAGATATTTCGGTGTTTCCAATGGCAATCCCGATGCTCGCCGGCCCGGGCTCGCTGGCTGCCATCATGCTGCTGGCGGCGCGCAGCCATTCGCTTGTTGAAACGCTGGTTGTGCTCGCGGCGCTGCTCGCGGTGATGGCCCTGACCTTGCTGTCATTGCTGGCGGCGGGGCCGCTGATGCGGCTGATGGGGGTCAAATTCGAAGGCGCTCTGACGCGGCTGCTCGGCGTTGTGCTGGCGGCATTGGCGGCGCAATTTGTCGTTGACGGGATCAAGCAGAGCTTCAGCCTAGGATAAGTGCAGCGTTGCCAGCGTCAGCTTCTGGGCAGGCCCTTGCCCAGCAGCGCCGCCTGGACGCGCACCGATTTCAGCGCGATCTGGACTTCATAGAGGAACAGCATCAGCCCGGCGATCAGCAGCAGCATGGCGAGGATGAACAGGACAGCGACGATGGCGGTCCAGCGCATCGGCATCAGATCGCCGATGAACAGGATGGCAACCACGACGCAAACGAGCAACGCCGAGAGCGTGCAAAGCGCGATGGCGCGGTTTGTCGCCGCCATGCGGCGATCAAGAATGGCGAGTTGCAGCAGCGCGTCGCTGCGGCGTGTCGCGGCATAGCCGGTGATATCGGCCTCCAGCGTACGCGCCCGGTCGGTGATGCGGGCCAGCCGCGCCGCTATGACGTTGAGGATCGAGCCGATGCCGGTCAACAGGAAAACCGGCGCCACGGCGAGCTGGATATTATGAGCAATATCCGTGACGGGGGCAAAAATGGCCATGGCGGACTTGTGCGCGAAACGCGGCGCGGCGGCAAGGCTGGACAGGGGTCGCGCGACGCGGCATAACCTCGCTATGTCGAGGAACATCCTGCCGCTGCTGCGACTTACGCGCCCTTAGGCGTGTCGTTCTGGCTCGTCCCCCGGGACTGCAGCTGCCGCGCCTGAGGGACCGTTTCCGCCCCCCGCACCGGAACCCGAACAGACAGGCCAAACCGATGACCGATCATATCCGCATATTTGATACGACCCTGCGCGACGGCGAACAATCGCCGGGTTGCTCGATGAATCTGGAGGAAAAACTGAAGGTCGCAGCGCAATTGGAGGCGCTTGGCGTTGATATCATCGAAGCCGGCTTTGCGATTGCCAGCGACGGCGATTTTGCTGCCGTTTCGGCCGTGGCCCGCCAATGCGAAACCGCCATCGTCGCCAGCCTCGCCCGCGCGGCAAAGGGCGATATCGATCGCGCCTGGGCGGCCGTGCGCCACGCCCGCCGCCCGCGCATCCACACATTCATCGCCACATCGCCGCTGCACATGCGGGCCAAGCTCAACATGACGCCCGAACAGGTGCTGGATGCCATCGCCACGTCCGTCGCCCATGCCCGCAACCTTTGTGACGACATCGAATGGTCGGCCGAAGATGCAACGCGCAGCGACCCCGATTTCCTCTGTCGGGCGGTTGAAATCGCCATCAACGCCGGGGCGACAACGATCAACCTGCCCGATACCGTCGGCTATGCAACACCCGAAACCTATGGCGCCATGTTCCGCGATGTGATTGCGCGCGTGCCCAATGCCGCAGAGGCAATTTTTTCAACCCATTGCCATAATGACCTGGGGCTGGCGGTGGCCAATACGCTGGCTGCAATCATGGCCGGCGCGCGCCAGTGCGAAGCAACCATAAACGGCATCGGCGAACGCGCCGGCAATGCCGCGGTCGAGGAAATCGCCATGGCCATCCGCGTCCGCCATGATGTGTTGCCGGTGCGGACGGGGATCATCGCCACCGAAATCACCCGCGCCTCGCGGCTCGTCAGCGGCATCACCGGCATGGCGGTGCAGGCCAACAAGGCGGTTGTCGGTGCCAATGCCTTTGCCCATGAAAGCGGCATCCATCAGGATGGCATGCTGAAGGATGCCGGCACCTATGAAATCATGACGCCCGAAAGCGTCGGGCAGGGCGCCACCAACCTGGTGCTTGGCAAGCATTCGGGGCGGGCGGCCTTTCGCCAGAAACTGGGCGAAATGGGTTATGACCTGAGCGACAATGAATTCGGCGATGCCTTCAAACGCTTCAAGGATCTGGCGGACGCGAAAAAACAGGTCTTTGACGAGGATATCGTGGCGCTTGTCGATGATGAAGTGCTGCGCGGCCATGACCGTATCCAGGTCATCGAGGTCGAAGTCTATTGCGGCTCCAATGGTCCACAGCGCGCCATATTGACGCTGAATATCGATGGCGAGGAGCATACAGCGGCCGTGCGCGGCAATGGCCCTGTCGATGCGCTGTTCAACGCAGTGCGCAAGCTCGTGCCGCATGATGGCGCCAGCCTGCAACTCTATCAGGTCCATGCCGTCACCGCCGGCACCGATGCCCAGGCCGAAGTCAGCGTCGTGCTGGCCGAAGACGGGCGGACGGCGCGCGGTGCCGGGGCGCATACCGATACTTTGGTCGCCAGCGCCCGCGCCTATGTGAATGCGCTCAACAAGCTGATCGTCAAGCGCGGCCGCAGTGCGCTTGCCGTGGCGGGCTGATGATGGGTGGCGCGCCCCGCCTGGTTTTTGTCTATAATGCCGAGGCAGGGCTGGTTGCGGGCGCGATGGATAGCCTTCATAAACTGGTCTCGCCGGCAACCTATCCTTGCAGCCTTTGCGCCATCACCTATGGTTTTGTCGGGATGCGCAGCCGCTGGCGTGTCTGGCTGGCGGCGCAACCATTGCCGGCGGTATTTTACCACCGGGCGGATTTTCGCGCCGCCTTTCCGGCCGCTGCCGATTGGCCACTACCGCTCGTCGGACTGGCGCGCGGGCGTGACCTGCGGCTCTGGCTGGATGCAGCGACGCTGGCGCCGCTCGATCTCGATGGTCTGATGGCGGCGCTGGAGCCGCATATCGCTGCAGTCTAGCGATTTTCGCTGCCTATCGGGCGGGGCGAAATCTTGCCAGCAGTGCCCAAAGTCGTGGCCGCACCGTATCCGCTGCCAGCGCACTGACGCTGACAGCGAAAAAGCCGGTCACGGCGCAAAAGCCCAGCCATGTCCAGCGATCGGCCGATAGCGCCGGGCGCAGCGGCCAGGCGAGGCCGACAATCAGCGCCGCAGCGCCCAGCGGCAGCAATGTGTCGGCCAGCAACCAGCGCCTGAATTCCCCCGGCAGCAACCGGCGATGCTGCAGTGGCACGCCCGTCACCAGCAGGAAGAAATTGACCAGCGCCCAGGTCCCCGCGGCAGCAATGCCACCATGGATCGGCACCAGCCAGAACACCATCGGCACCATGAACACCACCATCACGGCCATCAGCCGCAGTGTCAGCCCGGTCCAGCCGGTCGCGGTCTGCAGATTCTGGGGGACCTGGTAGAGCGAACTGAACAGCACGCCGATGGTCAGAAACGACAGGATCGGCGCCGCGCGGGTCGCAATCGCTGCATCCCCCGACCAGGCAAACAACATGCCATAGGCATAGACGATCATCATCAGCGACGCCGGCCCCGCCAGCAAGGCGACGAGTTGCGCGGCCTTGTGATAGGCGCCGGCAAGCCCGTCGCGATCTGTTGCTTCATGTAATTTGACGAGCGCCGGCGACACCGCCAGCACGATCGGCGCGCCAAACAGCCAGGCGCCATTGCTGATGGTGGCAGCGATCATGTAATAGCCAAAATCGGTCAGGCTGAGCAGGCGCGAGAGCAATAATTTATCGACCTGGGTCAGCATCAGGAACAGCAGGGAGGTCAGGAACAGCCCGCCCGCAAAGCGCCGCACCTGTTCCAGCGCGGCCAGCGAAAACCGTGCCGGGCGCGGCGCCGGCGGCAACGTCGACTGGATGCGGGCGGCAAGGATGATCAGCGATGTCAGCGAGATCAGACCCTGCCAGACAAAAAACGCCTGCACCGTCGGCGCGATAAGCGCCAGCACCGCCAGCGCGCCAAGCGTGCGCAGCAGCGACAGTATCACCGACACCTGGTTCAGCCAGACCTGTTGTTGCAGCCCCATGATGGCGCTGCGATAAATGCCCTCGCAAAACCGCAAGGCAACGACGATCCCGAGCATCGACAAGGCCCCGACGACGCTATCGATCGGCATTTTTTCAACATTCAGCCAACCTGATGCAATGCTGCCGGCAAATTGGCTGAGCACCAGCACCGTTGCGACAGCAATGCCGAGATAAACGATTTCAAGGCTGCGCAGCAGATCGCGAACCGCCTGTACCGACAGGGTTCCGGCCGTGTAACGCGCCATCTCGCGCCCCAGCGTTGGCGCCATGCCAAGATCGAGCAGCGCCATCCAGCCCTGGATGACGGCGAACAGCCCGACCAGCGCAAAGGCCTCGATACCCAGATAACGGATATAGACCGGCACCATCAGCAGCGACAGCAACGATGCCGAGCCCAGCCCGACATAATTGGCGATGATATTGCGCTTGATCGACGGCGGCGCCAGAATCCTGGGCACCAGAGTTTTGGGCACCAGAGTCTCAGGCGTCGAAATCTGGCGTCGCCGGATCAGGTTCAATCCACCAATCCGCCATCGCGGCGCCATTTCGGCAAGGATAGCAGCGCCAGTGCCATGCCCAGCACCAGGCCTGCCACCGTCGCAGCAATCAGCAAGGTAACGGGTTTTGGCCGCGATGGTTCAGTCCCGACATTTGCCCTGCCAAAGCGTTCGGCGGCAAATGGTGACGTTCCGGCGGTGAACATGGCGCGTTGTTCCTGTTCGGCCAAAGCGCGGATCAGGGCTTCTCGCTGGTCGATGGGGCCCGCGGTCAACAGGGCGGCATCCAGATAGTCGATATTTGCGCTGGACCGGATCGCCTGTTGGCCCCGCATCCAGCCATCGGTCTCGATCGCCAGCCGGGTCACGAATTCGCCGGCAAAGGCGGGATCGGGAAAATCGAAACGGATCACCGCCAGCGGCGAGCGGACATTCTGGATGACGGTCACCTTGTCGGCGATATAGGCCTGCAATTCGACTGCGCCCGGCTTGTGCCAGGGCTTTGCCGGCCGGCCGAGCGCACCGTTGAGCCCCTGCGACAGGCTGCGCAACAGGCTGTGCGGTTCGTGCCAGCTCTGGCTTTGCGCATCCCATTGATTGCCAAAAATGCGTTGCAACAGCGTTTCATCACGGGCCAGTGCCGCCGCTACTTCGGGGGCATAAATAGCTTCGAGGAAATAGCGGAAGGGCGGCACCGCATCATTGCCACCGCCGCCACCGATGCCGGCCAGTGCGGCAAGCCCGCCAAGCCCCGATGATGGGCGCACGCCGGTGGCGCTTGGCGCTGCATAGACCCGGATTTCGCCGGTGTAGAAATAGGTAGCGAGGCTCAGATAGGCGATGGCGATCAGCAATCCCGACACCATGCCGGCGGCCAGCAACCACCAGCGCCGGCGCAGCTGGGCGAGGCGTGCATGTAACCAGGCTGTTCCGGCGGCAGCAGCAAGCCGTTTCTGGGCGGCAGGAGTGGTGACATCCATGATGGCCGCGCCATGACACAGGCGCGACGCCGCGTCCACCGCGCGAAGGGCGCAAGGTCGACGCTGGCAGCGCACCACCTCGACCGCCGCCACGCAACGATTTTGGGCTTTGGTCGCTCGGTGGCTCGCGATGAGTCTTGTGTGACCGAAACGCAACAACATTACATGATATTTATAAATAACATTTCTGTAATGAATCGGCAAATCAGCCGTCACATTCCAGCGATAGCGCCCCTGCCAACGTAACGATCAGTATCGCATCGCCGCTACAACCCGGGGGAATTTCATGAGCATTTATCGCAAGGCCACATCTGTGGCCAAACCGGCGCTGCGCACGGCGCTGCTCGCGGGTATCACCGCATCTGCCATGATGTCGGGCGCCAATGCCCAGCTTGCCACGGCGGCAACGACGACCATGGCTGCCGCTGCTCCCGACGAAGACGTAATCATCGTCACCGGCGGCCGGCCCATCCGCGAGTCACAGGAAGCAGCGCTGAAGACCCAAAGGGATTCCCCCTCGCTGGTCAGCGTGGTTTCGTCGGACGCCGTCGGCCGGCTGCCGGACCAGAATGTCGCCCAGGCGATCAGCCGCCTGCCGGGGGTCGCTGTGCAGCGCGACCAGGGCCAGGCGCGTTATGTCAATCTTCGCGGGGCGCCGTTGAACTGGACGACATTGTCGTTCGATGGCATCAACATCATCTCGCCTGAAGGCCGCGACGCGCGTTTCGATTCGATCCCGTCGGCGATTGCCTCGCAGATTATTGTGCGCAAGGCGGTAACGCCCGACATGACCAGCGAAACCATCGCCGGCAACATCAATATCATCACCCGATCGCCCTTTGATTATGCCGGGCTGCACGTCGCGGCGCGCGGCGGCATCGGCTATGTCGATCTGGGCGGCGGCGCCGAATATGAAGGCACGCTGGTGGTTTCCGATCGCTGGGAAACCGGCATCGGCGACATCGGCGCGGTTCTGTCGGGCAGCTGGTATCAGCGCGAAATGGCCACCGACAATTTCGAAACCGATTGGGAAGTCGTCAACGAAGACCGGCGGCCGGCCTTGTCGAATGGCAGCGTACCAAGGGTCTGGGCCCGCGAAACCGAAAACAAGCTTTATCGCCTGACCCGCAAGAATTACAGCCTGTCCGGCCGGCTGGAATGGCGCCCCGACAGCGACAACAAGATTTTTGCAACGTCCATCTACTCGGCCTTCACCGATGACGAACTTCGTTCAAACTTCATCTTTGATTTCGATGACCAACAAGGCAGGGTCCCGCAATTGACGACGCCCTGCGGGCCGACAGCCATATTGCCGCCCAACACCACTGGCTATGCCGATATCTGCGCCGGCAACACGCCATTTCAAGGCGTCATCAGCGGCATCGACATCAATCATAATGCGCTCAGCCGCGAATTTTTGCAGTCGGTTTTTGTCAATACCATTGGCGGCGACCATCAGATCGGCGACAAATGGACGATCAGCTGGCGCGGCAATTATACCCAGTCGATCGATGATCGCTCGGCACCGGCCCAGGTCAATTATGACAGCCCCGGCTTTGGTTCCAATGGCGCCACCGCCACCCAGCGGCCGACGGTGCAATATGATCTGACCGATCCGCAACTGGCCCGGGTCGCGCTGTTTCGGACCCTGCGCGCCAGCGATGGCACGCTGTCGCGCGGCGATCGGGTTCGCCAGATCGAGGATTTTCCGCTCAGCCTCAGCCGCATCCGCAGTTTGCGGGCCAAGGACACCACCAACGCCTATTCGGGCAAGATCGACATTGCGCGCGAAACCGAATTATTCGGCAACACCAAAATCAGTGTCGGTGGCCAATATGACAATCGCACCAAGGAAGTCGATGAACGCAGGCTCGATATCAGTTCAAGCTCAGCTTTCAATGGTCAAAATATCTTCACGCTGGCCGGCGTCAACCCCGGTATCAACAACATCGCCATCAGCGATCCCTACAAGGGCAATCTCGCCCTGGGCTATGATTTCCGTTATTTCGGTGAAGACAAGATCAAGGCGATTGTCAGCCAGGTGCAACCCTATGCGACCTATAATTTCGATACGACCAACTATTACAAGGTCAAGGAAGAAGTATTTTCAGGCTATGCCATGGGCCTGACGACGTTCGATTGGGGTAATGTTATTTATGGTGCGCGCCTCGAACACGTCAAAAACAGCGCCGACGCCTTTGCGGTCATCGGCAGTGCGGCGGCGGCCCGGGTTTCGACCAGCAGCAGTTTCACTTCGGTTTACCCAAGCGTCCATCTGAACTGGAATGTCGCTGATGAACATAAATTGCGGTTTTCGTTCAACACCGGCGCTGCCCGCCCGGATTATCCGGTGCTGCGCCCCAATGTGACGATCAACGATGCCAACCAGACCATTTCGGGCGGCAACCCCGGGGCAACGCCGGAACGCACCTGGGGGCTTGATGCCTATTGGGAATATTACCCCAATTTCGGCGGCTTTGCCTCGGTGGGGCTGTTCTACAAAAACGTCCGCGATGTGCTGTTCAGCGACACCCGCGTCTTTGGCTCGGATGCGCTCAACATCAATGGCACCGATCGATCGGGCTATGTGTTCAGCGGGATCGTCAATGGCGGCAATGGCTATATCTATGGCGCCGAAGCCGCAGCACAGTTCCAGCTCGAAGATGTGCTGAAGGATGCCGGTTTCTGGGGCGGCTTTGGTTTGCAGACCAACGTCACCTTCAACCGCGGCGAAGCCACGGCCCCGAACGGCAGCAAGGTCAATTTCCCCGGTACGTCCGACTTTGTCTTCAACTTTGGGCCCTATTATGAAAAATACGGTTTTTCGGCGCGGGTATCCTACCAGTATCGCAGCAGCTGGATCGACACGTTGGGCGACCCGAGCGTTGGCGGCAATTTTTACTGGGCGGCCGATGACGAGCTCGATGTGTCGGCACGCTATGCGATCACCAGGAACATCGAAGTCTATGTCGATCTGTCGAACCTGCTCAACGGCCCCGGTCGGCGTTTTGTCGGTGACAATGCCCGCACCATCGAGCGCGAAACCTTTGGCCGGCGCTATACCGGTGGCCTTCGTATCACTTATTGATCGGGATTGCCCCGGGGCGGCAGTCTGTCGCCCCGAGCTTGCCGATGATCGTCAGACTGTGACAGGAACCAGCGCATGAAATTTCGGCCATCCCTGTCTGTCATTGCACCCTCGATCGCATTGGCGCTGGCGGGTTGCGCCAGCAGCGTGCCGGCGGTCAAATCCGCCAGCGCCCCGGTTACCGAATTTCTGGCCTTTGGCGATCATGGCTACAGTCTTGATTATCTCGACGCCGACGATCTGAAGCCGGCAAAAAGCCGCGACCAATATATCGCCGACGCCCGTGCCCGTTGGCTGAAGGACAAACGCCCGGCAGCCGATTTCGAGTCCGGACCCATTGCCATGATCGGCAATGCGGCCGTCGCCGCCAGCGGCATGATGCCGGTCGCCAACGCGATGACCGGCTGGTGCCGCACGCACCGCTGCCAGTTCGGCGTGATGCTCGGCGATAATATCTACCCCGATGGCGCCACGCTTGGCGCCGATGGCCGTGATGACGCCAAACGCTTTCAGGATATTTTCGTCGCGCCCTATGGCAAGTTCGGCTGGGGTGACAGGGATTTCCGGATTTACGCAGCGCTTGGCAATCATGATTGGCATACATCGCGGGCAGGGGCACTGGCGCAGGTCAAATTCCTCAGCGAAACCCGGCCATTTCACATGGACGGCAGCATTTATGCTGCCATGCCGGCGTCAGCCAAGGGTGAAGTCGAGGTCTTTGCCATCGACAGCCATGTGCTCCTCGCCGGGGAAAAGGTGCTGACCGACAGGTTGGCGGCCGATGGCAGCGAGATCGTGACGACAAGCTATGAAAAACCCGAGGCCTGGGCGGTGCCGGCCACGGCGGCTGAAAAGGCCATGGTCGCCGACCTTGAAACCCGCCTGCGCGCGTCAAAGGCGCGCTGGAAGATCGTCATCGCGCATCACCCGCTCTGGGCTTCGTCGGGCGGCAAATTCCGGCAATCCCAGGCACTTCGCGCCGCGCTTTTGCCGGTGCTCTGCCGCTATGCCGATCTCTATTTCGCTGGCCATGAACATACGCTGGAAGTCGCTACCGATGATTGCAGCACGGCGCTGCCCGGCGAAGCCGTCAAACCACTACCCAGCATCGTCACCGGTGCCGCTGGCAAACAGCGCCCGCTGAACACCGCCTTCATGGCGCATCAGGCGCGCAACAATCCGCAATATCGGCTGTTTTTTGCACGCGGCATGGTCTGGGGTTTCACCCATGTCAGCCTTGCGGGCGACACGGCGACCCTGACCATGGTCGCCACGCCCGATGACGGCAGCGGCACCAGCCAGCCATTGTTCACGACCAACTTTGCGCGCCGCTCAGGGGGCTAACGCGAGGGTCTAGAGCATGATGACATCAGGTAGCATCACCATGATTGCCCTTTGGGCAACCCCTGCGGGGCGGCGT
>JBBRIC010000079.1:0-12536 GCA_038221665.1 Sphingomonadales bacterium
GGTAACTTGCCGATCCTGAATTTGGTGGCCACTTCCATCGCCGAAGCGGCGCTTACAGTAACGCTATTGGACTCATCTGCAATGGCTTCGCGAGCGCGAGGACTGAGCGCCTCATTGCCTTCCAGCCACCAGATCAATGCATGGGTATCGAGAAGCAACTTCAAGCCAGATTCCACCCGTCCTGCTCATCCGAAGGCAGCGGCTCGTCGAAGCGCGCATCAATCGTGATCTTGCCCTTAAGCGCTCCGAATGTGCGGCGGCCATGCGGCTTGACCGGCACCAGACGCACGGCCGGCACGTTACCACGCGCGATCACCACATCATCGCCGGCAAGCGCATCTGCAATCAGGCGTGACAGGTTGGTCTTGGCGTCATGAACTGTAAACTGGGCCATCGGACAAACTCCTTAGCTAAGCAGATAGCTAAAGCAGGTTCTTTGCGCAAGGAGCAGGGCGCATCGGGCGTTGGGAGCATAGCCTGCCGGCGTGAAGATTGGGCGTCTCGACGCCGCTCGAAATCGACGTCGGCCAAGCAACTTCGGCCAATCAACCATCTGTGACACTCTACCCAAGATCTCCGGGCAAAGTGTCATCCGCGACAAATCCATCGCAGGATCGACTCGGTTCGACTCATTTGGGATTCACAGATTCAGCCACTTCTGCTTTGCCTTTTCGCGAACGAAGGACGAACAGAAGGGGCATCTCATGGAACGCGCGCCACTCGACGTCAGCACTATTTTGAGCCGACTCTCCGAACATTCGAGCAGGCCACGGTATGCTTTCATGGTCCTCAACCTGATCTCCGAAGCGGCAGGGCCGTCGGGTTCGGTTGGGCCAGAAGTCGTTCGCCAGGGAATACCAGTCCCGGTGCGGGATTGGCTGAGCGATGCGCTGGCGCCAATGGCCAAACGCGACCAGCGGCGCCGCAAGCTTGCTGTCCGCGCTGCCAATGATCTTGCCGATGAACTGCCAAGCGACCCGGCGGCGGCTGCTCAAGCCGTCGACACTGAAATTCGCGAGCGGGTTCGCCGGTCCGGCAAGTCCAATGTCAGCCGCGCAGTCTCGGACCTGGTGCGTGCCGGCTTGCTCCGCCGGCATTATGCGGGATGGTGCAAGGATCACGAGAACCGGGGTGGTCAGCGCCAGTCGGTCTATACCGTCAACGCCAGCACACTCGCCGCGCTGCGCCGCAATTCGCATCTGCTATGAGCACGAGAGCGCGGGGGCGGGTGGCCGGGGCAGGGGGCTCTCGCCCACATCGGCGTCAAAGTTAAACGGCGGTTGCACGAGGTCACATCCAGATCCGTCACTGCCAAGACCCGAAAGTGTCAACCCAAGCAGGCGGATATCCGCCGTGGAATAGGCACCATAGCAGACCGGCACGTGCTCATAGTCAATACCGGCTTCCTCCACTCCCCCAGATGGCGCGGATGGCGCGCGAACCGGAGATGCCGAACAATTTTGGCTTGGCCATGTCAGTGTCCTTGCAATGCTGTGGCCGAAAATCAAAGCGACGATGACGCAAAAAAGCTCAGTGCTTCCGTCTCTCGAGGAAGGCGCGGAAACTGTCCTGTGCGGCTGCACCCACGGCGTTTTGGGCCATGACATTACCAGCATGGGCATAGGCCGCGGGCTGTGGCATCTCCATCTGCCGATAATAGGCCTGTTTGCCCGCCGCTTTTGACTCGGCCAGGCCGCGCGTGGCGCGGGGGCCGCCTCCAGCTGGTCATCGGGGACCACACGGTTAACGAGGCCCCAATCGGCGGCGGTCCGGGCGTCGATAGGATCGCCGGTCATCGCCAGTTCCAGCGCCCGCTTGCGGCCCAGGTTGCGCGCCACGGCTACCAGCGGTGTGTGGCAGAACAGGGCGCCCTTGCCGCCAGGCAGGGCGAAGCTGGCGCTTGCTGCTGCCACAGCGAGGTCGCAAGTGGCAACAAGTTGGCAGCCCGCCGCGGTGGCAAGGCCGTGCACGCGGGCCACGACGGGCTGGGGCAAGGCCTGCAGGCAATCCATCATCTCGGTGCAGATGCGGAACAGCGCCCGCAATTCGTCATGGCTATGACCGGCCATGTCGGCAAAATGATGCCCGGCCGAAAACACCGGCCCGTTGGCGGCAAGGATGACGCCGCGCACATCGCTGCTGCCGATAAGCTGCAACACCTGGGTCAGCTCCAGCATCAGTGGCAACGACAGGGCGTTGCGCTGCTCGGGGCGGTTGAGCGTGACGGTGACGATCGAACCATCATGGTCAACCAGCAGATGTTGCGTGTCGATCATGACATCATCCTTGCATCAAAGGTTGGTGCTGGTGGCTATAAGCGTCAACGCTTTTTGACGATCTACCGTGGTCGATAAGTCGCATGATTGAGGTCAACGTGACACCCGGACAACTCAGCTGGCGTGCCCTGATGCGGGCAGGTCACTTGGCCAATAGTTCCACTGGCTTGCCGTGCGGCGTGTGGCGGTAGGCCTCTGCCCAGGCGTCCTTACGTTTAGCAAGCTCTGGGGTGGCTAGGACGCCGCGCTCGGTGAGCAGGCTTTCGAGCGCTGTGACCCAATGCGTGTAGTAGCGCGACCCATCATCATCGCAGCCACGCGCCAGTTCGCGCGACAAGGCGGCTGCCCAATCGGACCAGGAAAAGACACCTTCGGCATTGAGGCGCACCGTCAAGGCAAAGGCCTGCGCCTGCCAGGGTTCGGCAAAGATCGGCCCGTCGGAATCCTTTGGCAGTCCCGGGAGGGCAAGCGGATCAGGCGCGCTCAAGATAAGGCTCCCAGAGATCGAGGCTGACGGTGTCGCGGGGCGAAGCATCAGGACCCCAAAGTTCCCGGGTCGTGAAACGGACGGTGTAAAGCGCGCAAGGGTCTTCGCCGCCGCCATGCGCATGGCTGTCGGGAAACACGTGCGAGCCGTGACAATTTTCGACGACCCCGGTGCGGCCGCGCGCATAGCGCGGCAGGCGCGTGTGGCCGATGGGGTTCATCATTTTTGCGCGGACACGATCGCCAACTGCGAAGGCCGGTTCCGCAACGCTCTCGCGCAAATAGGACCCCTGCCATGCCATCGCGATTGGCACATCGACAGCGTTGAGCCGTGGTGTCGCCTTTGCCGCCCCCGGATTGGCATTGCCCGTGGCCAGTTCGTCGGCTGAAACAAAGCCGCCAGCGAACAGCATTTGGCACAACGCTTCGAACCAGCGTTCATAGTAAGTCATGGTCAGATAGGAAGCGCCGGGGATCTTTTCGCGCTGGTGGCGGCCGGCGTCGATATTGCCGCGCGTCGGCGCGGCAATGACAAGGGCATGCGCGCGCGCTTCCCAGACAGCGTGAAATGCCGAGCCTTCGGCTTCCGGGATGACCACGCCAAGGCCATGCTGGCCGCCCATGTCGTGCACCCCGTTCACAAACGGGCGGTGCCGATCATACCGTTGCGCGTTACCAGCGCGCCGAGTTGGGCCTCGTCCATCCCCGCCGTGTCTGCGGGCCGCTCGGGGATCACCAGATACCGGATTTCGGCGGTGGAATCCCAGACGCGGACTTCGGTATCGGCATCGAGCACGGTGCCGAATTCGGCCAGCACACCCCGCGGGTCGATCACGGCGCGCGAGCGGTAGGCGGAAGATTTGTACCACGCCGGCGGCAGACCCAGCACCGGCCATGGATAGCAGGAGCACAGCGTGCAGACGACAAGGTTGTGGATGCTGGCCGTGTTCTCGACGGCAATCATGTGCTCGCCCTGCCCACCCGTGTAGCCCAGCTCACCAATCGCCGCTGTCGCGTCTGCCAACAGCCGCGTCCGATAATCGGGATCGGACCAGGCCTTGGCCACCACCCGTGCGCCGTTCCGGGGGCCGACCTTGTGTTCGTAAAAGTCAACGATGGCATCAAGCGCCGCAGGATCGACCAGGCCCTTCTCGACAAGCAGCGACTCCAGCGATTTCACCCGCAAGGCAATATCGGAGGCAGGCTCCTGACCATGGGAATGGCCGTGATGATCATCATGGTCATGATCGTGCATTAGCACAGGCTGGCAGATGCGGCGGCCGCCGACAAGCGCCCGTGGCGAGTCAAGTGTGGTTGTACTGGGTTCCATATCCGATGGGGGACAGCTTTCGTTCCGCTTTCGGACGCAAGAACGGTCGGTCGGGCATCAACTCAAAAAGGCGAACATGCTCGCGCAAACCTAGACGATCCCACGCTAGCGCGTGCCGTTGAAACTGTCATATCAATACAGCGATCTTTTCGAGGGTCTGATAGAGCCCCCAGGCGATTGGTGACAGCACCGCTGCCCACGCCAGCAAGTTCGTCACGCCAACCCGGTCGATACTCCGACTGGCCGGGGGCACCGTTTTAACTGAAGCCTCTATGACGATCGCTGTTTCAGCGGCTGCGTGGAACTGCTTACCGACAGGCCGTATCAACAGGTTGGCGATGAAAGCGACCAGCAACAACCCGCCTAGCACCGCAAAGACAAGTGAGTACACCTCGCTTCCCGGCCTGTTGGCCGCGCTGCCGTTGTCTCGCATGGTGCTGACGATGAAGGGGCCAACGACGCCGGCTGTCGACCACGCGGTCAAGAGCCGGCCATGAATCGCGCCGACAAAGCGCGTGCCGAAAATGTCTGCCAGATAGGCCGGCACCGTTGCAAAGCCACCGCCATACATTGATGCACATACACAAAAGACAATTATGAACAGGCCGAGACTGTCCATGGTGAGCGCCGGCGCGGCAACACCATATAGAAGCGCGCCCAACGCGGTAATGATGGCGAAGGTTCGTTTTCGACCCAGTCGGTCCGATGTTGCCGACCACACAAACCTGCCAGCGATGTTGAACAGGCTGATGATCCCGACAAATCCGGCACCGACCGTCGCGGCCGCTTTTTTCTGTTCAGCATCAAACGCTGCAAACCCAACGCCGGGAGCGCTGATCAACCGGCCGCCGAAAACTTCCTGTAACATCGGCGAGGCGATGCCGATGATACCGATTGACGCCGATACATTGAGTAGCAGCACCAGCCATAGCAGCCAGAATTGCGGCGTGCGGTGCACATCATCGACATGCACGCTGAAGCCGGTGCCGGCACCCGCGATGGGCAGCGGAGGTGTCCAACCTGGCGGCGCCCACCCGGCAGGCGGCACACGGTACCCAAAGGCTCCTGCCATCATGAAAGCGAAGTAGATGACCGCAAGGCTGAGGAACGCCTGCCATACGCCCACCTGCGTGCTGTCCGCAAAATGTGTCATCAGCCGGTCGGCAAGCGGGCTGCCAACCATCGCGCCGCCGCCGAACCCCATGATGGCCATGCCGGTGGCGAGGCCGCGGCGATCGGGGAACCATTTGATCAGCGTCGACACCGGCGAAATGTAACCAATCCCGAGGCCGATACCGCCGATCAATCCGGTGCCGAGCCAGATCAGCCAGAGTTGGTGCACCGAAACGCCGAATGCGCCGATTGCCAAGCCGCCACACCAGCAGCAGGCGGCGACGACACCGGCCCGGCGCGGCCCCGCCCGTTCAACCCATCCACCCCAGATCGCGGCCGCGGCGCCCAGCACGACAAAGAAGATCGAATAGGTCCAGACAAGGTCGCTGATCCGCCAATCGCAGCTCGTTGTCGTCAGGGCCGAGGCGAGCGTCATCGCCTTGCAGACAATCAGATCTGAAATGCCGATTGCCCGGCTCATCGGCAGCCAGAAGACGCTGAACCCGTAAGCCATTCCGATGCTCAAATGGATCGCGAGCGCACAGGGGGCACCAGCCAACGATTGAAGCCCGGGCGCGCAATGGTTCGCGCGCGGTCGAGAAGCCCGCTGGCAAAAGGTAAGATGGCGTCATCGACCATGCTAGGTAAAAACTCCCTGGAGTGCTGGTATGGTCACGCGCAAATAGTCGTCGCCTACCGCAATGGCGGTGTCGAGGCCGGGGGCCGACGGTGCCTGGTCGCCTGTTCATAGGCATAGGCATATTTTATCAAGTCGGCATCGGCCCAGGCGCGGCCGAAGAAGGTGATGCCAGCCGGCAAAATGCCGCCGCGTGAATAACCCATCGGCACATTGACCGCCGGAAAGCCTGTCAGCGGCGAAAATATCTGGCTGTTGTCGCCACCCGGCGTGTTGAGGTCGCCGATCAAACGGGGTGGATTGCTCCAGGTCGGATGGACAAAGGCATCGAGCTTGAGCGTATCCATCGTTGCGGTGACCATCTCGCGGAAGCGCCTGCGCTGCGCTTCGTCGGTCGTGCAGGCCGCCGATCCAGGCCCGTTCACCGGCGTCTTGTTCGCGTCCTCCAATCGTTTTGCTACCGATGGGTGGAACTTGCCCGATTCGATGATGGCCGTAAGATCGGCCACTGGAACCTGGCCGGCGCGGGCCTGCAGGAACTGGTTGAGATCGTATTTGAAGCCCATGCAGCTGTCCGCGGACCCGGGCCGGACGGGCGGCGTATAGTTTTTGATTGTGGCCGGATCGACAATCGTTGCGCCCTGGCGCCGCAGGTCTTCGAGCGCTGCGGTGAATATCGCGACGATTTCGGGATCGGTGCCTTCGCGCTCATAGGCTTCATGGAGAACGCCGATCCTCACCCCCTTCAAGCCATTGCGGTTGAGCGATTTGCGATAGTCCGGGATGATATGGCCGCGCGCCGTGGCGGTCGCAGGATCGCGCGGATCCTCCCCGACGATGGCCTGAAACACGGTGGCCATGTCCTCGACCGTGCGTGTCATCGGCCCGGCGATATCGGCCTTCAGCACAAGCGGGAACACCCCGGCGCGACTGGTCAGCCCCATGGTCGAGCGGATGCCAGCACGGGACTGGTGCGACGAAGGCCCCCGGATCGAATCGCCGGTATCACTGCCAAAACCAACCAGACCGAAGCTCGCCGCGACCGCGGCGGCCGTCCCGCCGCTCGATCCCGCCGTGACGCGATCCAGCGCATAGGGATTTTTGGTATAGCCCGGCAGGATGGAGCTGACGGTTTCAACCGGACTGAACGCCCATTCGGCCATGTTTGACTTGGCAAGAACGATGGCGCCCGCCGCCTTCGCCCTTGCCACCAGCGTGGCATCCTCGACCGGTAGATAGCCTTTGAATACCAGCGCGCCATTGCTGGTCTGCAGGCCCCTGGTTTCGAAATTGTCTTTGACGATCATCGGCACGCAATGCAGCGACCGGGTCATCCCCGATTGGGCAAAGCGGCGATCGAGATCGTCGGCGAGCCTTGTCGCCTCCGGGTTGATCGTGACAATGGCGTCACCGCCGGGCCGTTTTTGTCATATGCCGCAATCCGCGCCAGATAGGCATCGACTAGGCCCCGGCAGGTTAATTGCCCGGCTTTCATCGCCGCATGAACGCTGGCGATCGTCGCCTCTTCGACTTCGAACCGGGCAGCCGGCGCCTCGACGGGTTGGGCGTGTGCGGCCGAAACCGTCGCTGCTGCACCCAGCACTGCCCACGCCATCGTCGCCCGCAACCTGGTGATCCCCGTCATGTCATTCCCCCCGCAGCAAATGAGCAGATGCTAAAGCGCGATGCCGGCGAAACATCGCCGAGCCACCAAAACCGTCTTCGAGCCTCTACCAGGCCGGCGGCCTGAATGTCCCGAGCAGCGCTTCGATCGCCAGGCCGATCCCCAGCAACTGCCGGTCGGACCCGGCCGGGCCGTCGACTTCGATCGCAATCGGCAAGCCATTCGCCAGCCCTGCAGGCAAAACCAGCCCGGGCAGGCCAGCGGTGCTGGCCGGCGCAATGTTGCGGCCCATCACGGTCATGAAGGGCACATCACGATCGCCAATGCTGACCAGTTGATCGGTACCGATTGGCGTAGCGGCAGCCATCGTTGCGGGCAGCAGCATCGCATCGACCCGATTGGTGGCAAACCAGTTGGCAAGCACCGCCCGCAATGCTGGCAGATGCACATCGCGCGCGGTGGCGTAATAGGCCTCGGGAATCGCATTCGGTGCCCCAGGCAATGCAAATTGCTGCAGAACAGCCAACACGTCCGGGCTGACGCCGGCCAGCATCGCATCAAAACCGATGGCGGCCCCCGATGATGCCAACCACGCCGTCAGCGATGGCACGACGTCATGCACCTGCACCGGCAGCGTGATGGCGTCGACCAGCGGGCCCAGCCCGGGCACATCGGCGTCGATAATTGTCACGCCAGCATCAGCCAGCCGTGCCAGTACATCCGTGACCACGTCTGCGACCACCGGATCAAGCCCGGCAAAGTAGAATTCGCGCGCAATGCCGAGCCGCAGCCCGTCGAGCCTTGGCACCTTCAGCGGCGCGGCTTCGCCAGTCATTACCGTGTCGAACAGCGCCAGATCTGCAACACACCTGGCCTGGGGTCCAATCTGGTCGAACAGACTGGTTATCGGCGCACAGCCATCATTGGGGTATCGCCCCGTCGTGGGGCGGAACCCGGCGATGCCGCACAGCGCCGCCGGCACCCGGATCGATCCTTGCGTATCTTCGGCTACCCCCAGTGGCGCCATGCCTGCGGCGACCGCCGCGGCGGTACCGCCACTGCTCCCGCCCGGAATCCGCGTCCGGTCCCATGGATTGCGGACGGGGCCATACGCCATGTTGCTGCTCGTCCAGCCGAGGGACAATTCATGCAGATTGGTCTTGCCGAGCACGATTGCCCCTGCTGCGCGCAGCCGCGTTACGATGCCTGCATCGGCAATTGGGCGAAAATTGCGCAAGCCTGTCGTTCCGGCCGTCGTCGGCAGGTCGATCGTGTTGATACTGTCCTTGATCGGAACCGGCAGGCCATGCAGCGGTCCAAGCGTTTCGCCGGCCTGCTGCCGCGCATCGGCAGCCCGCGCTGCCGCCCGCACTGCATCGGGATCGAGCGTTATGAAGGCGTTGAGGTCGGCGCCATCGGCACAGCGCGCCAGCAAGGCATTGGCATAGGCAAGGGCGGTAAAGCGCCCGTCACGCATCGCTGCAACGGCATCGATCGCCGTCAGTGCGATCATCTCATTTGCGGTCGTCATGTTTCGCCCCTCATCATTCCCCTCCGTGTAACGCGATATGGTTCGGGATGACATTCCACGCCAAGCTTGACTGACCGGTTGCGACGCTTTGGTACGCATGGCAGGGGCGGTCTCGGGAGAAGCGTGCAGATGGCAAATTACAAGATTTTTGAAGCCGGCGACGTGACATTGCAGTCAGGTGCAATTCTCCCGGCCGTGCGCGTTGCCTACCAAACCCATGGCCGCCTGAACGCCGCCCAAGACAACGCCATTGTCTATCCAACCCATTATTCGGGCACGCACGACAGCAATGTCTGGGCGATCGGGCCCGGTATGGCGCTCGATCC
Source organism: Sphingomonadales bacterium (assembly GCA_038221665.1). GTDB lineage: Bacteria > Pseudomonadota > Alphaproteobacteria > Sphingomonadales > Sphingomonadaceae > Sandarakinorhabdus. The sequence continues at coordinate 9,324 of JBBRIC010000079.1, forward strand.
CGAAAAATACTTCATCATCGTCCCCAACATGCTCGGCAACGGCCTGTCGTCATCGCCGAGCAATACCCCGGCACCCCATGATGGCCCGCGATTCCCGACGATAACGGTGCGTGACAATGTTGTGTTGCAGCACCGGTTGGTCTCCGAAGTTTTCGGGATCACGACGCTGCAACTCGTTACCGGCCATTCGATGGGGGCGCAGCAAAGCTTCCAATGGGGCGCGCTGTTTCCCGACATGGTGCAACGCATGGCACCATTTTGCGGTTCGTCCCGAACCTCGCGGCACAACTGGCTGTTCCTTGAAGGCTGCAAGTCGGCGCTGCTTGCCGATGCAGATTTCGCCGCCGGCGACTATCGCGCTCCGCCGGTTCGCGGTATCCGCGCCTTTGCCCGGGTCTATGCCGGTTGGGCATGGTCGCAGACATTCTTTCGGCAACGGCTGGATATCGAGCGGCTTGGCCTCCCTTCGATGGACGCGTTTCTGACCCATGCCTGGGAGCCGTCATTTCTGGCGCATGACGCCAACAATCTGCTGGCGATGCTCGCTACCTGGCAGGCCGCCGATATCAGTATCGATCCGCGCTTTGATGGCGATCTTGCCAAGGCGCTAGCCGCGATTACCGCCCAGGCAATCGTCATGCCGTGCCGCACCGATCTGTATTTCCCACCCGAAGACAGCGAAATCGAGGTCGCGCATCTGCCGACCGCCGAATTGCGCGTTATTCCATCGGTCTGGGGCCATATGGCCGGCGGCGGCATCAATCCGGAAGATGCGATGTTCATCAACATGGCGCTGAAGGAACTGCTGGCGCGCTGACCCAATGTGCAGCGACGGCAGAGTATCGACCGAACTCGATCTTGCCCGGTGCCCTTGTTGGCAGCGCGATTTTCAGACGACGCTGGTCCTGTTGCATTCGTCTCCTAAAGTGACGACGCTCACGACCGGCGGTCACACGGCGCCGGCAGGAGATGCGAAATGTCCCCCAAAATAGATCGCCGCGGGTTGATAGTAGCCGTTGCGACGACAGCGGCACTTCCTGTGGTTGCCCGCTCTGCGGCCTCGGTTCGCGTCAACGGCGACAGATTACGTGGTACGCTTGAAGGCCTGAGCGCCTTTGGCCGCCCGCCCGGCGGCGGCTTTCAGGACGGCGTCAGCCGCACCGCCTATTCCGATGCCGATATCGCCGGGCGGGCCTATGCGATGCAACAGATGCGCGCTTCCAGCCTCGACCCGCGGATCGATGCTGCAGGCAACATCATCGGCCAGCGCCCCGGCACGGTCGCGGGCCTGAAACCGATCATCATTGGCTCGCACATCGATTCGGTTCGCGCTGGCGGCAATTTCGATGGCGATGTCGGATCGATGGGCGCGCTCGAAGTGCTGCGCACCTTGGATGACAACGCCATAAAGACACGCCACCCGATCGAATTGGCGATCTGGTCGAATGAGGAGGGCGGCACTGTTGGCAGCACCGCCTTTGCCGGGATGCTGGCACCCGATGCGTTGGAGCAGGTCTATTACGGCACCACGCTTCGCGATGGCCTCAAGAAGATCGGCGGCGATCCCGAGCGTCTGCGCGAAGCGGCGCGCAAGCCCGGCTCGATCCACGCCTATCTCGAACTCCACATCGAACAGGGCGGCGTCCTCGACAAGGCCGGTATCCCCGTCGGTGTAGTCGACGGCATCGTCAGCATCGATCGCTACAATGTCATCGTGGAGGGCTTTGCCAACCATGCCGGCACCACGCCGATGCCAGGACGCCGGGATGCGTTGATCGCTGCCGCGAAGTTGGTCGAGGCGGTGAACGAGGTCGTAACGCTTGAGCCGGGCCGCCAGGTCGGGACAGTGGGCCAGCTGGCGGTGTTCCCCAATGCCCCAAATGTCATTCCCGGCCGTGTCGAGATGACCGTCGAGCTGCGCGATCTGTCGGAAGCAAAGGTCGCAGCGCTCGGCGAAGCGGTTCAGGCGCGCGCACGCGCGATTGCGACTGCAACGGGGACAACCATCACCTTCCGCCGCGCCGAACATATCCTGCCGGCGCTCGCTGACCCAGCCATCCAGGCGCATATCGAAACCGCTGCCAAATCACTGGGCCTGGCCTTCATGCATCTGCCGAGCGGGGCCGGGCATGATGCACAATTGCTGGCGAAGCTGGGGCCGATGGGCATGATCTTCGTGCCCAGCATCGCCGGGATCAGCCACTCGCCCAAGGAGCTTTCGACCTGGGGAGACTGCGCCAATGGCGCCAATGTCCTGCTAGCCACCGTACTGGCGGTCGATCGCGATTGATCGCAGCTGCAAAAAGGCAACCGGCGCCCACCGCGCTACATCCCGAATTTCGCCTTGAAAAATTCGACGATCGCCGTCGTGCTGCGCACCCGGTTCGGCAGCTTGCGCCAGCCATGCCCTTCGTCCGGAAACAGGATGTAATCGACCGGGACGCCCCGGCGCTTCAGACTGGCGACGATCTGTTCGGCTTCGATGACGGGCACATTGGTATCGTTGGCACCGTGCAGAACGAGCAAAGGCGTAGTCACCGCATCGATCTTGTTCAACGGCGACAGCGTCGCCAGCATCGCCTTGTCCTTGACCGGGTCGCCATATTCGACCGTCGAAATCGCCGCCATCCACGGCTGGGTATTCTTGAAAAACGTATCGAAATTGACGACGCCATAAAGATCGACGCCGGCGGCGAACATCGCCGGAAATTCGGTGACACCAGCCATCACCATATAACCGCCATAGCTGCCGCCCATGATGCCGAGCCGCTTCGGATCGGCCAGCCCAGCCTTGACCATGTATTTACTGGTGTCGGCAATGTCGGTGATACCATTGACGCGAAGCGGGCCGTTATCAAGCTCCATGAACGCCTTGCCGGCGCCCGTTGAGCCACGGACGTTTGGCAGCAGCACCGAAATGCCGCTCGCCACCAATGCCTGCACATCGCTGGACAGGTTGGGGCGGGACTGGCCCTCAGGCCCGCCATGGTAGATGAACACCATCGGCTGGGGGCCTTTTGCTGCCTTGGGCGCATAAAGCCAACCCGATAGTTTGACCCCATCGTGCGCCGGCCATTCGAGCAATCGCGGCTTGACCAACGCTGCCAGATCAACGCCGTCGTGCGCCGACGCTGTCAATTTGGTCAGCGCGTTGTCGGCAACACTGATTCGCCACAGATCAGCCGGCGCTGCGGCGCCTGCACCGGTCACAAT
>JBBRIC010000080.1:0-12224 GCA_038221665.1 Sphingomonadales bacterium
GGTAAAGGGTTTCATGCAAGCGGACCAGCAGTGCATACAGCCACGACAGCGGCTGCAGCAGCCGCGCACCGGCACTGGGGCGGGGTCCAACCCATTGCGCGGTGACCCAGTCGCTGACCCGAGCGCTGAAGCGCGACACCAGGCCAGCCTCAACGCGCCGCGGCGTCGCCCGGCAGCTGGGTGGCAAAGGTCAGCCGGGGCCAGGTGATCATGATGTTCTTCCTGCACGGTTTCATAGCGTGACCGGCCGCCCTGAAATTCATGGCGTTCGATAATGCCGGCTTCTTCGAATAGTTTGACGGTGCGATAGACCGTCGCAATCGAAATGCGCGGATCGACCAGCGCGACGCGGCGATGCAGTGCCTCGACATCGGGATGGTCATCGACGTCGCTCAGCACCCGCGCGATGACGCGGCGTTGTTCGGTGATGCGCAGGCCCTTTTTCAGGCACAGGGCCTCGACATCGATGGCTGTGCCCATGACTTTTTCCTCTGCTTCCGCCCGCCACAAATAGGCGGGCGGAAGCCGGCGGGCAAGTCAGCGCGCCGGGGAATTATCGATGTTATGCCGAAATCAGGCCGGGATCTTCCGCGGCCGACCACGGGGCTTGCCGCCCACTTTGGCAATGCGCTTGGTACCAAGGCCTATGGATTTGGCCAATGTCCGGCGTTGTTCGGCATAATTGGGCGCAACCATCGGATAATCGGCGGGAAGACCCCATTTGGTGCGATAATCGTCGGGGGTCATGCCATAGCGCGTCATCAAATGCCGTTTCAGCATCTTCAACTTCTTGCCGTCTTCGAGGCAGACGATAAAATCCGGTTTGATCGATGACCGTACCGAAACCGCCGGCTCCTGTTTTACGATGGGCTCGGCAACGGGTGACCCCAAGCCGGCAAGCGTTGCATAGACATTGGAAATGACGCCTGGGATATCACCCGGAGCGACGATATTGTTCGAAAAATGCGATGCAACAATGTCAGCAGTCAGTGCCAACAGTTCGGCATGCGCCTGTGAAGTTTCCGTCATTAATGTTTTCCTTAGACTTTTATATGCGGATACCTCCTCCGCTCCAGACAACATGACGGCAATACCAGCAGAAATCAAGTCCCGGCGTAAATCAGGGCAAGTCCCGCAGCATATGTCGCATGGTTATAGCGGCAAATCTGTCGCCAGCCGACCCGACATAATAATCAGCGCGCCGCCCGACATCGACAAACCTGCACTTTCGATAAAGTCCGCGTGCAGGAGCATTATTCTCACGGACCTCAAGAAACAATTCCTTGGCGCCACGCGCGATTGCATCAGCGATTGCAGTTTCGATCAACAGCGCGCCAAAACCGAGTTTGCGGTATCGGGGCGCAATAACGATCAATAGCAGTTCTACCTCTGGCCCCATGGCGCGGCACAGGCTGAAGCCTGCAATGTCGCCGTCGGGCAGCCGCAACTGTCGTCCAAAACCTGTGCTTGCCGCCAGTGAATCGCCCAATTGCAGCGCTGACCAGGCTTCGCCATATTGCCCGTCAAAGCCACTGCGCATGACCAGCATCAGATCATCGAGATCTGCAAGATCGGCAGGCAGAACGGCTGGCACGACCCTGGCTGTCATCGCTGCGTGTCCGTCACCGGAACCATCATCAACGTGCATTGCCGATTTTCGTCATCAGAGCGGCAATATCGCGTCAGGCGGGCGCACGTAAAGCGCCTCTGCAGCCAAACGTCTTTGCGCCGCCGGCAGTCGCAGCACATCCGCCGCATCGGGATGGCCGAAATGGATTGCGGATGGCGGCGCAAGCGGCCCGGCAAAGGCTGTGCACCCCGCCTCATATTGCTGATCGGCGGGCAGGGTTTCAATGGCAGACCCGTCAAAATCGGCCGTGATATGCTGGGAAAAGGCCTGGCCACGGCCGGCATCGAGCCTGACGGTCACCGCAGCGAGGTCGGGATCACGGGCAAAGGCCGCCGCCGCCACCAGCGCCGCGCCGCTGCAGCCGGTCACCGGCACCGACCAGGCCAGCCCCAGCGCCCTTGCGGCCGCAATGCCGATGCGGATGCCCGTAAAACTGCCCGGGCCGATATCGACGATGATGGCGTCGGGCGGCGCGTCGCCGATCAACGCGGCGATGGCGGGCACAATGGCTTCGGCATGGCCGCGGCCGATTATGGCATGGCGATGGGCAGCCAGCGCGCCGGCGTCGAACAGGGCAAGGGAAAGGGCCGGGGACGCGGTCGAGAAAGCCAATATCCTCACAAAATCGCAGCGGCATCCTCGAATTTGAGGCGCGGCAGGCGCGGCCACATCATCTCTTGCGTGCCTTTGCCGATCGAACAGATCAGATTGGTTTCAACCCTGGTTCCGGCCCAGAACGCGGCATCGACGGCGGCCTTGTCAAAGCCCGACATCGGCCCCGTGTCCCAGCCGAGCCCGCGCGCCGCCAGGATGAAATAGGCGGCCTGCAGCGATGAATTGCGGAAGGCGGTTTCGCGCGCCACGACGGGATCGGCAAACCAGGGCCGCACGTCCATATGCGGGAATAATTCGGGCATCCGATCGGCAAAATCCATGTCAAAGCCGATGACGACGGTGACCGGCGCCGCCAGCACCTTGGCCCGGTTATTGTCGGTCGCACAGCCGGCCAGCGTGGCCCGGGATTCAGCGCTCATACAAAAACGGTATCGCGCCGGCGAGGTATTGGCCGACGTCGGCCCCATTTTGACGAGATCATAAAGCTGGTGAATGTCGGCATCGGTGACCGCTGTCGCGTCCCAGCTGTAATGGGTGCGAGCATCACGAAACAGCAAATCGAGCGCAGCGTCGTCGAGCGGTGAACCGGACATCATAAATCCTTTATGACAAAATCAGATGGCGCGGACGTCGGTTACTTCCGGCACATAATATTTGAGCAATGATTCGATGCCCATTTTCAAGGTGGCGGTCGACGATGGGCAGCCGGCGCAGGCGCCCTGCATTTCCAGAAATACCGTGCCCTTGTTAAAGCCGCGATAGACAATGTCACCGCCATCGCCGGCGACCTGTGGCCGGATGCGGGTTTCGATCAATTCGTTGATCTGGGTAATGATTTCGGCGTCTTCGGGGTCATCGTTGAGCACCGGGCCGGTTTTGGCGGCAATGAACAAGGGCGCACCCGAACTGAAATGATCGACCAGCACGCCAAGTATCTGCGGCTTCAGTGCAGTCCAGTCGGCGGCACCCTCGGCCTTGGTGACGCTGATGAAATCACCACCGAAAAACACACCGGAAACATCGCCGACCGCGAATAGTGCGGCCGCAAGCGGCGATACTTCGGCCGATTCGGGTGTCGCAAAATCGGCCGTGCTGCCGTCGGTTACGCTGCGGCCGGGCCGAAACATCAGCGTTGCGGGGTTGGGCGTGCGTTCGGTTTCGATAAACATGATAAAGGCCTGTGCAAATGCGCTGTGGGCGATGTGGCGTTATCGAGCCGCGGAATCAAGCGCCCGCCTGACTAATACAAAAAACCGCCTTGAATGATCCATCGAAAGCAGAAAGCTGCCTCCGGCGGGCAGGGCTTGAGGCCCTGCACCCACTTTTGTTTGGGTTGGGGCAAATATTTCAGAGATGGAGATCATCTAATCGACTGGGTGCAGGGCCTATCGGCCCTGCCCGCCGGTGGCCCTTGGCCTTGCTGACAGGTCAGTATCTGTGAGATTTGGTATAATTGCCCGCCATCAGGTCAGCGAGGTCAAACGCTCGGGATCGAGTCCGCCGGGCACGATGATGACAACACAAGGCAATTGCCCGGCGCGTTCGCCGGTAAAAAAACTGATCAAAGGCCCAGGCGCGCCGCGCGGCGCCGCGCCCAGCACCAGCGCCCGGATGCTGGCATCGCCGAGCACATGCTCGAGCACCAGCGGCTCGGTGTCACCTTCCAGGATCAGCGTCGTTGGCGGCGCACCAAGGCTGGTGGCTTCCTCGGCCAGCGACGCCAGCAGCGCCTCGGCCTCGGCGCGGGCTTCGGCAGCAATTGCTGCCTGCACCCCGCCCCATTGCATGAATTCAGCCGGCCGAATGACGTAAAGCAAGTGCAGCCGCGCCCCGACATGTCCGGCGCGCAAGGCCGCAAAGCGCAATGCCACCCGGCTTTCGGCGCTATTGTCGATGACGACCAGATAGGTGGGCGCGGTGTCCATCAACGCCGATGCTAGCGCCGAACCCATGCGGGCGATAGCCGGGCAAAATCGCCGCATTGCATCGAAAAGCTGGGCAGAAACGTTGAAATGCGCGATATCAAAGATATGGCACGCCCCTCGCTGCAACTCGATCTGGCCGGGATTGATCTGGCCGGCGCTGCGACGCGGGTGTTCCCCAAGGTATTTCTGTTCGATGGCGGCCGCTATCTGATCGCGGCCATGCTGATGACGGCGATCGTGGCGCTGGTGCTGCGAACGCCATGGCGAGTGCGCCGTTTGCAGGCACGCCGGGCGACATTCGCCGATCGCCGTCGTGAGGTGCTGGCGTCACTACGCAGCGTGCTTGTCTATGCCATCGTTGCAACCCTTGCTTTGTGGTTGAAACTCAACGGCTATTCGGCGCCATTTTATGCAGGCCGTCCGGGCTTCATCGAACTCGCCGGCTGGGTGATGGCGCTGCTCGTCGCGCATGACGCCTGGTTCTACTGGACGCATCGCGCCTTTCATTCGCCGCTGCTGTTCCGGCGTTTGCATCGGCTGCATCATCGCTCGGTAACGCCGACGCCCTTTGCCGCCTATGCGTTCAACACGGGGGAGGCAGCCTCTGAAGTGCTGTTCGTTTCGCTATGGATCGCGATCATCCCGACGCCTTTTGCCGCGACATTCCTGTTTCTGGGCATCATGATCATCCGCAACGTCATCGGGCATAGCGGCATCGAGCTGATGCCGCGCGGCTTTGCCGACCATTGGTTCTGGGGGCAATTTACGACAGCCACCCACCATGATCTCCACCATTGCGGCAGCTTTGATCATAATCTTGGCCTGTATTTCACCTGGTGGGACCGGCTGATGGGCACCGAGCATCCGCGCTATCACGAAATATTCCGTGAAGTGACGACGCGGCCGATGACGCTGCCAACCAGTGCCGCGGTGCTCGCGGGGCGTTAACCCCGTTCAGGCGTTGGCCCGGGCCGCCATTCAGGCGCACCGGCAAAGCGGATGGCCGGGGCGATATGATGGCCGCCGTCCGCATCCGTGACGATCAGCCCCGAACGCGCCAGGCCATCGCCAAGGTCGCGCACCGGCGCAAAGGCGACATCGCGGCCATGAAACCACGCCGTCCATTCGGCCTGGCTGCGGCTGGCAAATGTTTCGGTCAGAAAGGCGCGCAGCGGCGCCTGTTCCGGCCCGGCCTCGGCTGTCGCCAGCGGCAGCAAGTCAATCCGGCCAAGATCGGTCAGCAACGTGCGGGCAAATTTCAGTTCGCGGCCGCAGAGCACGATGTGCCGGCCATCGGCACAGGCATAGACATTGTAAAAGGCCGCACCACCCAGCGAGCGTTGCGCCGATGAACGCGGGCCCGCACCGCCGGCGACAGCCAGGCCGGCGATATGCGCGCTCCATGGCAACAGGCTGTCGAGCATGGCGATGTCGATATAATCACCCCGGCCGCTGCTGGCCCGCCCGATCAAGGCCATCAGCACCGCCGCCAGCCCCGTCAACCCCGCCGTCATGTCGGCCGCGGGGACACCCGGCACGACGGGCGTGCCATCGGGGCCATCGTTCAGCGCCAACAGCCCCGATTCGGCCCAGACCCCCATGTCGTGCGCCGGATGGTCGGCCATCGGCCCCGATTGGCCAAAGGCCGAGATCGAGCAATAGACGATGCCGGGGTGGCGCGCCGAAACGCTGGCATAGTCGAACCCCAGCCGGGCCATGACGCCGGGCCGAAAGCCTTCGACAAGCACATCGGCCGTGGCGATCAGGCCCCAGAGCGCGGCGGCGCCTTCGGTGGATTTGAGATCGAGCGTCAGTGCCTGTTTGCCGCGATTGAGATTGCGGAACCAGACGCTGTGGCCGGCTTCGAACGGGCCCTGGGCGCGCGCCGGGTCGCCGGCCGGCGGTTCGATCTTGGTGACGCTCGCGCCCTGATCGGCCATCATCATCGTCAGCATCGGGCCGGGCAGGAATTGCGACAGATCGACGACGCGGATACCATCGAGCTTGGCCATCAGATGACGCCGCTGGCTTTCAACGCGGCGGCTTCGTCGGCATCGAACCCGATCTCGGCCAGCAACGCCGCCGTATCGGCGCCCAGCGCCGGGCCGGCGTGATTGGGCAGGCGTTCGCCATCGATGAGGATGGGATTTGCAAGGATGCGCATCGGGCCGCTGGGGTGGGGAATTTCGCTGACCATGCCATTGGCCGCCATCCACGGGCTGTCCAGTGCCTCGGCAAGGCTGTTGACCGGCGCCACCGGCAGCTTGCCGCCAAGCAGGGCCAGCCAATGCGCCGATGGCCGGGTCGTCGTCACCGCTTCGATGGCGGCGACAAGTGCGGCGCGATTGGCAAGCCGCGCGGCGGTATCGACAAAGCGCGGATCGTCCTTCAATGCGGACAGGCCGAGTTCATCCGCCAGCCGCGCCCAGAATTTGGGCAATTGCGCCATGACAAAAATATAGCCGTCCGCGGTCGCGATCAGTTGCGATGGCACCACCGATGGATGCGCCGAACGAGACGTGCGGCCGATGTCATGGCCTTGATTGAGATACCACAGGGCCGGATAGCTGGTCTGGTGCAGCGCCGCATCGAGCAGGCTGATATCGAGATCGCGGCCGAGGCCGGTCGTGCGGGCGGCCATGATCCCCGCCAGCGTCGCCGTTGCCAGCATCGTGCCGGTGATGAAATCGACCATAGACAGCCCGAAACGCGTCGGCGGGGCATCGGGTTCGCCGGTCAGCGACAGAAAGCCCGCCTCCGCCTGCATCAGATAATCATAGCCCGGCCAGGCGGCACGTTCATTGTTGCGACCATAGGCCGAGGCATGGACGCAGGTGATTTTGGGATTGACGGGGCCAAGCGCTGCATAATCGATGCCCAGCAGGGCCGGCTGGTCGCCACGGGCATTGTTGGTCATGGCGTCCGCTGTCTTGACCAGCCGATGCAATATATCCTGCCCGGCCGCCGATTTCAGATCGAGGGTCAGCGAGCGTTTGTTGAGGTTGAAGGTCTGGAAGAACAGGCTGTCGTCATCGCCCAGAAAATAGGGTCCGGTGGCGCGCGCCGAATCGCCACCCTTTGGCGGTTCGATCTTGATGACTTCGGCCCCCAATTGGGCAAGGAACATGGTGCCATAAGGGCCGGCGCCATATTGTTCGAGGCTGAGGATGCGGGTGCCGGTGAGGGGGAGGTGCATGGATGTCCCTTATGCAGCATCGGGGCCGCGGCAGAGCCGTTGACAAGGCCCTTCGCGAGCCCGCGCGCCTGTCACGCCGGCCACGCCATGGCTCAAATCAGGTTCCGTTTCACCCATTGCTTTGAAATGATCATGCGCTGCATTTCATTGGTGCCCTCGCCGATGCACATCAGCATCGAATCGCGGTAAAATCGCTCGATCTCATATTCCTTGGAATAGCTGTAGCCGCCAAAGATGCGCATCGCGTCCTGCGAGTTTTCAACCGCTGCCTCGCTTGCAAAATATTTTGCCATGCCTGCTTCCATGTCGACGCGTTCGCCGCGGTCATAGGCCTTGGCAGCATCCATGGTCAGCAACCGGGCGGCCCGCGCCCGCGTCACCATTTCCCCAAGTTTCAACTGGATGGCCTGATGCTCCGAAATCGGCTTGCCCATGGTCTTGCGCTGCTGGGCATAATCGGTTGCCAGCCGCAACGATCCCTCGGCAAGGCCAACGCCGCGCGCCGCGACATTGATGCGGCCCAGCTCCAGACCGCCGGTCGCCTGGAAAAAGCCCTGGCCCTCGACGCCGCCGATCAGCTGGTCGGCGGGAATGCGGCAATCCTCGAACACCAGTTCGCTTGAATCAATGCTGTTATAGCCCAGCTTCTTGATCTTCTTGCCGGTCGAAAAGCCCGGCAGGCCCTTGTCGGCGATAAACAGGCTCATGCCCTGATAGCGCGGGTTGGCCGCGGGGTCGGTCTTTACAAGGAGGGCAAAGGCATGGCCCTTGATGCCGTTGGAAATCCAGGTCTTGGTGCCGTTGACGACATAATCATCGCCATCGCGCCGCGCCGTCATGCGAATGCCTTGCAGATCGGTGCCGGCATCGGGTTCGGTCAGGGCCAGCCCGCCGCGAATTTCACCACGCGCCATTTTGGGCAGCCATCTGGCCTTTTGCGCCGCCGTGCCGAATTTTTCGATGGCCAGCGCCATGATCAGATGGCTGTTGAAAATGCCCGTCGGCGCCATCCAATAGCTGCTGATGCGCGCGACGATCTTGGCATAGGTCGTCGCCGGCAGGCCCAGCCCGCCATATTCCTCGCCGATCGTGGCGCCGAACAGGCCAAGATCGACCATCTGGTCGACGATCTTGGCCGGCCAGATATCGCCATGGTCATGCTCCATGATGACCGGGCGCAGTTCCCGTTCGATCCATTTGTCGATCGAATCCAGCAATTGCGCCTCGAAATCGGCGTCCACATGGCGGGTTTGCTGATAGGCTGTGGCCATTAATCGTCTCGCTTATTCATCACCGGGCCCAAAGCCCTGTTTCCAGATCAACATGGTGCGCAGGAAATCGCAGACGATGACGCCGTCCTGGTTGCGGCCGGTCGTCTTGATCGTCACCAGCCCCTGTTCCGGCCGCGAGTTCGACAGGCGTTTTTCGATGACTTCGGATTCGCCGTATAAAGTGTCGCCGGCAAAAACCGGCGCGGTCATGCGGATTTCCTTCCAGCCAAGGTTGGCGACGGCCTTTTGGCTGACATCGGACACGCTCATCCCGACCAGAATGGCGACGGTCAGCGGCGAATTGACCAAGGGTTTCCTGAACTCGGTCTTGGCGGCATAGACATGATCGAAATGCGATGGGTGCGTGTTCATGGTCAGCAGCGTGAACCAGATATTGTCGGCTTCCGTAATCGTGCGCCCCGGGCGGTGTTCATAGACATCGCCGACGCTGAATTCCTCGAAATAGCGACCATAGGTTTCGCGATAGCGTTGCGGACCGACCTCGATGACACCCTTGCGCATGCAGCCTCCTCTTGACGGCTCTAATTTGTCCGGACAAATTGCGAAGTCAATCCGAAGGTATGTCCCATGCGCAAACTATTGCTGATCGCCGGCCTGTTAGCCATGGCCGGGGTGAGCGCCGAGGCTGCGCCGAGGCATCTCGATCTGTCGAAGGCCGATGATGCCATCACGGCATTCCGCAAGGTCCAATGTTCGACCAAGGATGGCGAACCCGTGGTTTATCATTGGGTCGGTGAAGTCTATTCGCGCACCGATGGTGAACCCGACCGGCATGTCTTTGACCTGCAGGGCATGAATATCCGTCAGTGCCTGACGGTCGATGACCCGGTCCGTGGCAAGGGCGTCCGCCAGGTCAGCCGCGAGCTGATGTTTTACACCGACCCCAGGACCGGGCAGATTTTGCGGCAATGGCAGAATCCCTGGACGGGGAAGACGGTCGATGTTGTCCATGTCGCCAATGATCCGGTCAATATGCGGGCGCCGCTGTTTCCGATCGGCGTCGATGGCAAGCCGTACAAGTTCGAAGGCCGCAGCCAGAACGGCCGCGTGTTCATGCCGACCGTGGTGCCATTATGGTATACCAATCCGCTGGGCGGCGAATATCAGGCCTATGTCGGCAACCAATATCATTCGATGGAAATCTTTGATTTTGTCGTCGATGAGGCCGATCTCCTCGATGCGACCCGGTCGCGGGCCAATCCCTCGATCGCCTGGGTGCGGATGTCGCCCTGGCTGCCCTGGATGGAAATGACCGGGCGCAGCGGGCTTTTGGTTTTCAATGCCGTTGGCCAGACATTGCCCGATGGCATCAAGGGCCTGCCCAAGGTCATCACCGATGAAATCGCCGCGAGCTACCCGATTTACACGGCGCCGCCGCCGGGGGAGGATGCCCGGCCCAACGAAACCAGCTGGACCTATTTCAAAAAGCGTGTCGATGCCAAACGCGCCGAAGCCAAGGCCGCCGCGCCGAAATGATCGCTCCGGTGCTGCTGGCGGTTGCCTTGGCAGCGCTGTTGCCCGGCAGCTACAGCAATGAAGAACAGGTTTATTTTCAAAAGGGCGCAGGGAAAGCTGTGCCGCCGTGGCAGGGCCTTGTCGTGACCGCCACAGCTACTGGCTATCGATTGCAGCCGGTCGATGCCTATGGCGTCAAGACAGGCCCGGAACGATATCTCAAGGCGCGTCTGAACGGCGATCGCGTCGTCTTGTCGGATGCCGACTGCAGCAGGGAATATGCGCGCGCGCCAGCCGGTCTGACGCTGGTCAACCACCGCGGCCGCTGCGCCGCGCCGGGTCTGACCGCGATAACAGACACTGGCCTCGCGGTGACACTGGCCGATGGCACGGCGATCGAATTACGGCGCGGTCGCCAGTTCCGTTGCTGGGCCTCGATCCCGCGCCGGGCGCTGAAAGACGGCAAGGCCGACTGGTGGTTCAAAAATAACCTGCTGCTGCACGATGCCGGTGGCCGGGTCGCGGTCGTCACCGACGAGGCGGAACCGCAGCGTTTCAGCTTGCGGATGCGCAATATAGTCTGGCCGTCGGGGCCAAACCAGCCAAGCCTGGTGCTTTATGTGCATGGCGATGATCCGGAACAGGCGATCGGCTATGGTTGGGCCGACCCGCTGGCGCAGCGGCTGGGGATCAATCTGCGTTCGATTCAGGCGAGTTGTTCGCTGGCCAGGGACGCGCCGGCACGCTAATATGACAGGATATCAAAGGACCGACGCGCCATGATCAGGACAGCCGATTTCGTTCCCTATATCATCGTCATCACGACCATGGCGCTAGCCTTTGTCGTGTCGATAAATCACATTGATGAAAGGGTCGTGCAGGGCGCTCTGGCGCTATTATATGTCGCCGGCATTTTCGGTGCCGTTGGCATGTTGCGCCGGAAAGTTCGTCAGCAATAACGCCCGCTGCGGTCCCCTCGCTGCGATCAAGCCGTGCAAATCCGGCCGGTTTCGGGTTTAAGGCTGGCGGACGCATGGATATCTACCTCCCCATCGCCGAAATGTCGGTCAATGCGCTGGTTATCATCCTGCTTGGCGGGGCGGTCGGCTTTTTGTCGGGCATGTTCGGCGTCGGCGGCGGTTTCCTGACAACGCCCTTGTTGATCTTTTACGGCATTCCGCCGGCCGTCGCGGTCGCATCATCGGCGACCCAGATCACCGGCGCCAGTGTCTCGGGTGCGCTGGCCTATTGGGAACGCGGCCAGATCGATCTGAAAATGGGCGGTGTGCTGGTGGCTGGCGGTATCGCCGGTGCCGGCATCGGCCAGGTGATTTTTCGGGCCTTGCAGAAAATCGGCCAGATCGATGTCGCCATCAACATCATCTATGTGATTTTTCTGGGCGGCATCGGGGCGCTGATGCTGAAGGAAGCGCTGGCGTCGCTGGCGGCTGCCCGGCCTCGCGCGCCGGGGGAGGTGCCGCCAGCGGTGCGCGGCCGCCGGCATCTGCAATGGCTGGCGGCTTTGCCGTTCAAAACCCGGTTTTACAAATCCGGGCTGTATATTTCGCCGCTGGCACCGTTGTTGCTCGGCGCCCTGGTTGGCGTGCTGACGGTCATCATGGGCATCGGCGGCGGCTTCGTCATGGTCCCGGCGATGCTGTATGTGCTCGGCATGTCGGCGCGGGTGGTGGTCGGCACCTCGCTGTTCCAGATCATCTTTGTCACGGCGGCGACGACCCTCCTCCATGCCACGTCATCAAAATCGGTCGATATCGTGCTGGCGCTGCTGTTGTTGCTGGGCGGCGTCGCGGGGGCGCAGTTCGGCGTCCGCGCCGCCCAGAAACTGGCACCTGAAAAATTGCGGCTGGCGCTGGCGTTGATCGTGCTGGCGGTGGCGGCGCGGCTGTTGTTCGGCCTGACGCTGCCGCCGCCATCGCTTTTCACGCTTTATTCCGGCCAATGAAGCCGGCGATTTTATTGCCGCTTTGGCTGCTGCTGTCGGCGGCCGCGCCAACCATGTTGATCACCGACGTCAGCCAGACGCGCATCGATATCAACACGACTTTCAAAGGCGCCGACCTGCTGATTTTTGGCGCCATCCAATATCCGGC
>JBBRIC010000081.1:0-12114 GCA_038221665.1 Sphingomonadales bacterium
AACAGCCTTTGCCAAGGCGGCAACCAGCGGCGGTTCAGCGAGCATCGAAAGCGTTGCCGGTGCAGCCGATGCCGGCCTGTCGATCTTTGCCGGCGCCGAGCTGACGAAATCGGCTCGGCCCGAATTGACCGCCGCCAAGACCATTGTTTCGGGCGGTCGCGCGCTTGGCAGTTCCGAAAAATTCCATGAATTCATCGATCCGCTGGCCGATAAGCTCCATGCCGCGGTCGGTGCCAGCCGCGCTGCCGTCGATGCCGGCTATGCCCCCAATGACTATCAGGTCGGCCAGACCGGCAAGATCGTGGCGCCTGAACTTTATGTTGCGGTCGGTATATCGGGTGCCATCCAGCATCTGGCGGGCATGAAGGATTCAAAGATCATCGTCGCCATCAACAAGGATGAGGAAGCGCCGATTTTCCAGATTGCCGATTTCGGCCTCGTAGGCGATCTGTTCACCCTGGTGCCGGAATTTACCGCCAAACTCTGACGTTGGAGCATCGTGCCGCTTTGCGGTGTCGGGAGCTGACCGGTTCCGACTTTCGGCACCATGCTCTGTCAGCGTTGCTTATCCAAGAAGCCAATTGCCCAGCAAGCGGTCGAACGGGAAGGTGAAAAACCCGGCGATCAGCAAGGCGCCGATGACCATGCCGCGCACGGCACGTTCATGGCCTGTCACGCGGTGCTGGCGGGCCCGCAGGACGATGAGCGGCAATTGCACAAACACCCAGACCGACAAGATGTGAATATATGACCAGTCGCCGCTGAATGCACCCAAATTGCCCGGCGGGCCACCGCTTTTGAACAACAGGCTGGTCAACGCGGTCAGCGCCATCGCCGTTACCCAGACATAGCCAAGCTGGCGATGTGCTGTATTGCCCTTGCGGCGCAGCAGCATGACCGGCGTCAGGGCCGTTGCGGTCAGGATCGTCGCCAGATGCAGCCAGATCAGCGGCGGCACGATGGCCCATTGCGACTGGCCGCGCAAAATCGCCGTCAGCGCCGCGCCGAACAAGATCAGACTGGCAGCCGCCAGCAGCTGATTTGACAGCAACCGCGTCGGCGCCGGCATATTTCTGCTTGCCATCGATGGTCCCCTGCAACTTCCGCCGCCATTGGCAATTATCTAACCATAGGGCAAAGTCAGGCGCAAACATTGGTGATGTCGTTGTGGTTGCCGATGGTGTCGCAGGCCGCAAAGCCGGGCGAAATGAACGATGGGAGCGTGTTCGCATGTTGGGAAATCTGGTATCGGGGTTGGCCGGGCGATCGCTTGCAGCGCGCCTTGGCGGCGTCGCATCGGGGCCGGTCGGCATGGCGATCGGCTTGCTGTTGCCGTTCGTTGCACGCCGGCTCGGCCCCTGGGGGATGGTCAGCATGGCCGTCGGCAGCTGGGCCGTCGCGCGGGTGCAAAAACAACGCGCCGCCGCTACAACGCTACCACCCGCCTGAGCGTGCGGACCAGCAACGGCCGCAGCTTGATGACATCAGCTGGCGACACGCTCTAGCCGCCGGCCTTGGCGACGCTGACCAGTGCCGGCCGCAGCAAGCGGTCCTTGATGACATAGCCGGCTTGCAATTCATCGACGATGCTGCCCGGCGGGAGCGTGGCGTGCGGCACCTCGATCATTGCCTGATGGCGGTTGGGGTCAAGTTTTTGGCCGGCAGTATCGACCCGGCTGATGCCATGCCGGCCAAAGATCGCCACCAGTTCGCGCCCCGTCGCTTCGATGCCGGCGCGGACATTGTCAAAACCTTCGGCAGGCAGTGACTGGACGGCGCGTTGCAGATTGTCGGCGACGGCCAGCAGATCGCGGGCAAAGCCGGTCATTGCATAGGCAGCGGTATCGGCCTTGTCGCGTTCCAGCCGCCGGCGGGTATTTTCCGTTTCGGCGGCGGCGCGCAGCAACCGGTCCTTCAGATCGGCAATTTCCTTGTCCCGGGCCAATAATTCATCGGCCAGATTGACCTCGGGCGCTGTTTCGGCAGCGTCCGGTTCCAGTTCGGGGGCGTCATTCATATCGTTCATGCTACAAGCCTGCTCAAAGTTCGTGCGGTATAATCCACCATGGGTATGACGCGCGCATAGTTCAACCGTGTTGGTCCGATGACGCCAACGACGCCAACGACGCGCCCGCCCGCGCCGCGATAGGGCGCCGCGATCAGGCTTGACCCCGACAGCGAAAATAATTGCGATTCGGCCCCGATGAATATTTTCGTGGCTTCGGCGCCGCGCGCCAGATCGAGCAGCCTGACCAGGTCTTCCTTGTCCTCAAGATCGCCCAGCAAATGGCGCACCCGATCGAGATCGACACTCGATTCAACCAGATTGGCCTGGCCGCGGACGATCAGCACCGGCCGCGCCGCGCCATCCGATGACCAGGCGGCAAGGCCGGTGGCGACGGCCGCCGCCGTCATCGCATCCAGTGCGGCGCGATCCGCAGCGATTTCAGCGGCGAGCCGATCGGTCGCCCCCGCCAGCGTCAGACCGGCCAGCCGCGCATTGATATAATTTGCCGCAGCCTCCAGCGTCGCGCCGGGCAAATCGGGTGGCAGCGTCACCAGCCGGTTTTCGACACTGCCATCACTGCCCACCAGAATCGCCATGGCACGGCCGGGGGACAGCGGCACAAAATTCAATTGGCGGATGATCATTTCGGTTTTTGCAACCAGCACCAGCCCCGCGCATTGCGACAGGCCCGACAAAACCGCCGTCGTTCGCGCCAGCGCATCCTCGACAGCCGTGCCACTGGCCAGCCCCGCATCGATGGCGGCGCGTTCGTCGGCCGAGGGTTCGGACGCCTGCATCATGCCATCGACAAACATGCGCAGGCCTAATTGCGTCGGCAGGCGCCCGGCCGATGTATGCGGCGCCGCCAGCAGGCCGAGTTCTTCAAGATCCTGCATGACGTTGCGAATCGAGGCCGGCGACAGGCCGAGCGCGCCCAATTTTGACAGGGTCCGCGAACCAACCGGCGCGCCATTGCCCAGATAGGCGTCAACAATCTGGCGGAACACCTCGCGGGCGCGGTCGTTGAGTTCGGCAACGCTGGGGGATTGCATATGGCGGCCATAGAGCGTTGGGCGATGCGCCGCAACTTGCAGCATCACCGATTGGCGGCTACTTCGCCTCGATAAATTTCGAAGGAAAACCGCCATGCGCCCTTCCGGCCGCGCCCCCGACCAGATGCGAAGCATCGAAATGATCCCCGGCTTTTCGGTGCATGCCGAAGGCTCATGCCTCGTCAAATTCGGCCAGACGCATGTGCTGGTCACGGCAAGTGTCGAAGATCGGCTGCCGCCCTGGTTACGCGGCAAGGGATCGGGCTGGGTAACGGCTGAATATGGCATGCTGCCGCGCGCCACCCACACACGCGGCTCACGCGAAGCCGCCAAGGGCAAGCAATCCGGGCGCACCCAGGAAATCCAGCGGCTGATCGGGCGATCATTGCGCGCCGTGACCGACCTTGAATTGCTCGGCGAACGCCAGATCACGCTCGATTGCGATGTCTTGCAGGCCGATGGCGGCACGCGGACCGCCTCGATTTCGGGGGCCTGGGTGGCACTGCGGCTGGCAATCGATGGCATCATGGCCAAAATGCCACTGGCGGGCGACCCGCTGGCGACGCAGGTCGCAGCGATTTCGTGCGGGGTACACAATGGCCAGCCGGTGCTCGATCTCGATTATGTCGAGGATTCAGATGCCGGCACCGATGCCAATTTCGTGCTCACCAGCAATGGCGGGATCGTTGAAGTGCAGGCGACAGCCGAAGGCGCGCTGTTCGATGAAGAAACCCTGTTGCGGCTGCTGCGGCTGGCCCGCATCGGCTGCAATGACGTGTTCGCGGCCCAGTTGAAGGCCGTGGGCCGCTGACATGCGCCGCGCCCTACTGCCCGGCCGGCTGGTGCTGGCAACGCATAATCCCGGCAAGGTCGTTGAACTGACGGCGTTGCTGGGGCCGCACGGGTTGGAGATCGTATCGGCTGCAGACCTTGGCCTGCCAGAGCCTGAGGAGACCGGCGACACCTTCATCGCCAACGCCGAACTGAAGGCGCTGGCGGCGGCAACGGCGTCGGGGCTGCCGGCGCTGGCCGATGATTCAGGGCTTTGCGTCGATGCCTTGGGCGGAGCGCCCGGGATTTATTCGGCGCGCTGGGCCGGGGCCGACAAGGATTTCGGCGTTGCCATGCAGCGCGTCGAGGACGCGATGGGCAGCGAGGGCCCGCGTACGGCGCATTTCAGCTGCGCGCTGACGCTCGCCTGGCCGGACGGTCATGTCGAAAGCGTTGAAGGGCGTTGCGACGGCCGGCTGGTCTGGCCGCCACGCGGTGCGAATGGTTTTGGCTATGACCCGATGTTTGTCATGGACGGAAAATCGCGCAGCTTTGGCGAAATTTCGCGCGACGAAAAAGAAGCCGACAACCACCGCGCCAGCGCCTTTCGCCAGCTGCTGCCCCTGCTACCCCTGCTGCCCCTGCTGCCGGCCCGGCCTGACATGTCGGCACGGTGAGCGGCGATCCCATCGCGCTCTACGTCCATTGGCCGTTTTGCGTCACCAAATGCCCCTATTGCGATTTCAACAGCCATGTCCGGGCGGTGGTGGACGAGTCGCAATGGCGCGATGCGCTGCTCGCCGATCTGGCCTATGAGGCGGCGCGGCTGCCCGGTCGCCGCCTCGCCAGCATCTTTTTTGGCGGTGGCACGCCCAGCCTGATGCCGGCGGCGACGGTTGCTGCGATCATCGATGCGGCGACTGGCCTCTGGCCGGCCGGCGAGGCGCTTGAAATTACGCTGGAGGCCAATCCATCGTCGGTGGAGGCGGCGCGTTTTGCCGGTTTTGCCGCCGCCGGGGTCAATCGATTGAGCCTTGGTTTGCAGGCGCTTGACGATGCTGATCTGCGCGCGCTCGGGCGGCCGCATACGCTTGCCGAAGGGCTGGCGGCGCTGCATATCGCCCAGAACCAGTTCGACCGCGTCAGTTTTGACCTGATTTATGACCGGCCGGGGATGAGCGTCGATGGCTGGGCGGCGGAGCTTGGCCGGGCCTTGTCCTTTGGCACCGATCATTTGTCGCTTTATCAACTGACCATCGAAGCCGGCACCCGCTTTGCCGCGCTGCACGCCCGGGGCCAGTTGCTGCTGCCCGACAGCGATACTTCGGCCGATCTGTTCGAATTGACCCGGGCCTTGACCGCCAGCGCCGGGCTGCCGGCCTATGAAGTTTCAAACCACGCCCGGCCGGGCAGCGAAAGCCGCCACAATATCACCTACTGGACCTATGGCGACTATGCCGGCATCGGCCCCGGCGCCCATGGCCGCCGCGCCGGCACCGCTACCGAACGCTTGAAAAAACCCGAAACCTGGCTGGCATCTGTCACCGCCAAAGGCCATGGCCTCGCCAGCGAAGCCCTGCTGGCGCCCGCCGATCGCGCCACCGAGGCGCTGGTCATGGGGCTGCGCCTCGCCAGTGGTATCGATGCGGTGCAATTTCAACGCCGCACCGGCGTGACGCTGACGAGTGTGTTGCGCGCCGACCGCGTGGCGCGTCTGGTTGACCAGGGGTTTCTTGATTCCGACAGCATCGGTTTGCGCCTGACGCTGGCCGGGCAAGCCTTTGTCGATCTGGCGCTGCGCGAGATCGCCGCCTGAACCGCCTGGTCAATTGGCAAACCCGCGTGTTGCCGGCGATACGGTCGTGATCGTGCCGGCGCCGATCTGTTGCACCTCCAGCGCGCGTTCGGCGATATTGCCCGGCGTGAAGCGAAAGGCGCCATCGATGCCGGCAAAACCATCACGGCTGGCCAGCGCGGCGCGCGGAAAAGGCGTCCCGATCGGCCAATTGCCGGCGATGCTGTTGACCAGCAGCACCGCATCATAGCCAAAGCTGGCGAGGCGCGACGGGCTGTTGCCGAACTTGCCGCGATAGCGCTCGGCGAGCTTGCGGAACCTGTCATCGGGCACTGCAGCAAACAGCGCGCCTTTCAAAGCCGGGGCGCGGGCCAGTCCGGGTTCATTATTCCATAATTCGGTGCCAAGCAGGATGATGCTGCCGGGGGGCGCACCAAACTTTGCCAGCGCCGGCAGAAATTGCGCCGCCGTGCTGCCCGAATCAGCGACCATCAACGCCTGAAACGCCACCGGTGCCAATTTGCCCGAGCCTGCCGCCACCGTGCCATCGGGGCGGATGGCGACGCTGCCGCCGCCGGCCTTCATCCGGGCATCGAAATTGGTGACGCTGCGCGCCGCGATGAGCATTTTTGCCGGATCGCGTGAAAATGGCACCACCGCAACCGAACGCCCGCCGGCATCGCTGACGGCGCGGACGAACGCGGTTTGGGCGCGCTGGCCATAGACACCGGCCGGGACCAGCGCCGCAAACCGGTCGATGCCGCGGCTATGGGCAAAGGCGATGGTGCGGCCGATCGATTGGCCGGGCTGGAAACCCATCACATAAATGCTGCCGCCGGCAAGGCTGGCGTCGTTGGAAAAGCTGAGGATCGCAATGTCGCGCGCGGCGGCGATGGCGCTGACGGCGCGGACGTCATCGGCCAGCAAAGGCCCCAGAAACAGCCCGGCCCCATCCTCGATGGCCTTTGTGGCCGCCGCCGCCGCGCCGGGGGCGGTATCGTAAACCCGCAGATTGATGCGCGTGTCGCCGGCATCGAGCAAGGCCATGGTCGCGGCATTGGCGATCGATTGCCCGACAGGCGCATTGGCCCCGGTCAGTGGCACCAGCAGCGCGACTCGATTCTGGATGGCCTGTGGCAGCGCCGCCGGACCTGATACGGTCGGCGCGGCGATCGGCGGGGGCGGCACCGCAACCGGTTTTTTCACCCCGGCGCAGCCAGCCAACAGCAACGCGACCCCGATACCGATACAGTGCTCGCGGCCAAAGCGAGGTGGCGCTTGCCAGCCGCTGGTCAGACGTTTCAGGATACGCATGTGAACCCTTCCCAATTCCCGATTGCCGCACCGCCTTTGCCCGAAACCGGGGTGGCGCTGGCTGCCGGGCTTTATATCGTTGCTACCCCTATCGGCAATCTG
Source organism: Sphingomonadales bacterium (assembly GCA_038221665.1). GTDB lineage: Bacteria > Pseudomonadota > Alphaproteobacteria > Sphingomonadales > Sphingomonadaceae > Sandarakinorhabdus. The sequence goes on from JBBRIC010000081.1 coordinate 7,043, forward strand.
GGGGATTTGTCACCGCGTGCCGCGCATATTCTTGGCCATGTCGCGGTGATCGCTGCCGAAGACAAAAGGGTGTCGGCCAAGCTGTTGCGCCATATCGGCGCGCGGGTGCCGATGCTGTCCTATCATGACCATGTCGCCGATCAGGTCCGCCCGGCGCTGGTTGCAAGGGCGCTGGTCGAAGCCGTGGCGCTGGTTTCGGATGCCGGCACGCCGTTGATTTCCGACCCCGGTTTCAAGCTGGTGCGGGAGGCGCGCGCCGCTGGCGTCAATATCGTCACCATCCCCGGCCCCTGCGCCGCGATTGCTGCGCTGACGCTGTCGGGCCTGCCCAGCGATCGGTTCCTGTTTGCCGGTTTCCTCCCCGCCAAGGCCGGCGCGCGGGCCATTGCCATAGCCGAACTGGCACCGATCAAGGCAACGCTGGTTCTGTACGAATCAGGCCCGCGCCTCGCCGCCAGCCTGGCGGCGCTCGCCGACGGGCTTGGTGACCGCCCGGCGGCAATCGGCCGGGAATTGACCAAGCGCTTTGAAGAATGTGTCACCGGGAGCCTGTCGGCGCTGGCGCTGCGCTATGCCGATAATGCGCCCAGGGGCGAGATCGTCATCACCATAGGCCCACCGCCGGCCGAGACCCCGGCAGACGATATGGCCATCGATACGGCGCTGGCACTGGCAATGACCGAGCATAGCATGAAAACCGCTGTCGCCATGGTGTCAGCGGCGTTGGCGGCGCCGCGCAGCACGGTCTATACCCGGGCGCTGGCCCTGAAAGCCGGCCATGCCGCGCCCTGACAAGCGTCGCCAGCACGAAGCCAAGGGCCGCTTTGCCGAAAGCATCGCAGCGGTTTTCCTGCAACTGAAGGGCTATCGCATCCTTGGCCGGCGGGTGCGTTGCCGGGCGGGTGAGATCGATATCATCGCGGCCAAGGCCGACACGCTGGTTTTTGTTGAAGTAAAGGCACGCAGCACCCTCGACAGCGGGCTGTTTGCGCTGCATCCTGCCGCATTGCGGCGAATAGAAGCTGCGTCCCGCGTGTTGGCGCCGCGATATGCTGGCCGGCGCACCACGACGCGGATCGATGCCGTGCTGGTGCGCCCCTGGGCGATGCCGGTGCATCTGGTGGCGGTGGTTAGGGAAGGCGGACGATGGAGCTGAACGATCTGGGTTTGCTCGACGATGGCGACATCGATCTGGTCGAGGCCGGGATCGCGCTGGCCAAGGCAGATCGCCCCGACGCCAGCCCCGATCGCCTGCGCCATTTGGTCAGCGGCTGGGCAATTTCGCTGCAACGCGATGCAGCGCCCGTTTCGGGCAATGGCCGGGCGCGGCGTCTGGCCGGGCTGATCGCCGCCGAATCGGGCCTAACGGGGGCGACCGATGATTATGACAATCCGTTGAATGCCGATCTGATCGCCGTGGCGGATCGCGGGCGTGGTTTGCCGATCGCGCTCGCCATTCTGTACGTGGCGCTGGCGCGGCGTGTCGGCTGGCGTGCCGAAGCGCTCAACCTGCCAGGGCATGTTGTTGTCGAGGTAGGTGGCGGCGTCGATTCGGTGATGATCGATCCTTTTGATCATGGCCTGGTCATCAGCCGGGCGCGGGCCATTGAAATCGCCCGTCATGGCGGCGGCGAAACCGTTACCGACCGATTCGAGGCCTTGTCCAATCGCCAGATGCTGATCCGGCTGTTGACCAATCAGGCCAGCCGGGCGCGCAGCGGCGGCGATACCAAACGCGCCCTGCGGCTGTACGAACGCATGACGACGATGGCGCCGCGCCTGTCGAGCCTCTGGTGGGAACGCGCCCGGCTGGAACAACTGCTGGGTGCCAATCGCGCCGCCCGGGCCAGCCTGACGGCGATGCTGGAAACGACGCACGACACGGCGGTCGGCCGCCGCATTCAGGCCGCCCTGGCCGCCCTGACGCGCTCCGATAGCTAGAGTCGTGTCCATGGCTTTGCGTGTCGCGGTCCAGATGGACTCGATCGAAACAATCAATATTGCTGGCGATTCAACCTTTGCGCTGATGCTGGAGGCGCAGTGGCGGGGGCATGTCCTGCAGCATTATTTGGCGACGGCCTTGTCGGCCGAAAATGGCCGGGTGCGGGCACAGGCGCGGTCGTTGACCGTCCAACGCGAGATGGGTGCGCATTTTGCCTGGCAGGCCGAGCCGGCGACCATTGATCTGGGCCATGATGCCGATGTCGTGCTGATGCGGCAGGATCCGCCGTTCGACATGGGCTATATCACCGCCACGCATCTGCTCGAAATGGTCGCTGGCGAAACGCTGGTGGTGAATGACCCGGCCGAGGTTCGCAACGCGCCTGAAAAGCTGTTTGTCTTGCGCTATCCCGACCTGATGCCGCCAACGCTGGTCACTCGCAGCCTTGCCGAAGCGATGGCATTTCGGGCCCGCCACGGCGACATTGTGGTCAAACCGCTTTACGGCAATGCCGGGACGGCGGTGTTTCTCATCGATAAAAACGACGGCAATCTGCCGGCACTCGTGGAAATGTTCGGCAGCGTCTGGACCGAACCGTTCATGGTTCAGGCCTTCCTGCCGCAGGTCAGCGCTGGCGACAAACGTATCGTGCTGGTCGATGGCGAACCCATGGGCGCGATCAACCGCCTGCCCAAAACCGGCGAGATCCGGTCCAATCTTGCCGCCGGTGGTGCGGCGCACGCGACCGAATTGACGCCGCGCGAGGCCGAAATCTGCGCCATCATCGGCCCTGAACTAAAGGCCCGTGGGCTGATCTTTGTCGGCATCGATGTGATTGCGGGCTTTTTGACCGAAATCAACGTCACATCACCGACCGGCATAGTCGCCATCGATCGCTTCAACGGCACCGACACGCCGGCCCGCATCTGGGATGCTATCGAGGCACGGCTAAACGGTCGTGCTGAAAGTCCGCAAAGCGGCACGATGCTCCAGGCTATTGCGCAGGCACCGGCGGCTCGCCGCTGATGCGCCGCCAATCACCGAGCGCGCAGCCACCAAAGCCGATGCGGGTTATGGCGTCATAGACTTCAACGACATCGCCGCTGCATTGCTGGTTGCTGATGCTGGCGGTTTTTAGGGCACGTCGGGGCGCATAGGCGGGGCAGGCGCCGCCGCTGTTTTGCCACCAGCCGCGCGAGGTTTTGGCAAAATAGCCTTGGTCCGCAGACAGTCGTTTGGCGCGAATGTCACGGTTCATCAGGCATTTTTGCGACAATGCCGGCGCTTCGGCGCGTGCCGGAGCTGCCAGTGCCAACGCTGCCAGTGCCAACGCTGCGACGATACCCAAAAATCTGCGCATATCTGACCCTCACTGAAGAACGAAAACTGCCACGTCTGACATTACAGCGCGTCCGCTGCAAACGTATCACAGGCCCTGATGCTGCCCTTGTCAAAGCCTTGCATGAACCAGCGCGTGCGTTGCGCCGCGCTGCCATGGGTGAAGTTTTCGGGCATCACCATGCCTGTCGAAGCGCGCTGCAGCGTGTCATCGCCGATGGCGGTGGCGGCGCGCATGGCTTCCTCGATGTCACCCGGATCGAGCAACTGGCGATTGGCGCTGGCCCAGACACCGGCGAGGCAATCAGCCTGCAATTCCACCCGCACCGAAATCGCATTGCCCTCGGTTTTCGAAGCGCGTGACTGGGCGCGCTGCGCCTGTTCCGAAATGCCGAGCAAATTTTGCACATGATGGCCGATTTCATGCGCAATCACATAGGCGGCGGCAAAATCGCCCTTTGCGCCGAAGCGCTGCGACAGTTCATCGAAAAAACTCTGGTCGAGATAGACCTTGCCATCGGCAGGGCAGTAAAATGGCCCCATCGCAGCTTCGGCCGCGCCGCAGCCCGACCGCACGCTGCCGCTGAACAGCACCAGCTTTGGCCGCTGATAGGCTTGGCCGACTTCTTTTTTGAATTGCGCATCCCAACTGTCTTCGGTTGTGGCGAGGACACGGGAAACGAACCGATCCATTTCGCTGCGCTGGCCGGGGGCTGGTGCCGACGGGCCCGCTGGCTGGCCAATCTGTTGCTCGGTCGGCGCGGTCGGACCGCCACTGCCGCCGCCCAGCAACGACAGCGGGTTGATGCCGAATACCAGCGCCAGAACGGCAACGATGACCAAAGTGCCACAACCCATGCGGCCGCCGCCAAAGGACAGCCCGCCGCCACCAAGCCCGGGTATGCCGAAACCGCCGCCCTGGCCGCGCGCATCTTCGACATTGTCGCTGTCGCGTTCATCATCAAGCCGCATTATCGAAACTCCCTAACCCACGCGTCCTAACGCACCAATGATCGATTCAGCAGCATTGCCAGCCGCACCCCGGCGCGTTGCACCTGCAGGCGCACGGCGTCGCGGCTGGCCGCGACATAGCGTTGATCGATCAACGCGCAGCGCGAAATGCCGCCCGGGCAGCGATCGGTGGTGCTGACCAACGCCGGATAAACGAGCCTGCGCGACAATTCCCAGCTTTCGCGCGCCCAGTCGGCAACGCCGCCCTCTGCCCATTCCCGGCGTTGGCCGGGCGTTGGCGATTGGGCGGTGATTATCGGCGGCTCGGTCAGGCTGCGTTCGGCCAATTCATTGTCCCAGATACCGTGCAGGTTCATGCGCGGCCGGATTTTTCTGCCCCAGGCCGCCACCACATCATTGCCGCCGCGATCGGCCTTGTCGCCGATATGCAGCGGCTGGTGCAGATCACCGACAAAATGCACCACAAGGGCCAGCGCCTGGGCGCGTTCGCCAGGGCTTGCCGCCGAACTTGCCAATAATGCCAGCTGGCGCGGTATCTGCGCCGTGACGCAATCGCCATTGGGGCAATTGGCCGTTATGTCAAAGGCCCGGCGAACATCGATATTCTGGTAATGCCAGGGCGATGCGAATTTGAACCGATCGCCAGCGGCCCGCACGCAATCGGGCCAGACCGACGCATCGGCAAGGCTGTGCATCGGGCAATCGGGGGTGTTGAGTGCGGGGCTGCCTGCCATTATGCGTCGCACCTCGGCCCGCGCCTGTGGAGTCATGTTGGCCAGCGCGATGTTGGCGATCAGGCGATGGCCATAATCGCCCCAGG
>JBBRIC010000082.1:0-11846 GCA_038221665.1 Sphingomonadales bacterium
CAACCGGGATCAGCCTTGTCATCCACCCGGCCAATCCGCTGGTGCCGGCCATCCATCTGAACACCCGGCATCTGGTGACGACAAAGCGCTGGTTCGGCGGCGGCGTCGATCTGAACCCGGCCCTGCCCGATGACGCAGAAACCGCGACGTTTCACGCGGCCGTCAAGGCGATGTGCGATGCGCATGATCCAGCGCATTATCCAGCCTATAAAAAATGGGCCGAGGACTATTTCTGGGTGCCGCACCGGAACCGCCACCGGGGCGTTGGCGGGATTTTTTACGATCATCTGGATAGTGGCGACTGGGCGCGGGATTTCGCCTTTACCAAGGCTGTCGGCGATTGTTTTGTCGCGCTTTACCCCCGGCTGGTCCGCGCCAAGATGCACAATGAATTCACCGCGGAACAAAGGCTGCAACAGCTGCGATACCGCGGGCTTTATGCCGAATTCAACCTGGTTTATGATCGCGGCACGACATTTGGTTTGAAAACCGGCGGCAATGTCGATGCGATTTTGATGAGCCTGCCGCCCGAAGCGCGTTGGGATTGACCGACGCGCCTCGGGCAGAGCTTACAGCCGTTCGATCCGGCCTGCGACTTCATCGAGCAGGCCAGCGATATCGAGCTGCGTCGCCTTGTCCGCAGCATCGTCGTTCAGCCGGGCATGCACCGCCATGTGGAGGTTGCGCAGGGCGCGGCGGACGGGGGCGGAATCGCTGCGTTCGCTGGCCTGGGCGCTGGCTGCGGCAAGGGCTTCCAAACGGACGATGGCATTGGCTGCGGCTTCGGCTTCGGCGCCAAGCGCTGTGCGACCGGCGTCGGTGATCGTATAAAGTTTACGATTGGCCTCGGCCTGTTCGGCGACCTCACCGATATCTGCCATCATGCTGAGCGTTGGATAGATCATGCCCGGGCTGGGCGCATAGCTGCCCCCCGACAGGGTTTCGATCGCCTTGATCAGTTCATAGCCATGGCGCGGCTGTTCCGCGATCAATTTCAGCAGCACCAACCGCAATTCGGCGCCATCTAGGACCCGCTGACGGCCGCCACCCGGCCGGCCACCCCGACCGCTGCCCCGACCGCTGCCCCGACCGCCAAAGCTGCCCATATCGGCAAAATGATCGCCGAAATGTTCGGCAAAAGCGGAAAAAGCCTGGCCGCGCCAGCTGTAGCGGCGGTGGCTGCTGCCCTCGCCGCAAGAATGATTTTTGTGCATTGGATGCCTCCTAGAATGTTTCATAAGTTCCAAGATATATCTTGACAGCAGATAAATCAAGAGTGTTTCGAAATATATTTTAGAACGTATTTTAGGACGGTGACATTACAGGGCGTCTGCCCGGGCTTGACCCGGGATCCAGTTGCACGTGCGGCGCAAAGACCAACAGGGTCCCGGGTCAAGCCCGGGAAGACGCTGCAACCGATGGGCGATCGCGCCCGCCTCAGGCGATCGCTGCTTCCAGCCAGCTTTTCAACTGGCTCTTGGGTGCAGCGCCGACCTTGGTTGCGACCGGCTCGCCATTTTTGAACAGGATCATCGTTGGAATGCCGCGCACGCCATAGCGCGTTGGCGCGTCGGGATTATCATCGATGTTGAGCTTGACGATCTCGACGCCCGAAAGCTCTGCGTTGATTTCCTCCAGCGCCGGGCCGATCTGTCGGCAGGGGCCGCACCATTCGGCCCAGAAATCCACCAGCACCGGCGTCTCGCTGCTGATCACATCGGCGTGGAACGATGCATCGGTTACATGTTTGGCAGCCATCGGACCATCCCTGATTATCTGGATCAACCGCTTAATTAGGCGCAATCACCCCAGCATTCAACGCCAGTGCGGCTTGGGGGCGATAAAGCTGCAGCATGGCATCCGGCAGTTCGATGAGCGTCGGACCAGCCGTAAACAGCAGCGCGGCGCGGATTATTCGGCCGGGAAAAACCTGTGCCAGCGCCGCAGCATAGGCGGCCATCTGGCGGGCATGATAGGGTTCGACGGTATCGGCAGTTTCGGGAATGCGGCGGCCGGTCTTGAAATCGATGATCAGCACCGTGCCGGCGCTGACCAGCAGGCGATCGACCTTTCCTGCAATAACAATGCCATCGACCACCGCAGCAACCGGCGCTTCGACCAGCGCACCGGGCCGGAACAGCGCGGCAAAGCGATCGTCATCAAGGACGCGCAGCACCGTTGCGACGAGTTCCGCCGCATCAAGGTCGGGAACCGCCGCCCGCGCCCAGGCTTCCCCGACGGCCAGCCGGCGTTCGGGTGCCACATCGGGCAGTTTTTCGAATAATGCGTGGAGCGCCGCGCCGCGCCGCGCCGCCGCCTGCGCCGCCGGGCCAGCGGGCGGCGCCGCCACATCATCGGCGGCCAGCGCTGATGGTGACAGCGGCCGGGGTGGCCGTGCCTCGGCAGGTGCGGGCGTTGTCACCCAGCCCGGCAGCGTCAGCGCCGATCGCGGTTGCAACAGGGCGTCTTTGGCCATCGCTGGCACCGCCTCCCCGCTGCGATATTCAAGCGTTTCGCCTTCATCCCAGCCGCTGGCAAACAGCCGTTTTGCATCCAGGCCGTCAAGCGCCGCTGCAACGGCGGCATACCAGCTTTCTTCATGCGGTTCGTCGCTGCGGGCCGGGAGCGCGCCGCCGATGAACAGCATATCCTCGGCCCGGGTCAGCGCCACATAAAGCAGCCGGCAATGTTCGCGCGCCGCAGCATGGGTTTCGGCCTCGATGGCTTCGGCCAGCGGCCCCGACAGGCCCTTGCGGCTGGCCAGGAACAGCGGCAGCGGGGGGCCATTGTCAAAGCCCATCAGCAATGGCGCCTCGCGTTCACCGCTGCGCCGCCGCGTCGCATCGGCAAGGATGACGATCGGCGCCTGCAAGCCCTTGGCACCATGGACGGTCATCAGCCGCACGGCATCCAGCGGCGCATCGGGATCGCGCTTGATTTCAAGATCATCGCTGTCGATCCAGGCGATAAAACCCTGCAGCGATGGCGGATTGGCCGCTTCAAAGGCCAAAGCCTGATCGAGCACGGCATCGATGGCGTCGCGCGCCTCCGACCCCAGCCGCGCCAATAATCTGGCGCGACCCCGCAGTGGCCCCGACAGTATCCGTTCGAAAAATTCATGCGGCGCGGCATAATCGGCAAAGCCCAGCACATCCCGCAACGCCGTCGCGGCTGCCACCACCAATGGCTCGGCACTGGTCAGCACCGCCGCCCAGAGCGTGCCCGGCCGATCATGGGCAAGTGCAAACAGCCGGTCATGATCGAGCCCGATGAACGGCGAGACCAGCAAGGCCGCCAGCACCAGATCATCGCCCGGTTGCAAGGCAAAGCGCGCCAGCGCCAGCAAATCGGCAACGGCCAGCGGGTCCGACAATTTCAGCCGGTCAACGCCTGCAATCGCGACTTGATTGGCGTGCAGCGCCGCAACCAGCGCGTTCGAAAAGCCACTGCGGCTGCGCACCAGCACCAATATATCCTGCGGCTGCACGCGCCGGCCGCGCGCCGGCAGGATCAGCGGCCGAGCGGAATCGAGCCAGCCGGCGATCGTCGCTGCGATCTTGTGCGCCAGCAGGATTTCGGTTTTGAGCGGCCTCGAAGCTGCCTCATCCTCTTCCGCATCAGCGTCCGCGTCGGACGCGTCAGACGCGTCGCCCGGGCTGGCCAGCGCCGGCCAGAGCGTCACTACCCCCTGCCCTTTGCAGCGATGCGGCACGTGGCGCGGCACCCCGTCGCGATCAAAAGTTGCTGGCCCCAGCACCGCCACCACCGCATCGACAAGTTCCAGGATGGTGCCGAGCGAGCGAAAATTCACCGCCAGTGGAATGCCGAGCAACGGCTTGCCGGCATCGCTGGCCAATTGTTCGAAAATCTGCCTTTTGTCGCGATAGACTTGCGGATCGGAGCCCTGAAAGCTGAAAATCGCCTGTTTGAAATCGCCGACGACAAACAGCGATCGATCGACATCGCGGGCGCCCTTGCCGGCAAAAAATTCCTCGCTCAGCGCTTCAACGATCTGCCACTGCCGGTCATTGGTATCCTGGGCTTCATCGACCAGGATATGATCGATGCGCTGATCGAGTTTGTAGCGCACCCATTCGGCAGCGCCCGGGGCCTGCAGCAGACGCTGGGCGGCAGCGATCATGTCATCATAATCGACCACGCCGAGCCGGGCCTTGGCGCGCAGCCAGTCCGCCGCCAATCGCCGGCCCACGCGCAAATGCCGCGCCGCATGGGCAACGGCATCGTGCAGGCGTTGTTCGGCAACGATCGCCAGCATCGCAGCGGCAAGATCGTTGAACAGCGGCTTCAGCCCCGCATCGTCCTTGGCAGCGTCGGCCGGCACCGCCTTGTCGGATCGGGCCTCGTCCTTCCCGGTCAGGAAAAATCCGCGCAACGCCGCATAGCGTTGCCGGGGGTCGTCATGGCCGATCGCGGCATGGGCGCGGGCCGCTGCTGCCACAAAGCTGACCTTGCCCGAATCGGCCATGGCGGCGGCAAGGCGGGCAACACCGTCGGTATCGAACGCTGCCATTGCCGTCGCCAGCACCATGGCGCCATCGGCATCGGTCGCCAGCCCAAAACCCCGGCGCAGCATCGGTTCGAGCGCGGCCGGCGTCCGGGCCAGCGCCAGCCCGTGCGCGGCCAGCCGGGCGATGACCTTGCGCAGCCGCTGTTCGCCGCCGGCAATGCTGATCGCGGCAAGGTCGGCGAGGAATTCATCGTCGCTGTCAGCGCCTTCGATGGCATCGACGAGCAGGCGTTGCTGGAGCGCCCCGGCACTGCGATCATCCAGCGTCTGGAACCCCGGCGCCACGCCCGCTTCGATCGGAAAGCTGGCGATCAGCCCTTGCGCAAAGGCATGGATTGTGGCGACCGCCAGGCCCTGGGGCGCATCGAGTAATTGCGCGAACAGCCGCCGCGCTCGGGTTCGCGTCAGATCATCGGGCTCGGCCGAGATGGCGGCAAGGTCGGATGAAAGTTCGGCGTCGCTGCACCGCGCCCACCAGGCCAGCCGATCAAAAATGCGTGTTTGCATCTCGGCAGCCGCCAATTTGGTAAAGGTCAGGCACAGGATCGCCGATGGCGCGACGCCGCGCAGCAACAGCCGCAGCACCCGGGCCGACAGCACTTGTGTCTTGCCGGTGCCGGCCGATGCCGCCACCCAGGCATGAATATCGGGGCCAGCCGCCGCTGCCTGTCCAGCTTTCAGGGGCTGCAAAGGGCTGACGCCGCCGACCGTCATGATTTCAACGCCAGCTGCGGCCGGTCCTGCCATTCCGCCAGCCGCGCCAGATGGTCATAATCGCCAAAGCCCGGCAATATCTGAATTTTGGCCTGAAACGCCTTGTCGGTCAGCAGCAAGTCGCTGGTCAGATTTTCGATATCGGTCAGCACGTCATCGACATGATCGACGGCATCGACCGGCGGTTTGCCGCGCAACGGGTCGATGATCTTGCCCGGCGTGCTGCCACCGCCCAATTGCCAATAGGCGATGCCGGCCGGCGTGCCATGCGCGATCTTGACGGCGCTGGTGCGCAGATCGCCAGCCGCGGCCATTGCCAATAAAAGCCCAAGTTGGTTGGCAAACCCCGATTTGACAGCGCTCGCTGCTGGCACCCGGCCGGTTTTATAATCGATGACGATGATGCCGCCACTGGCATTGCGATCGACGCGATCGGCCCGGCCTTCGATGGTTATGCCATTGGGCAACAACAGTCTGCCACTGGCTTCGGCCACCATCGTCAGCCAGCCCTGGCTTTCAGCGACCAATATCTGCTCGCCGGCAAAGGCCAGCGCGCGGCGCGCGCGCGGCGCCCACAGCGCCCGCAGCAGCGGAAATTGCCGGCCTTCATCGGCCAGCATCGCTTCGGTCAATTGCGCCAGCCGATCGAGATTGCCGGCGCCACTGCCCACCCAATTTTCGAGCACTTCGTGGATGCGGGTGCCGCGCGTTGCCGCTGTCGGATCCTGATCGAGCGGATCGAGCGGCGCCAGACGCAGGATTTTGCGCGCATAAAAGGCAAAGGGATCGCCCTTCAGCTGATCGATCTCGGTCACCCATAGCTGACGCGGGCGCAGCGCCGCCGCCGGCGCAGGGGCCGGCGGGGCCATCGATTGCGGCGGGCCATCGCCGTCCAGACGCCGGGCGATGCCGACCAGATCATCGGCGCTGGCCAGACCGCCGCTAAAGGCCTGCAAGCGCAGCCAGAACCGCGACGCCACCAGCGGTGCCGAGGCATCGCGCCGGGCGCGGGTCAACAGCACGGATTGCGCCCCCAGCGCGCCGACGAAATCATGGGCCGCAAGCCCTGTCGAACGCGCCAGCCCCGGCAGGCCAAGGCCGCGCCGGATGACCGGTGCCAGCCAGGGATCGGGCGCCGGCCGCGCCGGCCAGACGCCTTCGTTAAGGCCGCCGAGGATCATCAGGTCGGCGCGCTGCAACTGGGCTTCCAATGGCCCCAAAATGGCGAGGCGCGGATGGCCGGCATAGGCATTGCGCACCGCGACATCCGACAACAGCGCCGCCATCAGCCCCGGCGCATCGTCAAGATCAAAGCTGCCAAAAATTGCGCCATCAGCCTCCAGCTTTTCGATCAGCGCTGCCAGCGCCCGGCCATCGGGGCCGGCCCATAGGCCATCGCCGGCCAGCAGTTGCGCGGTTTCCCGCAAGGCAGCGGCAAGGCCTGATAAATCGCAGCTGCCGGCATCGGCAAGGCGTGCCAGCGGGGTGAGCGCGGCAGCGGCGCCCTGCCACCAGCGCCGCGTATCATCCTCATCCGCCGCCAGCGCCGCCAGCACATCGGCATTGGCTGGTTCGCGGCGGGCGCGGGACCGGCGATCATCAAATCCCGCCTCGATGCGCTCGGCGATCATGTCGAGCCCCGCCAAAGGCCGGACCCCGCGCAGCACCAGATCGAGCCGACGCGTCGCCGCCAGCCAGGGCAAGCGGTCGTCCCCCGTCGCCACCAGCGGATGTTTCAATACCGCCAGCAGCGGCACCGGCGCAAAACCTTCGGCCATTGCCGTGACCAGCGCCAGCGCCAGCGCGCCCGGCGGCGTCAGGCGCAGCGGCGTGCCTGCCGAATCATCGATGGCGATGCCCCAGCGCCGGCACTGCGCCGCCACCCGGCGGGCAAGACCACGATCGGGCGTCACCAGCGCCGCCGTTTTGCCTGGCTGTTCTAGTGCCTGCCGCAAGGCGAGGGCGATGATCATGGCCTCTTCGGCGGGCGTTGCCGCCTCGGCAGCGCGGACGCCCGAAAAACCGGCATCGCCAGCAATGCTGCTGTGCCAGCCATCGGCGGCATCGGCCGGTGCCATGGCAGCCTGCACGAACAAGGTTCGCGCCAGCGGCCCGTCGCGTTCGGTGGCGATGCCCCAATCGGCGACGTCGCTGCGATCGGTGCGCAGCCGCGCCAGCAACAGTTTCAGGGCATATTGCGGATGTTCTTCGCTGTCATTGCCATTTGCGCCAGCGCCATCCTCCGCATCGTCGGCCGTGTCGGCTTCGGCGCAGCGGATGGCGGCCCAGCGTGCCTGCCCCGCCTCCGACAGATCGCTATCGAGCCCGGGCAGCACCAGCATGCCCTGCGGCAGCGCAAGCACACCGGCCAGCAACCGCACCAGCGGCGGTGAACTGCCGGTGATGCCGGCCGCCACCACCAGCCCCGGCGGCGGCGCCGCCTGCCACCGCGCCACCAGCGCGTCGATCAGCGCGGCAATCCTGGTGCCGCCGTCGCTCGCGCCAAGGCCATGCAGCGCATCGCGCGCCGGCGGCCAGGCGGTGATGATCACGTCCAGAAACGCCAGAGTCTGCTGCCAATGGCTGGCAAGATCGGCAACGACCACTTCCCCCAGCCGGGACGGATCGATTTCATCGGCAAGCAGCGCATCGAGCGTTGCCGCCAGTGCATCCCCCAGCCGCAGCGCTTCGACAGCGCTGCGCCCGACAGCGCGCCTGTCGGCATCTCGGCTGTCGGCATCTCGGCCATCAGGCAAAGCGCGCACCAGCCGGCCGAGTTCGAGCCGCCGACGCAGCGCCGGCACCGCCGGCGGCAGGAACGTATCGCCTGCCGCAAACCGATCGAAACTGTCATCATCCAGATCGCCAACCGGCGTCAGGCGCGGCAACAACAGCCCCCTGTCGCCGGCCAGCCGCACAAAGGCATCCGTAAGCGCCCGGGTGGCGCGGCGGTTGGGCAACAGGATCTGGGCATTGGCCAACGCCAGCGGATCATCGCCGCAGCGCGCCAGCAGACCCGCCGCCAGCGCATCGACAAAGGCGATGTGCGGCGGGATTGAATAAATCTCAGACGGTTTCAAGCAGGCCTTCGGTCTCGCCGATGCTGGCGGGCGTCCCGACATGGAACCACAGGCCCTGATGCCCGGCACCATATAGCCGGCCAGCAGCAATCGCCTTGTTCCAGGCCCGCCACATCGAAAATGGTTCGATCGGCTCGCCCTCGAACAGGGATTTGGAGATCAGTTGAATGCCGGAATAAACGAACGGCGCGATGCGCAATTCACCGCGCGCTGCGGCCTTGCCCGCGGCATCGAGATGGAAATCGCCGCGACCGTCATAACCATTGGCCCGCGCCAGCGGCACCAGCAGCAGCATAGCGTCCATGACCGCCGGGTCCCAAAGCTTGGCCAGTTGGCGCAGCGTGTCGGCGGCGCCATCGATCCACATATTATCGGCATTGATGACGAAAAACGGATCGGCATCGATCAGCGGCAGTGCCGCAGTCACGCCGCCGCCGGTTTCAAGCAGGCAGGCGCGTTCGTTTGACACCATGATCTTTAGCCGGCCATGCCGCCCTGCCACCGCAGCGTCGATCTGGTCGGCAAAATAATGTGCATTGACAATGGCTTGGGCAACGCCAGAGGCTTCGACCCGGTCAAGTGCCCGATCAAGAAGGGTGCGGCCAGCGACTTCGATCAGCGGTTTGGGCCGGGTTGCGGTCAACGGCCGCATGCGTTTGCCAAGCCCTGCGGCAAGCACCATCGCGGTGGTCGGCATGACCACATCGATGTGCGGGCGGATGGCGAGCGGAGGCCCGCTGCTCATGCGGTCACCATGACGCCATGACGCGCGCCCGGTGGCACATGGGCGGCGAACCAGGCAGCGACGGGCGCCAGCGCCGGCCGGGCAAGATTGCGCGTCACCAATTCCCAGAGCCGGGGGTGGAAGGCGGGATAGGCCGGTTTGCCATCACGAACATACAACCTTGTGAAAACGCCCAGAATCTTGATGTTTCGCTGCGCCCCCAGAATGTCATAGGCAGTACGGAACGCAGCCGCATCGGTATCGGGGCGGCAGGCCAGGTAGCGATCGATCATCGCTGCCTCCAGCGCCGGTGAGACAATGCGGCGAATATCCTGCAGCAATGACGCCAGATCATAGGCCGGGTGGCCGGCCAGCGCATCCTGATAATCGAGAAGGCCAAGGCCGCGCAGCCCCGGCCGGTCGATCAGCATCAGATTATCGGCATGATAATCCCGCAACGTCAGCACGCGCGGCCCGGTCAACACCGCCGGCCACAAGGGCGCCCAGGCCGCGTCATAGCCCGGCGCTTCGGCAATTCCGACCGCCGGCAGATACCATTCGACGAACAGCCGGGCCTCGCGGCGCAATTCGCATTCATCATAAGGCGGCACATCGCCGGCCGGATGATTGTGCAAGATGGCGAGGAGATCGACCGCGGCCTCGTAAATGCCGCGTTCGCGATCAGCAGCGCCAGCCAGCACCGGCGTCACCCGCGCATCGCCAAAATCCTCGATCAGGAAAAGCCCTGCCTCAAAATCGCTGGCAATCGGCTGTGGCGCCGAAAAACCAAGGCTGTGGAGACGCTGGCCAACAGCGAAATAGGGCCGCGAATCCTCCTTGTCGGGCGGTGCATCCATCAGCACGGCGGTACTGCCATCGGCGCCATGCACGCGGAAATAGCGGCGGAACGAAGCGTCGCCGGCAAGCGGCGCAATACGCGCGCCGCCCCAGCCATGACGGGCAAGAAACGCCGGCGCCGACGGTGGCGGAATCATCGGAGAGGGAGCGGCGGCCACCGGTCTTCCCAAGCCTTGGGCCGCTCCCAAGTCAAGTCCCGAACCGCATCGCCGCTGCCCGACAGGCACAAACGCAGCGCTTGTGCCGGCAGCCGGGCGCCCAGCCGCTCCGGCCATTCGATGATCAAGGCAGCATCGGTTTCGAACAGCCCCAGCGCATCGGCGTCACCGGGTCCATCGAGCCGATAGAGATCGACGTGCCAGACCGGCAGCCGCATCATGGCGCCATCATAGCTTTGCACCAGCGTATAGGTTGGCGATGGCACCTCGCCCGACCAGCCCAGCGCAGCGATGACGGCGCGGGCAAAGGTCGTCTTGCCGGCGCCAAGATCGCCATAAAGCGCGATGATGTCGCCCGGGCGCATGACGTTTGCCAGTTGGCCGGCAAGCCTCGCCATATCGCTTTCATTGACGCGGATCATTGCTGCCTTTTGCCGTAACCGATTGATATCGCCAAGCGTTGTTGTTTATAGACTTGATCCGGGCCTTTGGCGTTCTATATACATTGTTGCTGGTCCGAGGGCGTTTCAAAATGACACTCAAGGAATTCATGCAGTCGGCCAATGGCCGCAAGCTCGCGCCATTGTTCAGTGACGCCGATGTTGTGCAGCGCATGGAAGCAATGACAGCGTTGGGTCGTCCAGCAGTCAAGGCAATCGATGCGGACGTTGCGGCGGCGGTCGGTAGCCTCGACAATGTCGAAAAACAGCATGTAGGCCGCTGGGAGCGCGATACACTTGTTCGTCGCGGCCTGAAACCGATCCGGCAACTCGACTGGCGCGGCGGCAAGGTGTTCAGCTCCGGGGCCGTCTATGGATCGATGGTGCCGCTCATGCTGGCAGAGCGCAGCGAAAACGGCGCGCCGGGCGCAATCGACCTTGCGCGCGCCCTGCTTTTGGCCGGGCGAATCGATCTGGCAAAGCCTGTTGATACGGTGGAAAATTTTCTGGCCGATCGTCGCGCCAACTGGGCTGATGCGTGACCGTCGTCCTTGATGCATCGGCGTTGCTGGCGCTGCTGCATAACGAACCGGGTGCAGACAGGGTTGAAGCAGCACTGGCCGGCGCCACGATATGCGCTGTAAATGTCGCAGAAGTCGTCCAGCGGTTGCGCCGCGACTTCAACAGCGATGCGGTGCTTGCAAGCATTGAACGCATCGACATCATGACGATCGCCGCCGACAAGGAACTGGCCATAGCCGCAGGATTGAAGCGGGCCACCACGAGCGGCGCGAACCTGTCGCTGGGTGACCGATTCTGCCTCGCACTCGCTGCCCGGCTTCAGGCGCCGGTGCTCACCGCCGACCGCGTCTGGGCCGATGTGGCCGACGCGGTCGGGGTCGAAATCCGGTTGATCCGTTAGAGCGTGATGGCGGCAGGTAGGATCGCCAGGACGGTATTGATTTTGGCTCGCGACGCCGCCATGCGCCAAAAGCCACACCGCCCCGCAGGGGTTGCCCAAAGGGCAATCGTGGTGATGCTAACTGATGTCACCATGCCCTGAAAATCAGTAGCGATAGGCTTCCGGTTTGAACGGCCCGCTGGTGCTGACGCCGATGTAACCGGCTTGCTTGTCGGTCAGCTTCGTCAGTTTCACGCCGATCTTTTGCAGGTGCAGGCGAGCCACTTCTTCGTCGAGGGCTTTGGAGAGAACGTAGACGCCGACCTTGTAGACGTCCTTATTCTTCCAAAGATCGAGTTGCGCCAGGACCTGGTTCGAAAACGAATTCGACATGACGAAACTCGGGTGACCGGTGGCGCAACCAAGATTCACCAGCCGTCCCT
>JBBRIC010000083.1:0-11653 GCA_038221665.1 Sphingomonadales bacterium
CTGTTCCTGATAGACGATGATGCCAGAGGTTTCAGAAAGGATCGGTGCCATCGCCGGGTGCAGCAGCTCAACCGCTTCGCGCGTGTGCTTGCGATTGGCACAGCTTGGACTATTGTCCAGCGGGCCGGGGCGATACAGCGCCCCCAGCGCGACGATATCGGCAAAACAATCTGGCCGCACCTGCGTCAGCGCCCGGCGCATGCCTTCGGATTCAAACTGGAACACCCCGACGCTGTCGGCGCGCGCCAGCAATTGATAGACCGCCGGATCATCGAGCGGCAGCGCCAGCCAGTCGACGATCACCCCGCGCGCCGCCAGCAATTCCTCGGCACGTTTCAGCACCGAGAGGGTTTTCAGCCCCAGAAAATCGAATTTGACCAGCCCGGCCTTTTCGACCGCCTTCATTTCAAATTGCGTCACCGCCATGTCGGAGCGCGGATCGCGGTACAGCGGCACCAGTTCGGACAGTGGCCGGTCGCCGATGACGACGCCAGCGGCATGGGTGGAGCTGTGGCGCGGCAGGCCTTCCAGTTGCAGCGCGATCTCGATCAGCCGCGCCACCTTTGGATCACGATCGCGCTCGGCGATGAATTCCGGCAGGCCGGGATACCGCTTGCCATCCTTGTCCTTGCCCTGCCCCAGCGTGCGCGCCAGCGTCCAGGGGTCGGTTGGGTGGCTGGGCACTAGTTTGGATAATCGATCGGTCTGGCCATAGGGCATTTGCAGCACCCTGCCGACGTCCTTCAGCACGGCGCGGGCCTTCATCTTGCCAAAGGTGATGATCTGCGCGACCTGTGCTTCGCCGTGGCGCTGCTGGACATAGTGAATGACTTCGCCGCGCCGGGTTTCGCAAAAATCAATATCGAAATCGGGCATTGAAACGCGGTCGGGGTTGAGAAAGCGTTCGAACAACAGCCCATGTTCGAGCGGATCGAGATCGGTGATGGTCAGCGCCCAGGCAACGACCGATCCGGCCCCCGAGCCTCGCCCCGGGCCGACCGGTATGCCCTGGGCCTTTGCCCAGACGATGAAATCCGCCACAATGAGGAAATAGCCGGCAAAGCCCATGGTGTTGATGACGCCGAGTTCAAAGGCCAGGCGATCATGGTAAGGCGTAGCCGCGGCCCCGGCGATGCCCAGCGCCGACAGGCGTTGCAACAGGCCGATTTCGGAAGCCGTCACCAGGGCCGGGTCTTCGGCGGCGCCATCGCTGCTCATCCGTGGCAGGATGGGCTTTCGGGCTGGCGCAGCGACGGCACAACGCTGGGCAATGACGATGGTGTTGGCGATGGCTTCGGGCAGATCGGCAAAGGCCTGCCGCATCTCGTTTGCGGATTTCAGCCGATGTTCAGGGTTTGACCGCCGCCGCTCATCGGCCTCCACATAGCTTGAATCAGCGATGCAGAGCAACGCATCATGGGCGAGATGCACCTTGGCATCGAGGAATTTGACCGGATTTGTGGCAACGATCGGCAGCTGCCGCGCCGCCGCCAGACGCAACAGCCCGGCTTCGCTGCGCTGTTCGACAGGCTCGGAACTGCGGCTGATCTCGACATACAGCCGCCCTGGAAACAGCGCCACCAGCGCATCCGCATAATCATCCGCCGCCTGTCCATCGGCCAGCAACCGCGCCAGCGCGCCATCGGCACCGCCCGTCAGGCATATCAGCCCTTCGGTGCGGCCGCTAAAATCCGCCAGCAACAAATGCGGATCATCGGCAGGGTCGGCCCCCAGATGTGCCTGGCTGACCAGCGCGATCAGATTGCCATAGCCGGTGGCATCCTGTGCCAGCACCACCAGCCAGTCATAAACCGCCCTCGTCAACGCCGATCGAGAGCCCGGACGTTCCACCGCCAGCATCGCGCCGATGATCGGCTGCACCCCTGCATCCTTGGCGGCGGCCGAAAAATCCATGGCAGCAAACATATTGCCACGATCAACGAGCGCACCGGCGGGAAACAACCCGCGGCGACAGGCCTTTGCCAGATCCTCGGGCTGAATCGCGCCTTCCAGCATCGAATAGGCCGATTGCAGGCGGAGATGGACAAAGCCGGCATGGGCTGAGGTGGAAGGCATCATTGCAATGTCGGGCATTGCGGCCTGAAACGAAAGGGGCGCCGCGAACATGCGGCGTGGATTTCTGGGGATAAACCGGTCAGGCGCTCGCCAGCCGACCCTCGTGCAGCGTCACCACCCGGTCCATCTGGCGCGCGAGGGCGATATTATGCGTCGCCACCAGCGCTGCCGATCCCTGGCCGCGCACCAGCGCCAGAAATTCCGCCAGCACCCGGGCTGCGGTTGCTTCATCGAGATTGCCGGTCGGTTCATGGGACGGTACCCGACTCTGGCGCTGTAATACGATCCCCGAACGCCGCAAGCTCGACTTATCCGTTTGCAATTTGAACGCACGTAGCTACAATTTGCTGGTGGAGTTGGAATATGATCCGGCCAAGGATGCGATCAACCAGGTTCGGCATGGCATATCACTTGCCCAAGCCGCCGAAATAGATGTGCTGGCCTTTGTCGAGGATGCCCGTACAGATTATGGTGAGGTCCGATTCCGAGCTTATGGTCTGATTGATCGCCGTCCCTATTGCCTCGCCTTTACCCTGCGCGGCTCGCAGGTCCGCGCCATCAGCCTGCGCCGTGCCCATGCCAAGGAAATTCGCCGCTATGTCCGACCAGCCTGATATCGATGCCGAAAACCCTGAATGGTCAGCGGCCGATTTTGCCCGCGCCACGCCCGGCTGGATGCTTCCCGAGGCCGTCCGCCGCGCCTTTCCCAACACAAGAGGTTCACAAACGGTGCCCGTCAAGCGCCAGGTAACGCTGCGCCTCTCTCCCGATGTGCTCGCAGCCTTTCGGGCAACCGGCAAGGGCTGGCAAACCCGTATCGATGCTGCCTTGAAGGCGCATCTAGGCCTCACCCCTCCCGCGTAGCGCCTGATGTCACACGCTCGCCAGTCGGCCCTCGTGAAGCGTCACCACCCGGTCCATCTGGCGCGCGAGGGCGATATTATGCGTCGCCACCAGCGCTGCCGATCCCTGGCCGCGCACCAGCGCCAGAAACTCTGCCAGCACCCGGGCTGCGGTTGCTTCATCCAGATTGCCGGTCGGTTCATCGGCGAGCACCAGCACCGGCTGGTTGGCCAGCGCCCTTGCAACCGCAACACGCTGCTGTTCGCCGCCCGATAACTGCGACGGGCGATGGTTGAGCCGATCGCCAAGCCCCAGATCGGTCAGCAACTTGTCGGCGCGGGCGGCGGCTTGTTTTTCCGGCCGCCCCGCCACCAGCCCCGCCAGCAACACATTTTCGCGCGCGCTGAAATCAGGCAGCAGATGATGGAACTGATAAACGAATCCCAGCCGGTCCCGCCGCACGCGCGTGCGCCCGGCGTTGTCGAGCGCTTCGACGCGTTCACCTGCGATGCTGATCCGGCCCTCGAAACCACCTTCGAGCAAGCCGACCGCCTGCAACAATGTCGATTTGCCCGACCCCGATGGCCCGAGCAAAGCGACGATTTCGCCGGCATTCACCGTTAGATCGACGCCGCGCAGCACTTCGATCACTGTCGATCCCTGCTTGAAGCTGCGGCGCAAAGCCTCGACGCGCAGCACCGCCTCATTCATAGCGCAGCACCTGCACGGGATCGGTGCTCGCAGCCTTCCAGGCCGGGTAGAGCGTTGCAAGGAACGACATCAGCAACGCCAGCGCGACGATACCGATCACCTCCAGAGGATCGGTTTTTGACGGCAATTCGGTCAGATAGCGCACCGACGGGTCCCAGAGATCGGTGCCCGTCAACCGGCCCACCCCGGCAACAATCGTGGCGCGGAAATACAGCAGCGAAAATCCCAGCACACAGCCAAGCGCAATGCCAAGCCCGCCGATAATGGTACCGACCGTCACGAACACCCGCATCAGGGCGATGCGGCTGGCGCCCATGGTGCGCAAGATGGCAATGTCTCGAGTCTTTGCCCTGACCAGCATGATCAGAGACGATAATATGTTGAACACCGCAACGAGGATGATGATCGACAACACCCAGAACATCACGGTGCGTTCGACTACCAGCGCCGAAAACAGCGCCGAATTGGTCGATTTCCAATCATTTATAACGGCCTGACCCTGGATCGAAGGCGCGATCGGTGCCAGGATTTCGGCCACCCGATCGGGGTTGCTGGTGGTAACTTCGACCATGCCGACGGCGTCGCCCAGCCGCAACAAGGTCTGGGCATCGCCCATCGGCATGACTACAAAGGCCTTGTCATAATCATAGACGCCGATTTCAAAGACCGCGACGATGCGATAGGCAAGAATGCGCGGCACGGTGCCGAAAGGCGTTGATTCGCCTTGCGGGTTGATCAGCGAAATCTGGTCACCGATGCGGGCACCCAGCGCCTCCGCCAGCCGTGCCCCGATGGCGACAGTATTGCCACCCGGCACCAGATTATCGAGCGTCCCTGCTACGACATTGTTCGCCATGACCGGCGTAGCCTTGATATCGGCCAGCGTCATGCCGCGCACCAGCACGCCTTCGACGCGCCCGTTGAAACTGCCCATCAGCGGCTGTTCGATGAGCGGTGTCGCGCTGACCACATCGGGCAGCCCGCGCAGCCGCGCCTGCAATGGCTGCCAGGCCTCGATACGCCCGCCATAGCCCTGGATGACGGCATGGCCATTAAGCCCCAAAATGCGGTCGAACAATTCGGCGCGAAAGCCGTTCATCACGCTCATCACCGCGATCAGCGCCGCAACGCCCAGTGCCACGGCAACCAGGCTGATCGAGGCGACCAGAAAGATAAAGCCTTCGCCCTGCCCCGGCAGCAGGTAGCGCCGGGCGATCATGCGTTCATACCGGGTTATCATTCGGGTTTTACACCTCGAATGCGCTTTTCTGTTAAAAACTTATTTATATCGCTTTCGAGCCGAAGACTTTCATTTGCAAGGCTTTGAAGCATTTTGACCCAATTTGAGGTTTCGCCCCGCACCCGTTGAAAGTTAGAATGCAGCTCGTCGAGACTCTCCTCCTCAAGCTCCTGCAAACCAGCGGATTTTGCCAAATCAAGCTTATTTTCAGCAAGGATCGTCAGCAATTTGAGGTGCTCGCTAATCGCTTCGAAGGGATTAGTTGATGCAGTAGACCAGCCATAAACATGGTCGGGGACTTTCCATCCCTGTGCAACCTTACGCAAGGCGTGTAATTCTTTGCCCCGCCAAAACCGGTCGTCATATGCTTCGCGCGTAAGCGACATTGCTCACTCCTTCAACGACCGCCTGTTAGCTGGTCACCCTTGCCACCGCGTCTTCAATCGCGAGTTCCAGCTTCTCGCCGCCTCGACGCTTCAATTCAACGACGCCATTGGCGAGCCCTTTGGGACCCACCACCAATTGCCATGGCACGCCGATCAGATCGGCGGTTGCGAATTTGGCGCCGCCGCGTTCGTCGCGGTCATCATAAAGCACTTCGACGCCCGCCGCAGTCAGCTGCTGATACAGGCCATCGGCGGCGGCAAGGCAGGCGGCATCATCGCTGCGCAAATTGATCAGCACGACCTTGAATGGCGCCACGGCATCGGGCCAGATGATCCCGTCCTTGTCGTGACAGGCTTCGATGATCGCCCCGACCAGCCGCGAAACGCCGATGCCATAGCTGCCCATCAAGGGTGTCACCGCCGTGCCATCGGCGCCCTGCACGGTCACCCCCATGGCCTTGGTGTATTTGTCGCCGAAATAGAAAACCTGGCCGACTTCGATGCCCTTTGATTGCTTCAGCGCATCACCGGCCGCAGCCTCCAGCACAGCATCGCGTTTTTCATCGGTGGCGGCATAGTCACTGTTGAGGCCGTCGATAAAGCCTGCCAGCGCCTCTGCGTCATCGGCATCGATGCCGCTGGTGTCGCGCCCGGCTTCCCAATTTTGATGGTAGAAGACATCGCTTTCGCCGGTTGGGGCGAGGACGATGAATTCATGGCTCAACTCGCCGCCAATCGGCCCGGTGTCGGCGCGCATCGGGATGGCATGAAGGCCCATGCGGGCGAACGTGCGCATATAGGCGATGAACATACGATTATAGCTGTGGCGGGCACCAGCAAAATCCGCATCAAAACTATAGGCATCCTTCATCAGAAATTCGCGGCCGCGCAGCACGCCGAAGCGCGGCCGCACTTCATCGCGAAATTTCCACTGGATCTGGTAAAGGTTCCTTGGCAGGTCGCGATAGCTTTTGGCGCCATTCTGGAAAATCGCCGTGAATAACTCCTCGGCGGTCGGGCTGAACAGCATATCCCGGTCATGGCGATCGCTGATGCGCAGCATTTCAGGCCCATAGGCATCATAGCGGCCGGATTGTTTCCATAGTTCGGCCGACTGGATCGTCGGCATCAGCACTTCGATGGCGCCGGCGCGATCCTGGTCCTCGCGGACGATATTTTCGATCCTGGCCAAAACGCGTCGGCCCAGTGGCAGCCAGGCATAGATGCCGGCAGCCGTTTGCCGGATCATGCCGGCCCGCAGCATCAACTGATGGCTGATGACCTGGGCATCGCCCGGTGTTTCCTTCAAGACCGGCAGAAAATAGCGGGACAGGCGCAAGACAATTCACCTTTTTTGTGGCGACATTCAAATGACGTCGGCGTGTAGCATGGCTTGGGGCCGACGCAACGTCCTGCACGCGGCAGCGGCTGTTGCCAGCAAGCCACAGCGGCGGCTGAATTTTGGCATTAACCGCGTCAATCGATGACATGTTCCTTTAATTGGTTTATCGTCACCACAGAGTTTGTTGCCAGCGGCGAGAGACTTTGATGGTGCATCGGCTGCAAGGCTTGTGCACCGGGTTGCAGAACGCCCCCAGGGCGATCGCCGGTTTGAAACGGGTGGGGGCAAAGCCCGTTTCAGACCGACACCCAAAGCGTTAGCGATCTCGTCACTGAAACGCCCGGGCCGATCAAGCCCGGGCGTTTTTGCGTTTGCGGCTCCGACCGCGGCGACTTGCTGCACCATCCAAAAATAGAAAAAGGCCGCCGGGTTGCCCCGACGGCCCTTATACATTGCCGGTTACGAAACCGGAGGTGGCGCTGCTTTCAGAGTGTCGCGATTCCCACCGCGACCACCAACGCACCGGACCGTAAAGCGTGACAATGAGACATCCGATCACCTCCCTTCGTATTGTTGAACTCGATCGTGAATGTCATAGACTTGGCGGATGATTGCAAGCGGAAAAATCGCGGCCGTGCATGTCGGCAAGGTCGCACCCTTGGGTTGCAAACGCCGTTCGACGGCGTTTTTGAAAACGCCGGTTGTCGGCCCCGTGCAGATCACAAAAACGGGACTGGCAGGCGATGAACAGGCCAATCGCAAGCTCCACGGGGGCCTTGAAAAAGCCGTGTATGGCTATCCATTTTCAGGCTATGCCGGCTGGCAGGCGGATTTTCCAGAGCTTGCCGACCGGATGGTGGCGGGCGGCATGGGCGAAAACCTGGTCATCAGCGGGCTGGATGAAACCCAGGTCTGTATCGGCGATATCGTTCGTTGCGGCGCCGCCACCTTGCAGATCAGCCAGATCCGGGAACCCTGCAACGTCTTTGCCGACGTCCATGGCACCAGTCGTGTCGTGCGGGCCATGACCAGATCGGGCCGCTGTGGCTGGTATTATCGCGTGCTGGAGACTGGCGACGTTGCCGCAGGGGACCCCCATGCCATTGTCGAACGCCCCAACCCCGATTGGTCGGTGGCGCGTTTTGCACTATTTGCAGCCAGCAAAGCCGCCAGCCTCGAAACTTTGGAGGCACTGGCCATGTTGCCCGGGCTGACGCCCGCCTGGCAGGCGCGCGCGCTCAAGAGCCTTGGAAAATCGCGCTCCTGAAATGGATCGACACTATCGCGGCCGGGCTTTCCAGGCCGTCCATTCCGTCCAGCCCAGCACGCACAGACCAAGCAGGAACGGCACATAGGTATAGATCAACCGAAACATCACCAGCGCCGCCAACACGCCGGCCTTTGGTGCCGCGGGCATCAGGAGCAGCATGATACCTTCAAAAACGCCAAGCCCGCCCGGCGAATGGCTGAGCGCGCCACTGACCATGGCGACGGCGTATATGGTCAGAAACGTCAACAGCCCCGGCGTGCCGACATCGGGCAGCAACAGGAAAAGGGTGCCCCCGGCAAAGGCCAGATCGACAGCGCCGATGATGATCTGCAACAGCGTCTCGCGGCCATCGGGAATATGGAACCGGTATCGAAACAGCCGGAATTCCCGCCGCCACAAGGTCGCCAGCAACAGATAGGATAACGTGCCGAGCAACAGCAGGGCCCCCGCCCAGCGTTCGGCATTTGGGGCAAGATCCTTGAACGGCGTTGCCAGATCGGGGGCGATGATCAATCCGACGCCGGCAACCGCGACAATGCCGAGCCAGAAGGTCCAGCCGCATAACAGGATGATCATCGCCACATCGGCGGCGCGCACACCGGCGCGCGTGTAGATGCGATAGCGAACCGTGCCGCCGGTCAGGACGGTCACGCCCAAAGTATGGCTGATCGTGAAGCTGGCAAAGCTTGCTGCCGCCAGCGTCGGCAAAGGCAATCGATAGCCAAGGTGCCGGGTCGCCAGCCAATCATAGCCGATCAGGACGACGTAGGACGCGGCCGTCGACAAGGCAGCTGCGACCAGCAGATGCGCCGGTGTGCTGCGGATATCGGCAAGCACTTCGGCCAGAGTCACCTGGCCAGCGATCATGCCGATGCCCCAGACTGCCAGCCCCAGAACGACAAGCCCAAGCCCCGCGCCAAGCCATTGTTTCCAATTGCTGCGCGCTGTGGCTGGCGCGCCATCGGCTACCCCTGGCGACGGCGGCGCGACTACAGGGGGCAGGTCCGACAGGCTGACGCTCCTTGGCAACACGACCGGTGGGCCCGGAGGGACTCGAACCCCCAACCAAGCCGTTATGAGCGGCCGGCTCTACCGTTGAGCTACAGGCCCGGCCCGGTCTGTTTCGCCTAGCGCATCAACAGTGGCGCGGGCAATGGCACATTTTTGCCCGCAGTCGCCAGCCGCAACAAAAAAGGGCCGGGCCTGCATGGCAGGCCCGGCCCAAAATGGTGATCCGCAACTACGGGGCGCCGGGGGGGGGTGGCGCGCGGCGTGCGGATCGATCAACAGCCTCAAGGGGGAGGGATCGGCTGCTGATCTACGTTCGTTCGTCGGGGGGGGTGACGATCCGAACGCGTGCCGTCAGTGACGGCGACAAGCCCTAGATAGTGGTTTGCCACCGATTGTGCACTGCACAATGTTGCAAACCAGCTATGCGCCCAACGCATAGCTGTTGATGTCGAGGTTTGCGGCGGTCATTCGTTCGACCAGAAAATCGCGCAAGGCAGCGACTCGCAGCGATCGCCGCAACTCCATCGGATAGGTAAAAAATGTCCGGAATACAGCGCCTTCGATGTCGGGCATGACCACGCGGACCTTGCCTGAAAACCGGATCAAATAGCTTGGCAGGGCAGCAATGCCGGCACTGGCCTCGACAGCCTGCAGTACCCCATGGCTGTTGTTGATGGTCAGCGCGGCGGCACGCGGGCTGCCCTGATGGCCAAGTTCCAGAGCCCAGTTGATGCCTTTCAAAAATTCAGGTGCGGCATCGCCATAGGCGATCAGCCGATGCTCATCCAGATCAGCGATGCTGCGCGGAACGCCGTGGCGGGCCAGATAGTCGGGCGATGCGCACAAAAAATGCCGGATCGGCAACAGCGGTTTCTGGATCAGCTCCGATTGCAGCGGCGGGTGAAAGCGGATGGCGACATCGGCCTCGCGCTTTGCCAGATCGACATCGAGATCGGTCAGATGCAGGCTGACCGTGATATCGGGATAAAGATCAAGGAAATCCCCCAATTGCCGCGCCAGCCAGGTCGATCCAAAGCTGACGGTGGTGGTTAGCCGGATTTCCCCCGTTGGCCGGTCGCGTGAGGCATCGATCGCCTGGCGGGCGTGTTCCAGACGATCCTGCATGTCATGCGTCGCGGCGCGCAGCTGTTCGCCTTCATGGGTCATGGCCAGCCCGCGGGCATGGCGATGGAACAGCTTGGCGCCGATTTGGGCCTCCAGCGCGCCGATCTGCCGCGACAGCGCCGGCTGGCTCATGTGCAGGCGCCGCGCCGCTTCCGTAAAGCTGCCTGATTCGGCAACCCTTTCAAACAGATGCAGCTTTTCCCAATCGAGGTTCATTGCTGGTCCCCACCAAGGTCAGGCCATCGCCGCCTGCTGCAAGACATGCGCTTCATGGGCCAGCAGGCGCTCCGCCTCCAGCGCTGCCATGCAGCCCATCCCCGCCGCGGTCACGGCCTGGCGATAGACTTTATCCTTTACATCGCCCGCTGCAAAAATGCCCGGGACCGATGTAGCGGTCGAATCGGGCGCGGTCAGCAGATAACCTTCGTCGTCCATCGCAAGCTTGCCGGCGAACAATTCCGTTGCGGGCACATGGCCGATGGCAATGAACACGCCATCGGTTGCAAGGGTTCTGAGCGCGCCTGTCCGGGTGTCGCTGAGCACGATGCCCTCAACCGTTGCCGGCGCTTCGCTGCCCAGAATATCGGCGATTTCGGCGTTCCAGTGCATTTCGATCTTGGCATTGGCAAACAGCCTTGCCTGGTTGGTCTTGTCGGCTCGCAGCGTGTCGCGGCGATGGATGAGGTGGACCTTGCTGGCAAAATTGGTCAGGAACAGCGCCTCCTCAACCGCCGTATTGCCGCCACCGACTACGGCCACGGTCTTGCCGCGAAAAAAGAAACCGTCGCAGGTGGCGCAGGCCGAAACGCCAAAGCCGCGAAACCGCGTTTCGTTCGGCAATCCGAGCCAGCGCGCCTGGGCACCCGTGCAGATGACGAGGGTTTCCGCCAACCAGCGCTTTCCGGAATCGGTTTCTACGGCGAACGGCCGGCGGCTGACATCGACGCTGGTGACGATGTCGCTGACCAGTTCGGCGCCGACATGGCGGGCCTGTTCGGCCATCCGGATCATCAGATTGGGGCCCATCACGCTGACATCGCCGGGCCAGTTTTCAACATCGGTGGTGATCGTCAACTGGCCACCGGGCTGCAAGCCTTCGATCAGCACCGGCGCCATCGCGGCGCGCGCTGCATAAATGGCGGCGGTATAGCCAGCAGGGCCCGACCCGATGATGAGAATTTGGGTCTTGCGGATTTCGGACACGGCGTGACTTTCCTTTGATTGCTTCCTTCAAATAAGCATGAACCATCGATTTTGCACGTCCGTTTGCAAGGCGCGGGTTGCTAATGGATCGCTGCGCTGGCTTGCGCGGTTTGGCAATATTGTTATTGATTGTAGCAATTTCGCGCCACGGAGTTTCAAACATGCACCGTTCACGGTTGCCGATCGATGATATCGATCGCATCATCTTGCGCCATCTCCAGGCCGAAGGCCGCATCACCAATGTCGATCTTGCCGAACGCGCCGGCCTGACAGCGCCTCCGTGTCTGCGCCGGGTTCGGGCGCTCGAAGAAAATGGCACGATCCTTGGCTATCATGCCGATCTTGATGCCCAGGCGCTTGGCTATGGCATCACGGTGTTTGCCATGGTGTCCCTGAAAAGCCAGGCCGAAGACGATCTCAGGGCCTTTGAAGACCATGTCACCACC
>JBBRIC010000084.1:0-11649 GCA_038221665.1 Sphingomonadales bacterium
AGGAAAGTGCCGCCGCAGCGACGCTGGCGGCGGTGGAAAAGGCCCATCCCGGCGTGCAGATCGGCAGCTATCCATTCTGGCGCGAGGGCAAGACCGGCGCCAATTTCGTGCTCCGTGCCACCGATCCGGCCTTGCTGGCCAGCGTGGCGGCAGCGCTGATGGCGGCGCTGGCAGCCGTCGGCATCACGCCGATCGATGGCGAACTATGATTTCCGGCAGGGAATGTGTTAACAATGGCGCCCCGAAACCTGCCTCGGAGCGGTAATGGCAATTTTTCGCTGGATCATCATAACGGCGCTGGCCATGGCCTTTTTGCTGCTGTCGGTCGCCAACTGGACTCCGGTGCCTTTCCGGCTGCCGGACGGGGCGATGATCAATATTCGCTTGCCGCTGCTGCTCGGCGCGGCCTTTGTCGCCGGCTGGCTGCCGACCTGGCTGTTCCATGTCGGCGCGCGTGTGACCTGGAAACGCAAGCTGACCCGCATTGAACGCAGCAGCGATCTGCCAAACCCCTGCGCTGCGCCATCGCAGGCCCAGCCGATCATCGTGCCACCGGCCGGGGCATGACGGGCAATCCGGTGTTTGTGGCGCTCGATATGCCGGGCCTTGACGCCGCGCGGGCGCTGGCCATTGCGGTCGCGCCGCATGTCGGCGGGCTGAAACTGGGGCTGGAGTTTTTCTGCGCCAATGGCCCTGCTGGGGTGGCGGCGATGGCAGCACTGGGATTGCCATTGTTCCTCGACCTGAAACTTCATGACATTCCAAATACGGTGGCAAAGGCGCTCAACAGCCTGTCTGGCCTCGCCCCCGCCATCATCACCGTCCATGCCGTCGGCGGTCACGCCATGCTGGCGGCGGCACGGGCGGCGGCACCGCCAGCGACAAAATTGGTGGCGGTTACTGTGCTGACCAGCCTTGACGACATGGATCTGGCTGCCGTCGGCGTCGGTGACGGCACAGCGGCGCAGGTGGCACGGCTGGCGGCGATGGCGCGCGGCGCGGGTATCGATGGCATTGTCTGTTCGCCGCACGAGGTTGCCGCCATCACGGCCGGTTGGCCGCAGGCTTTGGCGGTGGTGCCGGGGGTGCGCCCGGCGGGCAGTGAAATGGACGATCAGAAACGCGTCATGACACCGCGTCAGGCGCTTGATGCGGGCGCCTCGCTGCTGGTCATCGGCCGGCCGATTACGGCGGCGGCCGATCCGGCGGCGGCGGCGGCCGCGGCGGCCGCGATTGCGATCCAACTCCTGTGATCCAGATAAAGATATGCGGCCTGTCGACAGCGGAAACGCTGCATGCCGCCATCACCGCCGGCGCCGATTTTATCGGCCTGAATGCCTTTCCACCGAGCCCGCGTTTTGTTGCGGTCGAACAGGCCGCCGCGCTGTCGGCATTGGTGCCGGCGAGCGTTGGCCGCGTCGGCGTGTTTGTCGATCCTGACGATGCGCTGCTGGCGGCGATGGCGCCGTATCTCGATATCGTACAGGTTCATGGCGTCACGCCGGCCCGCAGTGCCGCCATCGGTCAGCGTTGGAAATTGCCGGTCTGGGTGGCGATCAGCGTTGGCAATGCCAGCGATATCGCAGCGTCCATTGGCTATAAAGGCGCCGCCGAGCGCTTGTTGTTCGACGCGAGGACGCCTAAAGCCGCGATCCTGCCGGGTGGCATGGGGGTGCGTTTTGACTGGCGTTTGCTGGCGGGCAGGGTGCCGCCGATGCGCTGGGGCCTTGCCGGCGGGCTCGATGCCGGCAATGTCGCAGAAGCGATCGCGGTCAGCGGTACAAATCTGGTCGATGCGGCATCGGGCGTTGAGGAGCAGGCGGGCGTGAAATCGGTGGTAATGATCAAGGCGTTCATCGCAGCAGCAAAGGCGGCGGCGTGAATATCGCGCAGCCTTTGATGGCCGGCGGTTCTGGCTCGCTTCGCTCTGGCCCGGATGCAAACGGGCATTTCGGGGCCTTTGGCGGGCGCTATGTTGCCGAAACGCTGATGCCGCTGATCCTTGATCTCGATCGCGCCTATCGGGCTGCCAAGGCCGATCCGGCGTTCAAGGCCGAATTCGATTATCTCCTCCAGCATTATGTCGGGCGGCCAAGCCCCTTATATTTTGCGCAAAGCCTCACAGAGGCTCTTGGAGGTGCCAGGATATATCTTAAACGCGACGAGCTGAACCATACCGGCGCCCACAAGATCAATAATTGCATCGGGCAGATATTGCTGGCCAAACGCATGGGCAAAACCCGCATCATCGCTGAAACCGGCGCCGGCCAGCATGGCGTGGCGACAGCGACCGTGGCGGCGCGTTTCGGCTTGCCCTGCATCGTCTATATGGGCGCCCGCGATATCGAGCGGCAGGCCCCCAATGTCTTTCGCATGAAACTGCTCGGCGCCGAAGTGCGCGCCGTTGAAAGCGGCAGCCGGACGCTGAAGGACGCCATGAACGAGGCGCTGCGCGACTGGGTGACCAACGTCCATGATACGTTCTACATCATCGGCACGGCGGCTGGCCCGCACCCCTATCCTGAACTCGTGCGTGATTTCCAAAGCGTCATCGGCACCGAAGCCCGGGCGCAGATCCTTGAAGCCGAAGGCCGGCTGCCCGATCTTTTGATGGCGGCAATCGGTGGTGGTTCCAATGCCATCGGCCTGTTTCACCCCTTTCTCGATGATGCCGGGGTGCGCATGATCGGTGTCGAAGCTTCTGGCCATGGCCTTCATAGCGGTGCCCATGCCGCCTCGCTGGCGGGTGGACGCGCCGGCGTCCTCCATGGCAACAAGACCATGTTGCTGCAGGATGAAGACGGCCAGATCGCCGAGGCGCATTCGATTTCGGCCGGTCTCGATTACCCCGGCATCGGCCCCGAACATGCCTGGTTGCACGCTATCGGCCGGGTCGAATATCAATCGGCGACCGACGACGAAGCGCTCGATGCCTTTCAAATGCTCTGCCGTACCGAAGGCATCATCCCGGCGCTGGAACCCGCGCATGCGCTCGCCGCTGTCAAGCGTATCGCGCCGATGATGACCACCGACCAGATTATCATCGCCAATCTCTGTGGCCGTGGTGACAAGGATATTTTCACCGTCGCCGAGGCGCTCGGGGTGACGCTGTGAGCGATCGCCTGTCCAGCCGCTTTGCCGCCTGCGCGGCGCAAGGCCGGGCGGCGCTGGTGACGTTCGTCACGGCCGGCGATCCTGACCTTGCAACATCCGCTGCGATCCTCGCGGCGCTGGTCGCCAATGGCGCCGATATCGTTGAACTCGGCATGCCGTTCACCGATCCGATGGCCGATGGCGCAACGATACAGCTGGGGAATATCCGCAGCCTGTCGGCCGGCATGCGGCTGCGCGATCTGCTCGCCATGGTAGCGGATTTTCGCCGTACGGATGCTGCGACGCCGGTCATCCTGATGGGCTATTTCAACCCGATCCTCGCCTATGGCTGCGCGCGGTTTGCCGCCGATGCGCGGGCCGCCGGGCTGGATGGCACGATCATCGTCGATCTGCCGCCCGAGGAAGCTGCCGAACTGCTGCCCGACCTCAACGCCAATGGCCTCCACCTCATCCGCCTAGCGACGCCGACGACCGACGCCGCGCGCCTGCCGCGCGTGCTGGATGGCGCGTCGGGCTTTCTCTATTATGTGGCGGTTGCGGGCGTTACCGGCGCCAATGCCGCGACGGCCGGCGACGTTGCAGAGGCCGTCGCCCGGCTGAAACAATCGACCGACCTGCCGATTGCGGTCGGCTTTGGCGTGCGCACGCCCGAACAGGCGGCCGCCATCGCGCAGACCGCCGACGCGGTTGTGGTGGGATCGGCGATTGTCGACACGATCGGCGCGGCGGCAGCGGCGCGGGCCAATGATATTCCGGCGCGCGTCGGTGTGCTTGTCGCAGCATTGGCCACCGCCGTGCGCGACGCCCGCAAAAAGGAGCTGGCAGCATGAGCTGGATCACCCGCACCCGACAGCAATTGACGGGTTTCATGTCGCGCCGCGAAACGCCCGACAATCTCTGGACTAAATGCCGCAATTGCGGGACCATGGTCTATACCAAGGAATGGGATGAAAATCAGTCGGTCTGCCCGCGCTGTGACCATCATGAACGCATCGGGCCAAAGGCGCGTTTTGCGCAGATTTTCGATGGCGATTTCGCTGTCGTCGCGGTTGCCAAGGTCGCCGAGGACCCGCTGAAATTCCGCGACCAGAAACGCTATGTCGATCGCCTCCGCGCCGCCAAGACGGCGACCGTCGAACCCGAGGCGATGACCGTTGGTGACGGCCTGGTCGGCGGCGTTCGCGCCATTATCGCCATCCAGAATTTCGCCTTCATGGGCGGATCGATGGGCATGGGGGTGGGGGAGGCGTTTCTGGCCGGCGCCAGGGCAGCGGTGGCTGCCGGTGTGCCGTTTGTGGTTTTTACCGCCGCCGGTGGCGCCCGGATGCAGGAAGGCATATTGTCATTGATGCAGATGCCGCGCACCACGGTTGGCATCGCCGAATTGCGCGAGGCAAGCCTGCCGTACATCGTTGTGCTGACCGATCCGACCACCGGCGGCGTCACGGCAAGCTATGCGATGCTCGGTGATATCCAGATTGCCGAGCCCAATGCGCTGATCGGTTTTGCCGGGCAGCGGGTCATCGAACAGACAATCCGCGAAAAACTGCCCGAAGGTTTTCAGCGCGCCGAATATCTGTTGGAACATGGCATGCTCGACATGGTCGTCCACCGCCGCGAATTGAAGGACATGCTGGCAAAACTGCTCGGCATGTTGACCGCCCGGCGGCTGGCGGCGTGACGGTGGCCGGGTTTTTGGCCCCGAGCGTCCGGAACGTCTGAATGGCCGGGGCGCAGATGGAGCGGGCGCGATCGGACAATGCCGTCCTCGATGCCTTGTTGCAGGCCGCCTATGCGCTGCACCCGGCCGAGATCGACCTGACGCTCGATCGGTTGCAACGCCTGTTGTTGCGGCTGGGTAGCCCGCACCAGAAACTGCCGCCGGTGTTTCATGTCGCCGGCACCAATGGCAAGGGCTCCACAGTCGCCTTCCTCCGGGCCTGTCTGGAGGCGTCGGGGCGGCGTGTGCACGTCTATACCTCGCCGCATCTCATTCGGTTCAACGAACGCGTCCGCATCGCCGGCCAGTTGATCGACGATGAAGCGCTGGCAGAACTGCTGCGCGAGATTCTGGCGCGGAACGCCGGCCAGCCGATCACTTTTTTTGAATTGACGACGGCGCTGGCGTTTCTGGCCTTTGCCCGCGAACCGGCCGATGCCGCCATCATCGAGGTCGGGCTGGGCGGTCGCATGGATGCGACCAACGTCATCGAAACGCCGCTGGTTACCGGAATCGCCCAATTGGGGCTGGATCACCAGCAATGGCTGGGCAACAGCATCCTCGATATTGCGCGAGAAAAGGCCGGCATTGCCAAAAAGGCCGTGCCGATGCTGATCTCGAAATATCCAAAGGCAGTGACGGCGCGGATTGCTGAAATCGCCGGGGTTGCGGGCGCGCCGTTGAGCATTCGGGGCCAGGACTGGGATGCGGCAACCTATGATGGCGCGCTGCATTATCGCGATGCCGCCGGGCGGCTGGCGCTACCGCTGCCGCGGCTGGTGGGGGCGCATCAGGCCGATAATGCAGCACTCGCGGTTGCCATGCTGCGCGCCCAGGATCGCCTGCCGGTCAACGAGGCCGGGCTGAAGGCCGGCATGGGCTGGGCCGATTGGCCGGCCCGGCTGCAACGGCTCGATCCGGGGCCATTGTTCGATGGCCTGCCGCCAGGCAGCGAAATCTGGATCGACGGCGGCCATAATCCAGCCGCTGGCCGGGCACTTGGCGAGCATCTGAAATCGATCGATCGGCCCGTCCACATCATCATGGGCATGTTGTCGGCAAAGGATGCCGACGGGTTTCTAAAGGCACTGGCAACGCGCGATGCGATGGTCTGGACAGTGCCGATCGCCAAGCATGCGGCGCACAGCCCCGCCGATCTGGCCGCCGCCGCTGCCGGTGCCGGGCTGACGGCGCGGGCCTGCGGCAGCCTTTCCGAAGCGCTGGCGGGCATTGTGGCGGCGAGCGACCCAGCAGCGCCACCCTGGCTGCTGGTGGCCGGATCGCTTTACCTTGCCGGCGCGGCGCTGGCGGCAAACGGCCAAACCGCCGGATAATCCGGTTACCGGCGCGCCAAAGGCGGTTTTGGGCCTTTCAACACCGGGGCCGCGACTGCTATGGCAATGCCATGCAATCCCCTGTTCGCATCGCCCCGTCGATCCTGTCGGCGGATTTCGCCCGTTTGGGAGAGGAAGTCAGCGCCATCGCTGCCGCCGGCGCCGATTATATCCATGTCGATGTCATGGACGGGCATTTCGTCCCCAATATCACCATCGGGCCGATGGTCGTGAAGGCGCTGCGGCCATTGACCAGCCTGATCATGGATGTGCACCTGATGATCGCGCCGGTCGATCCCTATCTCGATGCCTTTGCCGAGGCCGGCGCCGATATTCTGACCGTCCATCCCGAAGCCGGGCCGCATTTGCATCGCTCCATCCAGCGGATCAAGGCGCTGGGCAAAAAGGCCGGCGTTTCATTGAACCCGGCAACGCCCGCCAAGATGCTGGATTATGTCATCGATGACATCGATCTGGTGCTGGTGATGAGCGTCAACCCGGGCTTTGGCGGCCAAAGCTTCATCGACAGCCAGTTGCGCAAGATCGAAGCGATCCGGAAAATGATCGACAAGACCGGCAAGGCGATCGATCTCGAAGTCGATGGCGGCATCGATGCGCTGACCGCGAAATCCGCCATTGCTGCCGGCGCCGATGTGCTGGTCGCCGGCACCGCGAGCTTTCGCGGCGGACCGGCGCACTACGCCGCCAATATCGCGGCGCTACGGGGCTGAAATGCCGAAAAAACCCCGGGCCACGCCAACACCGGCAGCTGATGCAGCATCGCTAACGCCCGCGTCAGAGGCTGAAAGCCAAGGGCGATTGCTGCGCGTGGCCGGCGGCCATGGGCTGTCGCTGTCGGAACGGTTGTCGGCGCGGGTCAACAGCGCGCTTTACCGCACATCCCTGCATCGCTTGCGGCTGCGCGGCCGCTATCCCTTGAAACTTTTGGGGGTGCCGGTCGATCCGGTGGCAGGCGACGCCCATATCGGCGAGCGGCTGGTCGCGGGGCGCTTGATCCATGCCGGCCAGACGGTGATGACGCGCGATCTGGATTTCAGCGCCACCGCGCCGGGGGCTGCCTGGCGCGATTGGGCCAATGGTTGGGAATGGCTGCGCGATCTTGCCGCCGTCGTCCCCGATCCGCTGGCTGGCGCCCGGATTGCCGAACCGTTGGTGCAACGCTGGCTGGCGGCCTTTGGCGATTTCGATGCCGCCGCCTGGCGCGCCGATTTGACCGGGCGGCGCTTGCTGATGGCCTTTGGTCATGCCCCGATGATCCTGTCATCGGGGGACCAGATCTATCGATCTTTGCTGCTGTCGGCGCTGGCGACCTGGGCCCGGCATCTCGACCGCGCCGCGTTTCGGCTGCCGGAAGGGCTGGCGCGGGCCGAGGCATTGCTCGGGCTTTATGCCGCCGGCGTCCTTATTCCTGGCGGAGAAAGCCGCGCCGCAGCGGCATTGGCCGGGCTCGACAGCCTGTTGGAACAGCTGGTGCTGCCAGATGGCGGGTTGCTGACGCGCGCCCCCCGCGATGCGGTCACGCTGGCGCAATGGCTGTTGTTTGCCGCCGCTGCCCCGACGGCGCTGTTGACACGGCCGCCAATGCTGTTTGCCGAAACGCTTGGCCGGCTGCTGCCCAGCCTCAATGGCCTTGGGCTGGGCGATGGCAATATCGGTGCCTGGCACGGCAGCGCCGCCATCGGGCCGCCGGTGCTGGAACAATTGGCCCGGCGTGCGGCGACGGGCGCAACGCTGGTGCATGGCGGCCAATGGTCGGGCTATTATCGGTTGTCGGCAGGGAAAACCGTGCTGGTCATCGATGCGGGGCCACCGCCGCTGGCGCGGGTATCGCCCGGCGGCCATGCCGGCACGCTGGCATTGGAAATGAGCGATGGCCCCGATCGGCTGATCACCAATTGCGGCGGCAGCCAGGGCCTGGCGGCACCGCTGGCAGCGGCTTTGGCGTCGGGTCTGAAAACCACGCCCGCCCATTCAACTCTGGTCATTGCCGACACCAATTCAACGCGCATCCGCGATGAAGCCGGCACGCTCGGCCTTGGTGTCGAGGAAGTGATTGTCGAATCGCGCCGCAGCGAGGCAGGCCAGTGGCTGGAGGCCAATCATGATGGCTATGCCAAACGCTTTGGCCTGCTGGTGCAACGCCGGCTGTTCCTGTCGCCCGATGGCAGCGATCTGCGCGGTGAGGATGTTATCACGCCGACGCCCAAATCGCGGCTGGGGCGGCGCAATGAAAGGCGCTTCGACATCCGGTTCCATCTGGGGCCGGGGGTGGCGGCAACACCGACCGCCGATGGTGCCGGGGCGTTGCTGAAACTGCCGCAGGGCCGCGTCTGGTCGATGAAGGTGCGCGGGGGTTCGGTGCAGATCGAAGCGTCGTTATGGATCGACCCGGCCGGCGTCATCCACAAGACGCAGCAGCTGGTGATCAGCGGCCAGACCGAACAGGCCGCGGCGAATATTGGCTGGCGTTTTCAGCGGGCCGGAAAGTGAAACGATGAGCGATCTGGTAAAATTGCGGCGGGCGCTGATCTCGGTCAGTGACAAGACCGGGATTGTCGAATTGGCAGCAGAATTGACCCGCCATGGCATCGCGCTGGTTTCAACCGGCGGCACGGCAAAAACGCTGCGCGAGGCAGGGCTCGTCGTTGAAGATGTGGCGGATCTGACCGGTTTTCCCGAAATGATGGATGGCCGGGTCAAAACGCTCCACCCCCGCGTCCATGGCGGCCTGCTTGCCGATCGCGATCTTCCCGATCATCTGGCCGCGATGGCGGCGCATGACATCCTCCCCATCGATCTGGCCATCATCAATCTTTATCCCTTTGCAGCGACCGTGGCCAAGGGCGCGGCGCGGGACGAGATCATCGAAAATATCGATATCGGTGGCCCGGCGATGGTCCGGTCGGCGGCCAAGAATCATGCGCATGTCACGATTGTGACCGACCCTGGCGATTATGTTGCACTGATGGCGGCGATCGAGGCCGATGCCGGAGCAACCTCGCTGCAAATGCGGCGGCGGCTGGCGGCCAGTGCCTTTGCGCATACGGCCGCCTATGACGCGGCGGTTGCCAGCTGGTTTGCCTTTGCCGATCAGGGGGAGCAGTTTCCTGGCATCTTGCCGCTGGCGCTGAAGCGCGCCGATACGCTGCGCTATGGCGAAAATCCGCACCAGCAGGCAGCGCTGTATGTGGCGCAGACGGGGGCTAGCGGGGTCGCTGCGGCGCGTCAGGTGCAGGGCAAGGAACTGAGCTATAATAATTTGAACGATGCCGATGGCGCCTTGGAATTGATCGCCGAATTTCGGGACAGCCCGCCGACCTGCGCGATCATCAAACACGCCAACCCGTGCGGTGTCGCCACCGGCAGCAGCCTTGCCGCTGCCTATCAGGCGGCCTTTGAATGCGATCCGGTTTCGGCCTTTGGCGGCATTATCGCGCTCAACCAGCGGCTGGATGCCGTAACGGCAGCAGCAATCGCCGGCATTTTTACCGAAGTCGTCATCGCCCCCGACGCCGATGATGCCGCGCTGGCGATCTTTGCCGAACGCAAGAATTTGCGCCTGTTGCTGACGAGGACGCTGCCCGATCCGCGCCGCCCCGGGCTGGTGCTGCGCCAGATCGGCGGCGGCATATTGGTGCAATCGCGCGATAATGGCAGCATCGGCCGCAGCGATTGCCGGGTAGTGACGAAACGCCCCCCGACTGAGGCGGAATGGGCGGATATGCTGTTTGCCTGGACGGTCGCCCGCCATGTCAAATCGAACGCCATCGTCTATGCCAGCGGCGGCAGCACGGCGGGCATCGGTGCCGGCCAGATGAGCCGGCTCGATTCGACGCGTATCGCAGCCTTAAAAGCCGAAGATGCGGCCAGGGCGGCGGGCTGGCCACAGCCGCGCACCATCGGCAGCGCGGTTGCGTCCGATGCGTTTTTCCCGTTTGCCGATGGCCTGATTGCAGCGGCAGAGGCTGGCGCCACGGCGATCATCCAGCCGGGCGGATCGATCCGCGACGCCGATGTCATTGCCGCGGCCGATGAACGCGGGCTGGCCATGGTCTTTACGGGCCAGCGGCATTTCCGGCATTAGGACGACATTATATGACCATCACAGACAGTCTGGCCAGGGCGCTGGCAGCGGGCGGCATACCCGGTGCCGTTGCCATGGTCGGCAATCGCGCCGGCGTCACCGAAACGATCGTTATCGGCGATGGCGGCGATGGCAGGGGGCTGACTGCCGACACGATTTTTCAGCTCGCC
Source organism: Sphingomonadales bacterium (assembly GCA_038221665.1). GTDB lineage: Bacteria > Pseudomonadota > Alphaproteobacteria > Sphingomonadales > Sphingomonadaceae > Sandarakinorhabdus. The sequence goes on from JBBRIC010000084.1 coordinate 10,444, forward strand.
AGCATGACCAAGGCGATTGTTTCGGTCGCGGCCATGCAATTGGTCGAGGCTGGCCACCTGTCGCTCGATGCGCCCCTGGGGCCTTTGTTGCCCGATCTTGCAAACGCGGCGGTCATCACGGGCTTTGCGGACGATGGCGCGGTCATTACCCGCCCGGCGCTGCGGCCGATCACGCTGCGCCATCTCCTGACCCACACGTCGGGCTTTGGCTATGATTTCGTCCACGCCGATATGGCGCGGGCGCGCGGGCCCGCCGGACCGCCAGCGCCCGGCAGCATGGCGAGCCTCCAAACACCCTTGCTGTTCGATCCCGGTGACGATTGGGCCTATGGCATCAGCAGCGATTGGGTCGGCCTTGCCATCGAAGCGGCGACCGGTGAGCGGCTGGATTCCATCGTCGCGGCCGGGATTACCGTGCCCCTGGCGATGAACGATACGGTTTTTGCGCTCGATCCTGCCCAAAAGATCCGGCTGGTGACCAATATGGCACGCGGCGACGATGGGGTATTGCTGCCCTATCCGATCAACATCGGCGTCGGCTCGACGTCCGAATTTCTGTCGGGCGGCGGTGGCCTTTGCGGCACGGCGCCCGACTATATGCGCTTTTTGCGGATGCTGCTGAACGGCGGCAGCCTTGATGGCGCGACCCTTTTGCGGCCCGACACCATCGCCGAAATGACCCGCAACCAGATCGGGTCGCTGCGCGCCGGCCGCATGGAAACGACCATGCCGGCGTTGAGCCAGCGCGTTGAATGGTTCCCCGAAATGACCGCCGGCTGGGGGCTCGGGTTCCTCATCAACCCTGACACCGGCGGCGATGGCCGGGCCGCCGGGAGTTGCGCCTGGGCGGGTATCTGCAACAGCTATTTCTGGTTCGATCCGGCCAGCGATATCGCCGCCGTGCTGCTCATGCAGTTTTTGCCCTTTGCCGATCCAGCGGCGCTGGCGGTCCTGTCGGCGTTTGAGCGGGCGATCTATCGCCGCTGATGCGGACGGCGCGACGGCGCAGGTTCAGCTGCGCAGCGCTTCGATGGGGCTAAGCCTTGCGGCGCGGGTGGCCGGCCACCAGCCAAAAAAGATGCCGATCGACGCCGATACGGCAAAGGCGATGGTGATCGCAAACGGCGTCACATCCGTGGCAAAGCCGACCGCGCTGCCGGCCAGCATGGCAAGCCCGGTGCCGGCGGCAACGCCGATGCCGCAGCC
>JBBRIC010000085.1:0-11593 GCA_038221665.1 Sphingomonadales bacterium
CAGGTGCCAACCATCGCGACAATGGTGCCGCGCGCGGCCTTTGCCCAGGTCAGTGGGCGATTGCGTCGCGAGGTCGGCGTGCCTGTCATCACCAGCAACCGTATCAACATGCCCGACGTGGCCGAGGCGGTGCTGGCGCGCGGCGATGCCGATCTTGTATCGATGGCGCGGCCGATGCTGGCCGACCCCGATCTGGTCAAAAAGGCGTTGGAAGGCCGCGAGGATGAGATCAACACCTGCATCGCCTGCAACCAGGCCTGCCTCGATCACACCTTCAGCGGCAGATTGACATCATGCCTTGTCAATCCGCGCGCCTGCCGGGAAACCGAATTGCGCTATGGCCCGACTGCCGCGCGCAAACGACTCGCCGTCGTCGGCGCCGGCCCCGCCGGCCTCGCCTATGCCGTGACGGCCGCCGGACGCGGCCATCAGGTAACGCTGTTCGAAGCGGCGAGCGATATCGGCGGCCAGTTCAACCTCGCCCGGCGTATCCCGGGCAAGGAGGAATTTTCCGAAACCCTGCGCTATTACCGCCGCATGCTGGAAAAACTGACGGTCGATGTACGGCTCGATTGCCGCGCCGATGCGACCTTGCTCAGTGATTATGACGAGGTCATCATCGCGGCCGGTATCCGCCCGCGCGTGCCTGACTTGCCCGGCATCGATCATCCAAAAGTCGTCAGTTATGTCGATGTCATCATGGGCCGCACAACGGTCGGCAAGACCGTCGCCATCATGGGCGCCGGCGGGATCGGCTTTGATGTTGCCGAACTCATCACCCATGCAGGGCCCTCGGCCGCATTGGATATCGATGTTTTCGCGCGGCAATGGGGCCTTGATTTTGCCAATCATCCGCGCGGCGGGGTGACCGGCGTGGTGCCCGAAGTCGCCCGGGCCGACCGGATGGTGACGCTGTTGCAACGCAAATCGGAGGCGCCTGGCAAGGGCCTTGGCAAGACAACGGGCTGGACCCACAAATTGACGCTGCAACGCCGCGGCGTCCAGATGGTCGGCGGGGTCGATTATCTGGCCATCGACGATGCGGGCCTCCACACACTGGTGAATGGGGAGCCACGGTTGTTCGCCGTCGACACGATCATCGTCTGTGCGGGGCAACAGCCGCTGCGGGGGCTGTATGACGAACTGGTTGCCATGAACATCAAGGCGCATTTGATCGGTGGCGCGTACGACGCGGTCGAACTCGATGCCAAGCGCGCCATCAACCAGGCATCGGAACTGGCGGCGGCGGCATGATGACCGCCTTTGCCATCGTCGCCCATGACGCGCCGGGGGCGGAGGCTATCCGGACCGCGCGGCTTGGCGATCATCTGGCGCATGTCGAGGCAACGCTTTTGGATTACCACATCGCCGGGCCGTTGCGCGATGCGACAGGCGCAACCATCGGCTCGCTGCTGATCGTAAAGGCCAGCGACGCCGCTGCTGCCCGCGCCATGATCGAACGCGACCCTTATTTCGCCGCCGGCGTCTGGAGCAGCATCGCCGTCCATGCTTTTACGGCGGCGGCAGGCGACTGGATCGGCGGCAAGGGCTGGTAGTGGCGTTGCCCCGGCGTCGTCCGGACAGGCCGTAGAAACATTTCAACAGCGTCAAATCATGGCTAAACCCTTGAAGATGGCAGCGTGGCACTGCTAAATTTCAAGTTGATCGGCGGGAATATGGTCAAGGACAGCAAGCGGATTTTCAGCGCGACAATGGTGGTGATGGCCGGGATCGCACTGGCGGTCATTGCCTGGCAATTGACCCAGCTGTTGCTGCTGCTGTTCGCAGCGGTGCTGGCGGCAATCATGTTTCACGATTTCGCAAAATTCCTGCAGCAGCGCCTGCATTTGCCGTTTGGCGCGGCGCTGGCTTTGGCGGTGGTGCTGCCGCTGGTCATCATCCTGGTGATATTCGGCTTGTTCGGCAGCCTGATGATCGATCAGTTCAGCAATTTGTCAAAACAATTGCCGGCGGCAACAGCGTCGATCGAGGCCTGGCTGAAAACCACCAGCACCGGTCGCGAAATCCTTGCCGCGGCCAGCGGCTATGCGCCCGAGGTCGGTACGGTTGTGGGCCTGGTGCGAGCGACCCTGGCCAATCTGGGTGCTGGCGTTTCGGCACTGCTCGTCGTGCTGGTCGGCGGCATTTATCTCGCGGCGCAGCCGATGCTTTATGCCAATGGCCTTATCCATCTGGTCGATCGCTCGGGGCTCCCCGGCGCGCGCCAGACATTTGTGGCCATGCACAGCGCCTTGATTGCCTGGCTAAAGGGGCAGGCCGTCGGCATGGCCTTTGTCGCGGTCGGTACTGGCATCGGCCTGTGGCTGGTCGGCCTGCCATCGGCGCTGGCCATCGGCCTTGTTGCGGGCCTCTGCGAATTCGTGCCCTATCTTGGGATCGTCCTGGTCAGCGCGCCTGCCGTGCTGATCGGCTTTGGCATCGGGCCGCAGACCGGCATCTGGACGATCGTCGCGCTGGTGGTGGTCCAGCAGGTGCAGGGCAATCTCGTATCCCCCATCGCCCAGGGCAAATTTGCCGATCTGCCGCCGGCGCTGACGATTTTCAGCCTGATTGGCGCGGCAGTGCTGATGGGGCCACTGGGGGCGATCCTGGCGGTGCCGCTGACGGTGGTGGCGATGGTGCTGGTGAAGCGGGGGATGGGGGAGGAGCGGGTTGAGACGGTGAAGGGGGGCGCGTGAAGGGGGGCGCGTTAAAGGGGGCTCGGGCAAAGCCCGCGCTGACGTCGGACGGGTTCGCCGGGGGGAAGGCCCCGACGCCCCGACGGCCGCGCTTGCGCCTGTCGGCGCGCGGCCTGCGCGCGGCGCTGCGCTAGTGATTCATTGCGTCGAAAAAGTCCTGGTTCGTCACCGAATCCTTCATCTTGTCGAGCAGGAATTCGACCGCATCGACAGTCCCCATCTGCATCAGGATACGGCGCAGCACCCACATCTTGGCCAGCGTCGTCTTGTCGACCAACAATTCTTCCTTGCGGGTGCCGGATTTGCCGATGTCGATGGCCGGGAAGACGCGCTTGTCGGCAATTTTACGGTCAAGCACTATTTCGGAGTTGCCGGTGCCCTTGAATTCTTCGAAAATCACTTCGTCCATGCGGCTGCCGGTGTCGATCAGTGCTGTGGAAATGATGGTCAGCGAGCCGCCTTCCTCGATATTGCGCGCGGCACCGAAAAACCGCTTGGGCCGTTGCAGCGCATTGGCATCGACGCCGCCGGTCAGCACCTTGCCCGATGATGGCACGACGGTGTTATAGGCGCGGCCCAGCCGGGTGATATTGTCGAGCAGGATCACCACATCGCGCTTGTGCTCCACCAGCCGCTTGGCCTTTTCAATGACCATTTCGGCGATCTGCACCTGGCGGGTGGCGGGTTCGTCAAAGGTCGATGAGATGACTTCGCCCTTCACCGTTCGCTGCATGTCGGTGACTTCTTCGGGGCGTTCATCGATCAACAGCACGATCAGATAGATTTCCGGATGATTGGCCGAAATCGCCCGGGCGATATTCTGCATCATCATGGTTTTACCGACGCGCGGTGGCGCCACGATCAGGCAGCGCTGGCCCTTGCCCAGAGGCGCGACGATGTCGATCACCCGGCAGGTCTTGTCCTTGATCGTCGGGTCATTGTTATCGAGGTTCAGTTTTTCGTCGGGATATAATGGCGTCAGATTGTCGAAATTGACGCGGTGGCGCATGACATCGGGATCATCGAAATTGATCGCGATGACGCGCACCAGGCCGAAATAGCGCTCCCCATCCTTGGGGCTGCGAATTTCGCCTTCGACGGTGTCGCCGGTGCGCAGCCCGAATTTGCGGACGATCTGCGGGGTTACATAAACATCGTCGGGGCCGGCCAGATAATTTGAATCGGCCGAGCGCAAAAAGCCAAAGCCGTCGGGCATGACTTCGATAGTGCCGGTGCCGGTGATTTCATTGCCGGCTTCGGCGGTGGCCTTGAGAATGGCGAAAATAATATCCTGTTTTCGCAAGGTCGAAGCGTTTTCGATGCCGAGTTCTTCGGCCATCACCACCAGTTCGGCGGGCGTCTTGCGCTTCAGATCGTGAAGATGCATTTTTTGTCTTTGCAATTGGAGTCCGGGCGCTGTCGAAGGTCAAAACCGGCGATGGCGGGACTGGGAAAATCGCACGCCAGGACGGCTGCGATAAATGTCAATTAGTCGCGGCCAGCCCTTGCGTCAAGCCCCGCGCCCCATATCAGCTGCTGACTGGCAGCGGCCCGCCAAACCGCCTTATCCGGCGACCTTGAAGCTGACTGTCTGGGCATTGCCGACACAGCCGAGCGTGTTGCCGGGGCGAAACACCGGCCGATATTCAAAGCGCGCAACCGCCTTTTCGGTGGAACTGCCAAACACAAAGGGCGGCGAGGCGATGATGGTCCTGACATTGGCAGGCTTGCCCGCCGCCGTGATATCATAACCGATGCGCGCGAAGCCGCCCGTGCCCCAGCGCTGGGTCAGCGCCGGAAAACTTGCTTGCCCAACGACTGTATTGACGGGCTGCGGGCGCACATCGATCAACGCACATTGATCGGGGCTGAGGCCGGTCGCAGCAAGGGTTGCCGCAGCCGTGGCTATATCATGCCGCCCCGCCGCGAGGTTCGACAGGTGCAGCAACGCCGCAATACGGATGGGATCGTCGATCGAAAGCGCGCTGACCGGCGTTGCGACAATGCGTTCGAACTGCTCCGTCGCCGCCTGAAAGTTCTTCAGCTGCTCCAGTGTCTCACCAAGTCGCGCCCGGGTCAGATTGACAGCGCGGCTGGTGTCCGCGTTGCCTGGCTCGATTTCTGCCAGCAACGCCATCTGGCTGTCGCGTTTCTGGCGCCAGATATCGGGTGCACGGCCAGTGCTTCTCTCCGCGACAGAGTTGATCGCCTGCAACGCCAAATCGATCCTGATCGATTCCGGCTTGGGGATTGCCGACATGCCGCGCAGCTGGCGCTCAAAGGCCAGCTTGCGATCGGCCGATGACGCAGCCGCATTGTTTATCAGATGATTTAGAGGCGGAAAAAGCTGAGCGGAATCCTTCCCGTAACGCGCCTCGCGCCGTGCCAGTTCGGCGCGAATGGCGGGCAGGGCGACCGCGTCATTTTCGTCCTGGTCGGGCATGGATTCGATACCAAGGCCGGCCCACCATTTCCGCCAATCCGCCTTGAACATGCCGTACAGCGGATCCGTGCTGGGTTGCTGGTTGAAACAGCGCAGTTCGACCCGGATCGCCTGACGCCAGAAACCTTTCAATTTGGCGACAGAGTCGAGGCTCCACACCCAGCGGCGGACCACCTGGGGAAACAGGATTTCCGGCCCGTCACCGTCAGCCGCCACGCCGCTGCCGCGATTGGCATAGATCGGTGTCGCATCGCGCACCCGGCCATCATCGCCAATGGCGAATTCAACGACCGCAACAGCATCGGGGCTAAGTCCGGTTGCCGGGGCGCAGGCCGGCAATGGCATGGCAGCGGCCTGGCCAAAGCCTTCGTCAAGCAACCCGCCGCTGCCCGAAAAGGCGACATTGCGTTGCACATCCTCGTCATGCCCAAGCTTGAAATGCGCCAGCGCCAGATCGCCGCGGATGCGTACATCGGTGACATTCACCTTTGTTGTATTGGCGCCACCGGCGGCCCTCGCCGCCAGATCGAACCAGCGCAGCGCTTCGGCGGGATTGCCATTGTTCAGCTCGACCCGGCCGCGCAACGTGTTGACCAGTGCCCGATTGTCCCCCCTTGCCTTTAATCTTGCTTCGGGCAGGGCCAGCAAACCATCGAGCAAGTGCCGTGATTCATCGGGGGCCGACCATATCGTCGTGCGAGCCAGCCCGACCCGCAGCGCGATTTCAAGGTCGCTATCGACGGGAAACAGCTTTGTTGCCAGGGCAGCACGATAGCTGGCGGCGGCGGCGTCGAGATTGCCCTGCGCTTCCTCAGCCCGCCCGCGTTCGTTGCGGGTGAATTCGCGTTCCTCGCGATCTTCGGGCGTTGGCTTGTCAAACCCGGCAATTGCGGCGTCGAGCAGCGGGATGGCGGCATCGGGGTCGCCACTGTTGATCAATGCCGATCCAAGCCGAGCTCGCACGATCGTTGCGGCGCGGCTGGTCGATGTGGCCGCAAACCGCGCGTTCAAGGCCCGGAAAGCATCACGACTTTGCGTATATTGCCCGGCATCGAGCAACGCCTGCGCGGCATCGAAATCTTGTTGCATGGGGGCCGCCAGCAGCGGCGCCGCCGTCATGACAAGCACGGCGATCGCGATTGTTCTGAGCATCCGAAGTCCCCAAGTTCGACGTCGCAAAACTACAGTGTTGCGGTATCGAGACAAGCTGAAATTGCTTAGGTGACCGACGTTAATCCGTTGGCAGTAAAAGCCACCTCGAACACCGTTCCGCGTCGCCGATCCGACCACCGCGTTTTGCAGCGCCGCCCTCAGGATTTCGTCGCCGCCACTACTGCTACGCGCAGTTCAGGGATACCGGCGCCGGTTTCAGCCGAGGTGGCGAGGATTTCGGGATAGGCAGCGACATGCGTCTTGGCGGTGGCTGACACTGCGGCCAGCACCGCGGCAAGCGCGGTCGGCTTGATCTTGTCGGCCTTGGTCAGCACGAGTTGATAGCTGACGGCGGCCTTGTCGAGCAATGTCATGATGTCGAGATCGACGGGTTTCAGGCCATGCCGGGCATCGATCAGCACCAGCACCCGGTTCAACACCACCCGACCGCGCAGGTAATCGAAAATCAGCCGGGTCCAGCGCGCCACCAGATCCTTTGGTGCTTCGGCATAGCCATAGCCGGGCATGTCGATCAGCCGAAACACACGCGGTTCGCCCACATCGAAAATATTCAATTCCTGGGTGCGCCCCGGCGTGTTGGAGGCGCGTGCCAGCCCCTGCCGGCCCGTCAACGCGTTCAGCAGCGAAGATTTTCCGACATTGCTGCGCCCGGCAAAGGCGATTTCGGGCACATCGGGCGTCGGCAGGAATTGCAGGTCCGGCGCCGACAGTTTGAATTCGACAGGGCCGGCGAACAGCCGCCTTGCATCCTCGATGGCCCAGTTCCGGGCCTTTTCAGCCGCCAGTGGGTTTGCTTCGGGCTCGATCATTTGATCGCTTTGCCGCGCGTGACGGGCTTGACCACAGGCTTGCCGACCGGTGCAATGGTGATCGTCTCGGGCGGCGTTGCGGGGAGTGGATATTTTTTCAGCATCCACCATTGCTGGGCGATGGAGATGATATTGTTGGTCATCCAGTAAAGCTGCAGGCCGGCGGCAAAGGGCGCCATGATGAACATGAACATCCAGGGCATGATGGCGAAAACCTGCCGCTGCACCGGGTCGACGACCGGTGGGTTGAGCTTTTGCTGCAACCACATGGTGACGCCGAGCAGGATCGGCAGCACGCCGATATGGATGATCGTCGGCGGCTGCCAGGCGATGAGCCCAAACAGGTTGAGCGGAGTCAACGGGTCGGGCGCCGACAGATCCTTGATCCACAGGAAGAACGGCTGGTGGCGCATTTCGATCGAGACCAGCAGAGTCTTGTACAGCGCGTAAAACACCGGGATCTGCAGCACCAGCGGCAGGCAGCCGGCGATGGGATTGACCTTTTCGGTCTTGTACAGCGCCATCACTTCCTGCTGCTGCTTCAGCTTGTCATCCTTGTATTTTTCCTGAAGCGCCTTCATCTTTGGTCCGACGAGCCGCATTTTGGCCATGGATTCAAACTGTTTGTTGGCGATCGGGAATAACGCCGCGCGCACCACAAACGTCAGCCCGATGATGGCCAGCCCAAAATTTCCAGTCAGCCGGAACAGCCAGTCGAGCAGCCAGAAAATCGGCTGGGCGATGACGATAAACCAGCCCCAGCTGACCGCGAGATCGAGGTGCGGCACCGCCAACGCCTTCATATAGCTGTCGAGCAGCCGCACTTCCTTGGCGCCGGCGAGGAAGTGCGAGACGGTTTCGCTGCTGGCGCCCGGCGCGATGCCAACGCCCGGCGTAATGAAATCGGTCTGGGTGATATTGCCCGGCGCCGCGGCAAAGCGTGCCTCGACGCGCTTGGCCTGGTCGGGGATCAGCGCCGCGATCCAGTATTTGTCGGTGATGCCGAGCCAGCCGCCGGTCGTCACATAACGTTGCGGCCCCTCGTCACGCAATTTGTCGTAATTCACGTCGCTGTCGCGCAGCGTGCCATCCATGACGCCGATGGGGCCGACATGGAGGTTGTAGCTGTTGACGTCAGGCCCGATGCCGGCGCGTGAGACAAGGCCCCAGGCCTGCACGGTCAGCGGCGCGCTACCCTGGTTGCTGACGCGCTTTCGAATCGTGAACAGGAAATCCTTGTCAACGCTGATGACCTGTTCGAACAGCACGCCCGTGGGCGATTGCCAGCGCAGCGTCACCGGGGTTGCCGGCGTCAGCCGCCCGGACGATGCCGTCCACAAGGCATCCGCCGGCGGGGCACCGGCGCCGGTCCAGCCGAACTGGCCGAAATAGGCTTCTTTGGTGCCACTGGGGCTGAACAGCCGCACCGGCAGAGCGTCGCGCGCCAGGGTTTCCTTGTAGCGGTTCAATACCAGATCATCGAAGCGCGCGCCCTTCAGATTGATGGAGCCCTGCAATTGCGGCGTGTCGATGGCGATGCGCGGGCTCGCGGCGAGAACGATCCCGCGATCGGCAATCGCTGTTGCGGCGGCGGCCAAGCCTGGAACACTGCCGCTTGCAGTGGCGCTGCCGCTGGCAGGCGAGCCCGCCGACGTGGTCGCCACGGCAGACCGGGTCGGCGGCGGCTTGGGCAGGTATTTTTCCGAGACAAAAGTCCAGCCCAGCAGCACGATGACCGACAGCAGGACGGCAAGGATCATGTTACGCGTGTCTTGGGTCACGGAACTTGGCTCTTTTTTTATATGTGGCGGGCGGCGCGAACACCGCAGAATGGCGGCTATAGCGTTTTACGGCACCGGGTCATAGCCCGATGCGCCCCAGGGATGGCATCTGGAAATGCGCCGCAGCGCCAGCCAACCGCCCTTCAATGGCCCATGTCTGGCCAAGGCGTCGACGGCATAGTGCGAACAGCTTGGCGAAAATCGGCAGGACGGCGGCAGCAAGGGCGATAGTGCATATTGATACAGCCTGATCGGCGCGATCAGGATGCGGCTGACCAACGTCACCGCGCGGCTTTTGAAAGGGCTGTAGCGAGTTCGGTCGCCATCGCATGAAAATCACGCTCGATACCGGCGGCGCGGCCGATCAGCACATGGTCCGCACCGGCCAGCCCCTGTGCCGCAAGCGCCTGACGCGCCAACGCTCGCAGCCGGCGTTTCATCCGGTTGCGCACCACGGCATTGCCGATCTTCTTGGTCACCGTAAAACCGGCACGTTTGACGGGATCATTGTCGCTGCGCGGTTGCACGAGCAGGATAAATCCTGGCATCACCACCCGCCGGCCCTTGTTGGCGGCGAGAAAATCACGCCGCAACCTGATGGTTTGCATCGTCACGGGGACGGCCGGCATCCCCCGCCCGGTCCGATCAGGCAGAAAGTTTTTTGCGGCCCTGGTTGCGACGATTGCGGATGACATTGCGGCCACCAACCGTCGCCATGCGGGCGCGAAAGCCGTGGCGACGGGCGCGGACGAGCTTCGATGGCTGATAGGTACGCTTCATGGTCGGTTCCTGTTAATACGATGCCGGCTGGTTGCTGCCGCGAATTCGAGCGCTGGCGCATAGGCCGGCGCGGCCGAGGAGTCAATGTGGGCGCCTGGTATTGCGCCTCCGGCCCTTATGGCAGAGCGCAGCGCCTCTCGACTCAACGCCGGCCAGCCGGCACAACGCCGCCATGACCATTTCGCCGCTCGCCCGCCCGTTTCCAGACCTTGCCGCCGTGGCCGGCGTGCGTATCGGCACAGCGACAGCAGGCTACAAGGGCTGGACGCGCGCTGATGTAACGCTGATGGAATTCGCCCCCGGCACATCGGTTGCAGGTGTGCTGACCCGTTCCAGATGTCCATCCCCCGAGGTTGACTTGTGCCGGGCGCGGCTGGCCGGCGGCCGGGCGCGCGGGCTGGTTGTCAACGCCGGCAACAGCAATGCCTTTACCGGGCTGACCGGCCGCGAGGCGGCCGCAACCCAGACAGCGGTCGCCGCCATGCTGCTCGATTGCGACCCGGCCGAAATTTTTGCAGCCTCCACCGGCGTCATTGGCGTGCCATTGCCAAAGGACAAGGCGGTGGCCGGCGTTACCGCTGCCCATGCAGCGCTGGGCCGGCGCGATTTTCTTGCAGCGACGCTGGCGATCGGCACCACCGACACATTTCCAAAGGCCGCAACAACGGCGGCTGTGGTTGGTGACATCTGGGTGACGCTGACCGGCATCGTCAAAGGCTCGGGCATGATCGCGCCCGACATGGCGACCATGCTGGGCTTTATCGTCACCGATGCAAAGGTGGCACCGGCGTTCCTGCAGGCGGCGCTGGCGTCCGCAAACGCCAAAAGTTTCAACTGCATCAGCGTCGATGGCGATACCTCGACGTCGGACACGCTGCTGGCCTTTGCAACCGGCGCTGCCGGCAATGCCGAAATCAGCGGCCGGGATTGCGCCGGCGCCGATGCCTTTGCCGCGGCGCTGGCCGATCTTTGCCACCAAATGGCGCAGCTTGTCGTCCGCGATGGCGAAGGCGCGACCAAATTCATCACCATCAGTGTCAGCGGCGCCGAGGATGACCGGGCCGCGCACGTCATCGCCATGAGCATCGCCAATTCGCCGCTCGTTAAAACCGCCATTGCCGGCGGCGATGCCAATTGGGGCCGCGTTGTCATGGCAGTCGGCAAGGCCGGCGAAGCAGCCGATCGAGATCGCCTGTCGATCCGTTTTGGCACCACAGAGGTCGCCGCCGGCGGCACGGTGGTCGCGGACTATGACGAACTGCCGGTGTCGGCGCATCTGGCCGGCAGCGAGATCGACATCGGCGTCGATCTGGGCATCGGATCAGGCCGCGCCCGTGTCTGGACCTGCGACCTGACCCATGGCTATATCGACATCAACGCCGATTATCGCAGCTGAATTCAGGCTTTCTGCGCTGCAATCCAGTCATCGACCCGGCGTTCCAGGATCGACAAGGGCTGCGACCCCGAGGCGATCAACAGGTCGTGAAAGCCCTTGATATCGAACTTGGTGCCCAGCGCCGCTTCGGCCCGGCGGCGCAGTTCGACAATTTTCAGCATGCCGATCTTGTAGCCCGTTGCCTGGCCAGGAAGGGTGATGTAACGGCGGACTTCGGATTGCGCCTGTTGGGGTGGCAGCCGGCCGGTATCGGTCATGTATTCGATGGCTTCGGCCTCGGTCCAGCCATCGGCATGGATGCCGGTATCAACGACCAGCCGAGCCGCCCGAAACAATTCGGCATCAAGGCGCATGAAATCTTCGGCGACGCCCGAATAAGCGCCCATTTCCTTGCACAAAAGCTCGCTGTAAAGCCCCCAGCCTTCGCCAAAGGCAACATAGCCATAGGTCTTGCGAAATTTTGGTCCCAAGGATTGTCGGGCCTGGATATCGCCCTGCATGACATGGCCCGG
>JBBRIC010000086.1:0-11372 GCA_038221665.1 Sphingomonadales bacterium
CCCCGTTTGAGCACACGGTGCATCTCCACAAGCGCCTTTTCCGGATACTGGAGGTGCATCAATAGGAACCTGGCATATACAAAATCGTACGAGGAATCCTCGAGACCCGCTCGATTCGCAATTTCGGCTTTGTCACGGTCACGGGGCAACAGGTGGGCAACGTCTGGCGCCGCGCCAGAAGATCACGCGATGTCTGGGCCGAGGTCGCGCCAAAGGCCGGCATCACCATCGTCCAGCAGGGCCTGTTGATGCTGGCGCAGCGTCCCGAGGCAAGCGCCGTGATCGCGGCGTTCATGGCCTCGGACATGGCGCAAGCCTGTCGCTGGCTGGATGCAGACGCTGTCAGGAAGGAATTTCCGATGCTGCAAGCCGCGCGACTGGAAGGCGCGCTGCACAGCGAAATCGACCTGCGGGTCGAATCGCGCACGGCGATCCCGGCACTGGCGGCCTGGCTGCAGGGGCGCGGTGTCAATTTTTTGCGGGAAACCGCCGTGCAGCGGGTCGATAGCGGCTGTGTCAGCACATCCGATGGCCTGATCGAAGCCGATGCCATCATCGTCTGCCCCGGCGATGATTTGACAAGCCTGTTTCCCGATACGCTGACGGCGGCCGGTGTGACACGTTGCAAGCTGCAGATGCTGCGGCTGGCGGCGCCGGGTTGGCGCCTGCCCCATGCGGTAATGTCCGATCTGGGGCTGATCCGCTATCTTGGCTATTCGGAACTGGCCCCGGCGGCGGCACTGCGGCGGGTGCTGGAACGCGAACAAGCCGCACATCTGGCCAATGGCGTCCATCTGATCGTTACCCAAAGCGCCGACGGGAGCCTGATTGTCGGGGACAGCCACCATTATGCAGCGACACCCGATCCTTTTGCATCGGCAGCTGTCGACGCTCTGATTCTCGATGAATTTGCCGCCATTTTCGGCCCGCCGCCGCCTGTCATCGATCGCTGGGTCGGGACCTATGCCTCGGGGCCGTCACATAGTCTTGTTACAAGCCCTGTGGATGGCGTGCGGCTGGTGACGATCACCGGCGGCACGGGGGCCTCGACGGCCTTTGCGCTGGCCGAGGGCGTGATCGCCGAGCTCTATGGATTGGACGCAGGGGTATTCGAGGCATGAGCTTTCCCGTCAAGGCGGTGATCTTCGACTGGGCCGGCACCATGATCGACCATGGCTGCTGCGCACCGGTGGCGGCCCTGCAGCAGGTCTTTGGCGATGCCGGGGTCAGCCTGTCGGATAGTGATGCCAGAGCCGAAATGGGCATGGCCAAGCACGCGCACATAGCGGCCATTTTGGCCAAGCCAGAGATTGCGGCGCGGTTTTTCACCTTGCACGACCGGGCGCCCGGCGCTGCCGATGTGGCGGCGTTGCACGATGCCGTCGAACCCCTGATGCAGGCGGCGGCGCGCGATTGTGCGCAATTGATCGAAGGGGCGGCCGCACTTGTCGATCGGCTGCGGGCGCATGGTGTCAGGATCGGATCATCGACTGGCTATACCCGCGCGATGATGGCCGATATCGTGCCGTTGGCCGCAGCGCAGGGCTATGCGCCCGATTGCATCCTTTGTTCGGGCGACACGCCGGAGGGCCGGCCGTCGCCGCTGATGGCCTGGCAGGCGCTGGTCACCATGGGCGTCTGGCCGGCGTCCGCCGCCGTCAAGGTCGATGATGCCGTTGTCGGCATCCGGGAAGGCCGCCACGCCGGGATGTGGACGGTGGGCGTATCCGCATCGGGCAATGGTGTGGGTTTGACCGCCGCAGCGCTGGCAGCGCTTGATACCGCCGACCGGGCGGCGCGCATTGCCGTTGCCGAGGCGCAATTGCGGGCTGCCGGCGCCGACTATGTCATCGCCTCGGTCGCCGATCTCTGGCCCGTCATTGAAACCATCGCGGCGCGCATCGCGGCGGGCGATGTGCCCCGCCATGCCAGCCAGAACTGATCGGGCGGTTCGCGGTTTCAGCCTGGAGCGCTTGCCGCCGGCGCTGCGCACGCTCGTGTTCGGCCTTGCCGCCTTTGGCACATATTTCGCCATGTATGCGTTTCGAAAGCCGTTTACCGCGGCAACATGGGCCGATGCGTCGCCGCTTTCGATCGGTATCGACTATAAGACAGCGCTGCTGATCGCGCAGGTCATCGGCTATGCCCTTTCCAAATTCATCGGCATCCGCGTCATCGCCGAAACCGGGCGCAGCGGCCGGGCACGTGCCATCATCGGCCTGATCGGTCTGGCCTGGCTGGCGATGCTGTTGTTTGCGTTGCTGCCGCCGCCCTGGAATATCGCCTGCCTGTTCCTGAACGGCCTGCCGCTCGGGATGATCTGGGGGCTGGTGTTCAGCTATGTCGAGGGGCGGCGGACTTCGGAACTGCTCGGCGCCATGCTCTGCGCCAGCTTCATCCTGTCATCGGGGGTGGTCAAAAGCGTCGCTGTGCTGTGGCTGGCAGCGGGGGTTCCCGAAATCTGGATGCCGTTTGTCACAGGCGCCGTGTTTGCGCCGCTGCTGTTCACTTCGGTTGCCGTACTGGAGGCGATGCCGCCGCCCGATGCCCGCGACATTGCCGAACGCATCGAACGCGGGCCGATGCGCCGCAGCGAACGTGCCGCCTTTCTTGCTGAAAATGGTCTGGTGCTGGCGCTGCTGGTGGCGGGCTATGTGCTGTTGACGGCGGTGCGCGACATCCGCGACAATTTTGCGGCCGAAATCTGGGCCGGGTTGGGATTTCGGGGCGTTGCCTCGGTGTTTTCGGCCAGCGAATTGCCGGTGGCAGCGATTGCCCTGGCAGGGCTGGGCGCGCTGATGCTGGTCCGCAACAATCGGCTGGCGCTGTTTGCCATGCACGGCATCGTCATTGCCGGCGCGCTGCTGTTGGCGGCAGCAACGCTGGCGTTTCAAAATGGGTTGCTATCGCCGTTGACCTGGATGGTGTTGACCGGCGCCGGCATCTATCTTGCCTATACGCCGTTCAATGCCATGCTGTTCGATCGCATGATCGCGGTTGTCGGTCGCGCCGGCACCGCCGGGTTCCTGATCTATATTGCCGATGCGGCAGGCTATGTCGGCAGTGTCGGACTGTTGCTGTACCGAAATTTTGGAGCGGCAAAGCGCGCCTGGCTGCCATTTTTCATCGACAGCCTCTATCTGACCGCAGCGACAGTCACGGTGTTGACGTTGTTTTCAGCGCTGTTTTTGTTTCGTCAGCGCCGCACTGATCCTCAGTCAACACCGGCTGTCGCGCTATAGCGTTGCTTCCCCGCCAACCCTTCGCTATGCGGTGCCTCCCACGCGTGGCCCGATGGCGGAGTGGTGACGTAACGGACTGCAAATCCGTGTACCCGGGTTCGATTCCCGGTCGGGCCTCCAGTGCAGCGCAATGGGCGCGCTTTTAACGGATCACGCCGGATTGTCCCGGACATGCGCCTCAAGCTCGTCGAAAAACCGTTCGAGATTGTGGAGCACATTGACCTTGAATTCGTAATTCACTTCGGGCGAATTCGATTCGATGATCGGTGATTCATCGACCTTTTCGGCATAGGCGGCGGCGACATTCTTGACATAATCGGGGTTCAGCTTGATCTCCCCCATCCGGTCCAAAATGCGCAACTGGACAATCATCATCTGGCGCACCAGCATTTCCAGCGCCGTGATCCGGGCCACCGCGGCAACAGCATCGAGCTCGACAGATTCATCGTCGTTCATGACACCAGTCTAGCCATGTGATTGAAGCGGAGTCGATACCCGCCGGGGCGTTGCCACAGCTTTCAAACCGCAAAACAATCCGCCAAGGATGCACAATGGCCCGCATTCTTTCCGCCCGCATCGAACGCTATCCGGTTCGCGGCGCCTTTGTCATCGCACGCGGCGCCAAAACGCATGTCGATGTCGTGGTCGCCGAAATCAGCGATGCGGCGCACAGCGGACTGGGTGAAGCGACCGCCATTTATTATCATGGCGAAACGGCCGAAACGGTGCTTGCCGCCATAGTCGCCATGGCCGATGCGATTGCCGCCGATGCCTCCCGCGCCGATCTGTTGACCCTGATGCCTGCCGGCGCCGCCCGCAATGCCGTCGATGCAGCGCTTTGGGATCTGGAAGCCAGGCGTTCCGGGCAGCGCGTCTGGCAAAGGCTCGATCTGCCACAACCGCGCCCGCTGCTGACCGCCTATACGATCAGCCTTGCAGAGCCCGGCGCCATGGCGAGCGCCGCTGCGCTGGCAAAGGGTCGCGAGCTTTTAAAGATCAAATTGGGCGGCGATGGCGGCTGGCAGGCCGATATCGAACGCGCGGCCGCCGTGCACGCCGCCGCCCCCGATGCCCGGCTGATCGTTGACGCCAACGAAGCCTGGGGGGGAACCGACATTGCCCGAACCGCCGCTGCTTTGGCCGAACTCGGGGTTGAACTCATCGAAC
Source organism: Sphingomonadales bacterium (assembly GCA_038221665.1). Classification (GTDB taxonomy): domain Bacteria; phylum Pseudomonadota; class Alphaproteobacteria; order Sphingomonadales; family Sphingomonadaceae; genus Sandarakinorhabdus. The sequence continues at coordinate 4,410 of JBBRIC010000086.1, forward strand.
AACCGGTGCCGGCGGGGCAAGATGCGCTGCTCGACGGGGTGCAGTCGGCGGTGCCGCTGGCGGCCGATGAAAGCTGCCACGATCGCGCCAGCCTTGCCGCCATTATCGGCCGCTACAGCCATATCAATATCAAGCTCGACAAGGCCGGCGGGCTGACCGAAGCGTTGGCGCTCGTGCATGCGGCGCGCCAGCGCGGCCTTGGGGTGATGACCGGCTGCATGCTGTCGACATCGCTCGGGATCGCGCCAGCCTTTTATGTGGCGATGCAGGGCCAATATGCCGATCTCGACGGGCCATTATTGATCAAAGACCGGGCCGGTGGCCTTAAATTTTCAGGCTCCGATGTCTGGCCACCAGACGCTGGCTTATGGGGCTAGAGCGCCGGTTGATGGCTCGGGCCTTGGCCGCAGCCATTCCATGAACAACACATAGCCAACGCCAAGGATCACCGGGCCGATGAACAAACCGACCAGCCCATCGGCAATCATGCCCCCGATAACGCCGATGAGGATGATCGGCATCGGCACCTCAAGCCCACGGCCGAGCAGCAACGGTTTCAACATGCTGTCGGAAAATCCGACGATGGTTATATAAACGGCAAAGATCACCGCCGGCGTCGTCTGGCTCGTGTAAAATACATAGATCATGGCCGGCAGGGTGACAATCAGCGCCGGCAATTGCACAACGCCGATCAGGATCAGAATGAGGGTCAAGGCCCCGGCAAAGGGGATGCCCATGGCAAACAATCCGATGCCGATCAAAAGCGCCTGGATGACGGCGACACCGACGACGCCCTGGCCGACACCGCGGATGGTCTTTGCCGTCAGGGTGACCAGCCGCGCGCCGCGATCGTCGCTGCTGGTGACGCGCGCAAAAACGTCATGCGAAACGCGAATGCCGGCGGGCGCGTGGGCGACCATGATCGCAGCGACGACAAGGCCACCGACAAAGGACAGCGCATCGCCCGCAAGGCCGCCGGCAAAGCCGCCCAGCCACACGGCCGCTTCCCGCAATTCAACGGCATTATTGGCCAGAAAATCCGGCATGTTGTTGCTGATGCTGAGCCAGCCCCGGACCAGGCGCGGGCCGATCAGCGGCAGTTTTTCCACGCCCGGCGGCAGTGGCGGCAATAATATCGTCTCATGCGACATGCCGGTGACAAGGCCGTAAAGCGATTGCGAAAGCGAGGTCGCAGCGATGCCGACCGGGACCAGCAAAAAGGCCGCGCTGACCACCCCGATCAGCACCGCCGACATGCGATTGCCCAGCCGCGCGGTCAACCGCACGTGCAACGGGTAGATGATGACGGCAAGCACCAGCGACCATAAAAGGATGCCGGTAAAGGGCTGCAGGATCTTGTAACAGGCGACCACCAGCAGCGTTACCAGCGCGATGCGCAGCGCCGCATCGATGACAGCGCCCTGACCGGCCAACACCACCACGGGTTTGACCTGCGGATCATCCATCATAATTGGTCACGGATTCGTACATGACCCTCAGCGCATTGCGTTCCGCTGCCGTCAGTTCGGGACGCCAGATTTCGAACAGCAATATTGTGCGCGGGCTGTCGCTGTCATTCCAGGCTTCATGTTCGATGCTGTCATCAAAGATCAGCAGCTTGCCGGGTGCAACCGTTCTGACTTCATTGCCGACGCGCAGCCGGCAGCCATCGGGTACGATCAGCGGCAGATGGCAGATCAGCCGCGTATTCAGCATGCCATGGTGCGGCTGAATATGCGTGCCGGGCGCCAGAATCGACAGCAATGCCGAAGGCGATCGGCCGGCGATGATCGGGATCGGCAACGCTGCCAGTGCCGCCATGGTGGCGGGGCAGCGCGACGCATTGCCAGCAACAGCCTCGCCATTGCGCCACAGGTAAAAGGCGCTCCAGCGTGGATCATCAAGGAGGCTATGGGGCAGCGCCGGGCGATCCTTGGGCCGTTCGACATAGGGCGCGATGCCCTCACGGCTTGCCAGCACGGCCATGGCCTCGGCGGTTATCGCGGGCGTTGCTGCTACCAGCGCGGCGGCCCAGTCAAACCCGGCTGGATCAAAAAATGCCTGTTGCGGCAGGCCGGGGAAATAAAAGCTTGTCGGTTCCTGGAGGAACGGCCGGGTCTGGCCGGCAAGAATCGCGAGCGCTTCGGCAAAGCGCGGCCCGGCGCCATCTTCATCGACACCGGCGCTCGAAAAGGCGCCGGTCATCGCGCTGCGGAAACGATCCGCGATGGCGCCCCGGGCCGCATCGGCGCGCTGCAGACGTTCGACAAGGTCATCGGGCAATCCGGTCATCAACGCTGCCGCCGAAATCGCCTGATCATACCAGTTCGATGCCGCCCGGTCATTGCCATCGCGATCATGCAATTCGCCGTGCATGACCAGCGCATAGGGGTTGCGCGGATCGGTTTCCAGAACATGCGCCAGCGCCGCGCGCGCGGCCGGCCGGTCATCGGCCAGATCGCAAGCCTGGGCCAGAAACAGCCAGATCTGCGGCGAAGCCCGGCCGGCGCCGACAATCCGGGCAAAGGCGGTGCGAGCGGTAATGGCATCGCCGCGTCGCAAGGCATCGATGCCGGCATGGGCAACCGCTTCCAATTGGGCAGTCGCTGCATCGGGCGGCGCAATGGGGGACGGGATGGAAGCAAGGTCGGTCATGGCTCTGATGTAGCGGGGTCGACCGCCAGCGCCAACAGCCTTCCGCAGGGCCTTGCACGGGGCTTTGTACGGGGCTTTGTACGGGGCTTTGTACGGGGCTTTGCGACCGGCGGCAGAAAGCCTATCGTTGCGCCATGGCTTCTCGCCCCGACAATATCCCGCACCGCCGCGCCATCATCGATCGACGTGCCCTCGCCGATGGGCTGGCGACCGGCATGGCGGCGACCGACAGTTTTGCCGCCCGGCGTGCGCTGCTGGCAACGACGTTGCGCGCTGCTCTGGCGCATGGCCGCACGGCCTTGCAGGAACGCTTGCGATCGTCGCCCGCCAAAGGGCTTGAACTGGCCAGCGCCCAGGCCTTTTTGATCGATCAATTGCTGCGACTGCTGTTTGATTCGGTGGTCAATGATCTTTATCCGGCGGTCAATCACACGACGTCGGAACGGCTCGCGCTGGTCGCGGTCGGTGGCTATGGCCGTGGCCAGATGGCGCCATTTTCCGACATCGACCTGTTATTTCTGACGCCGTGGAAACAGACCGGCTGGGGTGAACAGGTCATTGAAACCATGCTGTACATGCTTTGGGATCTGGGCCTGAAGGTTGGCCATGCGACGCGATCGGTGGACGATATGCTGCGCATGGCAAAGGCCGATATCACCATCCGCACCGCGCTGCTTGAATCGCGTTTTGTCTGGGGTGATCAGCCGCTTTATGAAAACGCCGTGGCGCGGTTCAGGAAGGAAGTCGTGGCCGGGACGGCGCGGGCCTTTACGGCGGAAAAACTTGCCGAGCGCGACGAACGCCACAAGAAAATGGGGGACAGCCGCTACGTCGTTGAGCCCAATCTGAAAGAAGGCAAAGGCGGGCTGCGCGATCTGCACACCCTGTTCTGGATCGGCAAATACACCTATCAGGTTGAATCGGTGGCCGATCTTGTTGAAAAAGGTCTGTTGACGGCCAGCGAATTGAAACAGTTTCGCCGTGCCGAAAGCTTTTTATGGGCGGTCCGCATCAATCTTCACGATATCGCCGGCCGCGCCGAGGAACGCCTGACTTTTGATATCCAGCGCGATCTGGCGACGCGCCTGCGCTATGCAACGCGCGGCAGCGTTTCGGCGGTCGAACGCTTCATGCGGCATTATTTCCTGATGGCCAAAACCGTCGGCGATCTGACCGGGTTGTTTCTTGCGCATCTGGATGAAAGCGTGTCGCGATCGAGCTGGTTGCCGACATTGACCCGGCGACCGGCCCGGCTGAACGGTTTTACCCTGACACGCGGCCGCATCGGGTTGCCGGGCGATGATTTTTTCCGTGCCGACCCGGTGCGCCTGCTTGAAATGTTCATGCTCGCCAATCGCGAGGGGCTGTCGATCCATCCGCTGGCCATGCGCCAGGCCGGCCGCGACGCCACTTTGATCGATGATCGCATCCGGCGTGACAAGCGCGCCAATGAATTGTTCCTCGCCGTGCTGACCAGCAGCAGCGATCCTGAAAGTGTGTTGCGCTGGATGAACGACGCCGGCGTTTTTGGCCGTTTTATCCCGGATTTCGGCCGCGTCGTCGCTCAGATGCAATATGACATGTACCATCACTACACGGTCGATGAGCATACGATCCGCGCTATCGGCCTGTTGGCGCGGATCGAATCGGGTGTGTTGAAGGATGAACACCCGCTGTCGCACGGCGTCATCCAGCAACTGGTGTCGCGCCGGGTGCTGCATGTTGCGGTGCTGCTGCATGATATCGCCAAGGGGCGCGGCGGCGATCACAGCGAATTGGGTGCCGATGTTGCCGAGCGGCTGTGCCCGCGGCTGGGGCTGAGCCCGGCCGAAACCGATACCGTCGCCTGGCTGGTGCGCCACCATCTGTTGATGTCGCGGACCGCCTTCAAACGCGATCTTGCGGATTTCAAGACGATCCTCGATTTTGCCGAAATGGTGGCATCGCCGGAACGGCTGCGGCTGTTGCTGCTGCTGACGGTCGTCGATATCCGCGCCGTCGGCCCCGGCGTCTGGAACAACTGGAAGGGGCAATTGCTGCGCGATCTTTATGACGCCGCCGAGGAAGTCTTGAGGCTGGGCCATAAATATCGCGGCCGTGGCGAGCGTATTGCCGCCAAGCAGCAGGGGCTCGCGACCAGCCTTGGCTGGGACGAGCCGCGCTTTTTGGCCTATACCAAGCGTTTTCCGGACAGTTACTGGGTCGCCGAAACCGCCGAAGCGCTGGCGATCAACGCTGCCATGATCGCCAAAGCCGATGCCGATGCGACGCCATTGTCGATTAGCGCGGTGCCCGATCCGGCGTCGGGCACGACGCTGATCAGCATCTATGCCGCCGATCATCCGGGGCTATTCTATCGCATCGCCGGGGCCATTTCGCTGGGCGGTGCCAATATTCTTGATGCCCGTATCCACACGACGCGCGATGGCCAGGCCATCGACAATTTCGTCATTGCCGATCCCATCGGGCGGCCATTTGCTGAAAATGCACAGCTGCTCCGGCTGAAACGCATTATCGAGGATGTGCTGACCGGAAAAATCCGCCTCGCCGACCGGCTGGCGGCGCGGCCACTGGCGCGACGGCGCGCCGAAGTCTTCAAATATGAACCCAATGTGCTGATCGATAACAAGGCATCGAACCGCTATACCGTCGTCGAGGTAAATGCCGCTGATCGCCCGGCCCTGCTCTATTCGCTCACCCATGCGTTGTTCCAAAGCCGCATGACCATCCACAGCGCCCATATCGCCACCTATGGCGAGCGGGCCACCGACACATTTTATCTGACCGACCTGACCGGCGCCAAGATCGACAATGTGCCGCGGCTGAAGACTCTGGAACGACGCCTGCTGGCGCTGGCCGGCAGCAACACCGGCCGGACGGAGGCGCTGGAGGCGGCGGAATAACCTGTGAGTCAGCGTGCTGTTGTTTTTGCCGAAGGCACCTCAGGAGTCGACGGCGCATCCAAGAAAACAAATGCCATCGCCACTACCGCCAGCACCAGCGAAACGAGCAGTACATATCGCACGACGTGCGGCGTTACCCCGCCGCGCGCCTTGACGGTCGAAATCTCCTTGGGCTGTTCGGCCATCATTTTTCCTTCATTGCTTCAAAAATGGAAAACAATCGAAGCGCACCGCTGTTCCCTGTCGGTGATTGACGCACCGCCCCCCGCCGCGCTTATACGGACCGCAGGAGACCGACATGACCAAGCCGAGCCTCGACGACTGGCAGAAAATGGCCGCAAAGGAGGTAAAAGACGCGGACCTCAACTGGCCGACGGCCGAAGGTATTGCGGTCAGGCCGCTTTATACCGCTGCCGATGTCGAAGGCCTTGATCCCGGCCTGCCAGGCTTTGCCCCCTTCACCCGTGGTGTGCGCGCCAGCATGTATGCCGGCCGGCCCTGGACAGTGCGCCAATATGCCGGTTTTTCAACCGCCGAAGCCTCAAACGCCTTTTACCGCCGTAATCTCGCCGGCGGCCAGAAAGGCCTCAGCGTCGCCTTCGATCTTGCCACCCATCGTGGCTATGACAGCGACCATCCACGCGTCACGGGCGATGTCGGCAAGGCGGGTGTGGCCATCGATTCCGTCGAGGACATGAAAATCCTGTTCGACCAGATTCCGCTCGATCAGATGTCGGTTTCGATGACAATGAACGGCGCTGTCATCCCCTGCCTCGCTTTTTTCATCGTCGCCGCCGAGGAAGCCGGGGTGCCGCAGGCAAAGCTTGATGGCACCATCCAGAATGACGTGCTGAAGGAATTCATGGTCCGGAACACCTATATATATCCGCCGGCACCATCGATGCGGATCGTTGCCGACATCATCGAATATACGTCGATGAACATGCCCAAATTCAACAGCATTTCGATTTCGGGCTATCACATGCACGAGGCTGGCGCGACGGCGCTGCAGGAACTCGCGTTCACGCTGGCCGATGGCATGGAATATGTGCGCGCGGCACAGGCCAAGGGGCTGGATATCGATGCTTTTGCCGGTCGGCTGAGTTTCTTTTTCGCCATCGGCATGAATTTCTTCATGGAAATCGCCAAGCTGCGCGCGGCGCGGACGCTCTGGGCGAAAATCATGACCGATCTGGGCGCCAAGGACCCGCGCAGCCTGATGCTGCGCACCCATTGCCAGACATCGGGCGTCAGTTTGCAGGAACAGGACCCCTATAACAACGTCATCCGCACCACGGTCGAAGCGCTGGCGGCGGCGCTTGGCGGCACGCAGTCGCTGCACACCAATGCGCTGGATGAAGCAATTGCCCTGCCGACCGATTTTTCGGCGCGCATCGCCCGCAAC
>JBBRIC010000087.1:0-11123 GCA_038221665.1 Sphingomonadales bacterium
CGGGCCATTCAAAATTGCCGCCCTCCCGCCGCTTGATTCCTTCCAGGCTGACAACGCCAGCGACGGCATCTTCAAAGCCCAGCGACAATATGAATTCGCGCTGGCCATCGGTGGTGGTGACGACAACGGTGCGGGCGCCGATGCCGCGCGCGGCCTCGATCATTTCAAGCCCGGTTTCATCGGCCAGCGCCGTTGTGTTGGGGCCATAGAAAATCAGCACCGCCTCACCACCGCGCGCGCCGGCTTTTTGCAACATGGCTTCGGCGGTCGATGCGCCGGATTTGCCCATGAAGCTCAGATGATAGCCCGATGATGCGCCGTAAAAGGCCAGCTTGCCGCCGTCGCCAAGCAATTGGAAACTGCGCGGAAAGGCGGTTTCGCCGGCATGGCTGACGGCATAATCCGCCAGGCTCCCGTTATTCAGCGCCCGATATTCAGCGACCAGCCCCTGCCCGGCCGCCTCCCAATCGGCAGCAGCCTTGGCGCCATCGGGCACGGCCGTGAACAGCGACGCAAAGCGTGGATCGGTACGATCGATCGCGCCGATCGCGCCCTTGCCCTGCACAAACGCCGCCCGCGCCGGGCTGGAAACCAGCCCCGTCACATTCAACCCGCTGGCCTTGGCCGATTTCAACGCATCGAGCCCGGTGCCGGTCGCCGAGCCTTCGATGAAGATCGTCTTGCCGCCAACAATCTCCAGCGTCGTGAACAGGCAGCGCACGATGGTGCCAAGGTTGAGGATATAGCTGCCCGCCTGTTCCAGCGTCAGATCGGCCGGCACGGCGTGAAGCTGGGGCGCCTGCACGGTCAGAAACTGGGCGTGGCTGCCCGATTTGGTTTCATAGCCCTGGATGGCGAAATCGGCGAACATCGGATCGCGGCCAGCGGCGGGGCTGAGCAGATCGGAGGTGCCCGAATAGACCGCGACCATGTCGCCAACCTTTAACCGGCCCCCGGCCCGCGCCTCCGACCCCAGCGCCGCGATCAAGGCCAGACCGCCCGATCCGGTGATCTGCACATCCTCCTCATGGCCATCAAAAGGCGATACAGGGATACCGGTCAGCGCCCAGATATCGTTGAAATTGACTTCAGATGTCAGCAGATAGACCAACGCCTCATTGGGTTCGGGCGTTGGCACGGGCACGATCAATTCGCGTTCATGCGTCGCCGGCTGGCCAAAACGCGGCGCGCCCGTCGCTGCATCACGGGCAATCCCAAAGGCATATTGATGGCCGGGAATGGCCGTGACGCCGGGGAAAAACGCCGCGCCAACCGGCAGCAGATCGCCGGCCGCCAGCAACCGTTCACCCTTGGCAGCGTGATCGGCATCGATAAAAACGCCATTGCGGCGGACGGGCAGCGGCGGGCTTTTTTTATCAAGAAACTCCCGGATGCCGGTTTTGCCGCCGTCCGGATCGACAACGGCTTCGGCAAATAGCTGCGCTTCGCGCTCCAGCCCTGCCGCCATGCCGTCGTTCCAGCCGGTGCGGATCGCTTCGATAGCGCGCTCGCCTGCTTTGGCGCGGCCCGCCCAGGCCAGCTGCGCCACGATGCGCTGGATGAAATCATCGTCCAGTGCCGCCTCAAGATCGACATGCGATGGATGCTGCCAGGCGCCGCCGGCGGCCTTTTTGCGTTCTTTCCAGCTTCGCCCGAGCGCGCTCTGATCGCCATGGCGGACGAATTCGCGTACCGCTGCATGGGCAAGGCTGAGCGCATCATCGGCGCCCGTCGCCAGCGCTTCGACAAGGCCGATTTTTAACGCCGCCACGCCATCGATCGAACGGCCACCAAGGATCATTTCAAGCGCATCGAGCAAGCCTTCCGGCCCGCGTTTTTCAGCCAGCAGGCGCGGTAAACGCTGCGTGCCGCCATAGCCTGGCAGCAGGCGCAGGCGGATTTCGGGCTGGCCAAAACGCGCATGGCCTTCGGCGACGCGCCAATGACAGGCAAGGGCAAATTCCATGCCACCGCCCAGCGCCACGCCCTGAATCGCAGCGACACAGGGTTTGCCCATGCTTTCAATTTTGGCGAACGCCAGTTGCGCATTGTTGGGCAGCACCCGGGCTTCCTCAACACTGTGGATTTCGTCCAGAAACTGCCGGATGTCGGCGCCGGCGACAAAACTTGCGGTGCCATCGCCGGTAAAGACCACTGCCACGACATCGTCGCGGCGCGACAGATGTTCAACGACAATGACCAGTTCATCGATGGCGCGTTCATTCAGGGCGTTGACGGGCGGGTTGCTGACATAGACGGTCGCGACTTTTTTATCGTCGCCGACGTCATTATACTGGACGCGGAAATAGCGGTAACGATCGAAAATGGCCTGGTCGTCCGACAGGGTCTGCCGGCGTTTCCATGTTGAAATCGCTGTCGTCAGCTCGGCCAGGCTTTCGGGGTTGCGCAGCGTCGTCACATCGCCGACATCGCTGCCTTCTACCAAAGCCCGGACCATGCGGCGCATATATTTGCCGCTGCGGGTTTCCGGAAACTGACTGATCTCGATAAAATCGCCCGGCACCGCAACGGCGCCCTTTTCCTGGCGCACCAGATCGGACAGGCGACGGAAATCATCGCGTGTCAGCGTGCGACCCGGAGCAGCGGTGACAAAGGCGATCGGCGTCAGGCCTTTTTCACGGTGCGGCGCGCCAACGACCAGCACATTGCCTAGCGGCGATTGCGGATCGAGCTGTTTGTCACGCAGGATCGCGCCTTCGATTTCCTCGGTGCCCATGCGATGGCCGGAAACATTGATGACGTCGTCCGACCGGCCATGCAGCGAGAAACCTTCATCGGCGTGGCGCACGGCGAAATCGCCCTGGGTGTAGGCCCAGACGCCTTTCCAGCGCCGCCAGTAATTGCTGTCCCAACGCGTCGCATCGCCTTTCCAGCCGGGCGCGACGCTGCCGTTGCTGACGCTGAAATGTTCGGCATCGCCCCAGACGGTGCGGGCGAGATAGGGATAGGGCGCGGCGATAACGATTTCGCCCTTTTCATGCAGCCCGGCGCGGCGCCAGTTGACGCCATCGGCATGCGTGCGGGTCAGCGGCGCGACAGCGCTGGCATCACCCGCCGCATCCTCCAGCCAGACATCGCCGATGATCCAGGGCAAGGGAAAGGTGCGGGCATCGGCGGCCAGCGGAAAATCCGCATTGCCATAAAAATGCGTCCAGGCGATGCCGCCATGCTCCGTCGCCCAATAGCTGTTGATATAATTGGGCGTGATATGTTCCATGCCAAAGGCCTGCACCGGCGGCGAACAGGGCTCCGCGCAAAATGTCGCCACCCGCAGGCCCGACAGATCATAGGCCTTGATGTCGTGGAGATTTTGCGGATCGCTCATCACCGCTTTCAAAAACGTCACGCCGGCCTTGAAGATGGTGACGCCGTGGCGCTCGATCATCGCTGCAAAACGCCCCGAGTGCGGGAAAACCGGCGCGCCTTCGCCAAGGATCGTCGTCACCCGGGTCAGCAGCGGCGCCGAAATCATATAGCTTTGGCCGGTGATCCATCCCGGATCGGCGACGACATACAGCACATCGCCGGGCCGCGCATCGAACGCCACCTTCATGGTTTCAGCGATGCCGGCGGCATACCCGCCATGGACATGGACAACGCCCTTGGGCTTTCCGGTCGAGCCCGAAGTATAGATGAAGAACATCGGATAATCGGCATCGACCGGCGTCACCGGTGCCGCCGCCCAGATGGCGCGAACAAAATCGCGATCGGGCAAGGCCAGCAGTTCGGCCTCATTGGCAAGACCTGCCTTGGCCAGAATGAGGGCAAGCGCCTTGTCGGTCAGTTCATGACTCCAGATATCGCGGTCGCGCCAGACGATATCGGGCTGGCCGGTGTGGCGAGCGACGATCACCGCTTCGACACGCGGCGGCGTCGCCACGAGTTTTTCAGCCACCGCAATGCGGATTCGCGCCGAAGCGGTTGAATCAACGCTGCCGGCCTTCCCCAGATCGGCCAAGGCGCGGCCGACCCCGCGCATGACATCGCCGCGCTCGACAGTGACTTCACCGCGCAAGGATGTGGTGACAATATCCAGAATGCTGGCGGCAGTTGCCGTCGACAGGCCGAGATCGCCCTGTCCCAGGCGTTCGCCAAGCAGGCGCAGCGCCACCTCGACGGGTACATAATTGTCGAGCGCCGGATCGGTGTAGGCGGTTTTGAACGGCACGATCTGCGCCATGCGATAACCGCCGTCGGCCGTGATGACGATACGCGCGCCGGCGTCATGGATGCGATCCGACAATGTCTTATCGGAAAAACCGCCAAAGACCGGCGTGTAGAGCACACCCAGACGCTTCGCCGCTTCGGTCCAGTAAAGTTGCGCCGGGATGTTGGGCATGTTGAGGGCGATCCGGTCCCCGGGCCGCATGCCGAGTTCGACGAGCGCGATCTGGCATTTGGCGGTTTCCAGCAGCAATTGCCTGCGGCTGACGGCATAGCAATCGACGGGCGCGCCGCGGCCGCCATCCTGCGCCATGTCCCAGCGATCGCCTTCAAAGATGAAAGCCGCTTCATCGCCATGGCCGGCAAGGGCGTGGCGGTCGATTTCGTTGAAACCACAGTTGGTGCGGGCGCCATCGAACCAGCGGAAATGCGGCGCATCATCATCGTTGAACGCCCGGGTCCAGGGCGTGAAACCGGCCGGCAGATCGAGCGCTACCGGCGCTGCGGTGACCGCATCCCAGCCCGCCCAGTTTTGGCCATCGAAACTGGCCCAGGCCGAGGCGCCATCGGGCAATGCCACCAGCCAATGCAGGTTGCGGCTGGCGATATCGCCGTGAAAGGCCCCGGGATCGCGCAGCGCCGCCGCGCGCATGGCATCCCAATCGCTGCGCTGCCGCAGCGGATTGGCACCGATCGCCGGAACATTTTGTGTCACATCGCGTAAAGCTGCATCGTCCGTCATATGATTGTCCCTGAGACCAGGCGGCTGGTCCATCACGCTGAAACCGCCCCACATGTTTTTACAATACCGAATCGATGACCGCAGCGTTTAATCGACGAAATGGCCTTTAGGCACGATTATGTCTCTCGGCAAGCCTCAAAGCATGATGAATTGCCAGATAGCGGCAATATACGGATAAAAATTGCCAATCATGCCCATTGCCAGCCTCAATTGTTGGGCTTTGTGCTTGATACCATCAGTCTGCCATATAGGGATTGCGGTTTTGGCAACAGCCTTGGATCGATTTTGCTTTTGAAAAGCGACAGCTTCATTGCCTGGCATCACGACATTGCGGCGCTGCCTGCATCGCTCCGGGTGCGTTTGGCCCAACTGGAATCGAGCAAACACCCGGGCCCTGTGATTGGGCACGTTTTGCCAAGCTTCAGAGGGAGACATATGGCTTTGAAAAGCCCCTGCATTCTGGCTTCAACGATCGGCTTGTCCCGGAAGTCCACTGTCAAGAACAGCGAATTTGTGGCGCAGGACACTGGCCCAATCCGATAATTTCAAACGCTGACCAGTGAAATAGCGTCCGATCGTTGGGCGACGGATACAAAAAAACGCGCCGCACAGGTGCGACGCGTCTTTTTGCACACGGCACAATGGCCGATAGCGTGACGATCAGGCGGCGACGGTGCTGCGACGATTGCGGCGGCGGACCTGAACGCCAACCATGCCGAAACCAACAACCATCATTGCCCAGACTTGCGGTTCCGGGAGGAAAACCAGCGGCGCTGGATCGGAGGAGAACAAGCCAGTCGAGTTGGCATTGAAGGTCCGCAGTGCCTTTGGCCCACGACCGACGGGGTTGCCTGTGTTGGTATTACGCTGGAAAATGGTCGGCAACACCGCAGCCAGTGTCAAACCGATATCATAAGCGCTGTTTGGCTTGAAGGTCAGGAAGTCGGACGAAAAAAGGATAGTATCGCCATTTGCCGTGGAGGCATTGACGTTTGCCGATGTCGCGAATGGCACACCGGAAAGGCTGCCATTGAAAACGCCACCCAGCAGCAGTGAGCCGGCGGCGAAAGCCTTGTTACCAACATTGATCGCGCTCAATGAACGAAATTCAAAGGTCGAACCTGCAGTCAAAGTCTGCACAAGCTTGCCAGCCGACGTTGATGCGGGCGTGTTCGAGGCCGCAAAGATGCTGAACGTGGCAGGAATTTCGCCGAGTGCCGAGAGGAATGGCAAGGCCTGATAATAAAACAATACGCGTGTATCGATGACCGGGCTACCGACCGTGCCATTGTTGCGCGTGATGTTCGAAAGAATGCCGCCCGTACCGACGAGGCCCGCGCCGATCGCTGGATTGCCACCCGATGCAGGCACCGCTGCGCCATTGTTTGTCCAACGGACCGTCTTTGGGCTGGTACCATTTAAGGTCACCTGGCGATATCCGGCAAATGTGCTGAGAACGGCCGCAGCGGGCGCTGCCGACATCGCAATGCCCGCCAAACCTGCCAAAATCGCCAATTTTGTCTTGATCATCGCTGTGCTCCCGAAACTTGTAGATGTGAGGCTTAACATAAAACTAGTTCGGTTGAACCTCTCGGTCAACCTTACATCAGATAATGCAAATTCCGTGCCAATTGTAAATTTTCCCCTAACCCGTTGAAAATAGAGGATCGACCGATTCAGCGGGATTCGAAAGTGTAAAATATTCCGACACTTTTGAAACACAACATGGGCAAAACCCGTGTGAATGCGTTTTTCAAAATGGCGTTGGATTATGGGCCTGCCGAAATATCAAAATGCGTTACGCGGCAAAATGATCGACCCCACCGTCCGGAACAGGATATAGAAATCGAACCAGATCGACCAATTCTCGATATAGTGGAGATCATGTTCAAAACGCTTGATCAGCTTGTCCTCGGTATCGGTTTCACCACGCCAGCCGCAAACCTGCGCCCAGCCGGTAATCCCGGGCTTTACCTTGTGACGTGCCGCGTAGGACGCGACAACATCCGAGAACAGCCGGCCGCCGGCCCGCGTTGACGGGGCATGCGGCCGCGGCCCGACCAGCGACATGTCACCCCGCGCAACATTGAGCAATTGCGGCAGTTCATCAAGGCTGGTGCGCCGCAGGAAGCGGCCAACGCGTGTCACTCGCGGATCCGCGCGACTGGCCTGGCGGATTGATTCGATCTGGGCGCTGTTGGCGAACATCGACCGAAATTTCAGCACTTCGAAATGTTTGTTGTTAAAACCTTCGCGCGGTTGGCGAAAAAACACGGGGCCGGGCGAATCGAGTTTTATGGCAACGGCGATGGCGAGCAGCACCGGCCAGATAAAAAACAGGATTGTCCAGGTCAGCAGCCGATCCTCCACCGCCTTGACCGCCGCATCAAAGCCCGAGATCGGGCGTTCGAACAGCGTCATCATCGGGATGTCGCCGAGCACCACCATCGGCCGGTTGGCGAAGGCAAAGGTCGCAAGGTCTGGTGCCAGCCTGATCTGCACCGGCGTCAGCGCCAGACGGCTGACGACCTGTTGCAGCCGCGTTTCGGCCGACCAGGGCAAGGCGACCACGACCTGGTCGACACGGCCATCGCGGATCATCGAAATCAGCGCCGACAAATTGCCCAGCACCGGGATATTGGCCGTCGCCAGAGGCACCCGGCCATCCCGGCGATCATCGAAGAAACCGATCAGGGATATCGTCAGCCGATCGGTCGATTGCACATAATCGGCAAAGCGCGCGCCTTGCGCACCGGCGCCAAAGATCGCCACGCGTTGATTGAAGGTGCCGCGACGCTTCATCCGGCGCAGCCATAGCGTCGCAACAGCGCGACCCGACAACAGCATCGCGCCGGCGCCAAGAAACCAGCTGATGGCCCAGCCACGCGATACGGCATCCGATGATTTCAGCAAAAAACCCAGCGTCACCAGAAACAGCGCGACGCCGATCCAGCTGGTTGCGATCCGCTGCCAGGCGCGACGCAGCGAAAACTGGGCATCGAGATCATAGCAACCAAAGCTTTCGGACAGCACGGCATAGGCCAGCGCCGCGATCAACGCGACGCGCTGGTGCACCGTCACATCGACGGTCAGATCGAATCGACTGCTAAAGCTTGCCGCGACAAAGCCGCTGATCAGAATGGTGGCGAATTCAAGGAAGCGAATGCAGAAAACTGCGAACTCCAGCGGCACGCCGGGTTTGTCAAACCGGACATCGTCGACGTTTCCGCGCTCAAAGCTCATGTCATTCATGGTGACAATCAATTATCGAACGATTGCCGCCGCCAAAACCGGCGGCCCTGAACGCCCCGGCTTGATAAACTGCTACTGGCGCAATAGGGATCGCTCGGGGGCGCCCGACGCCACTGTGGTCATGCCGACCTTTAGGACGTGAAACATGGAAACACCCTATGATTGGTCGACAATCATCCTCTTTGCCGGGTTGATCGTGCTGTTCCTGCAGCGCTCGCAGGGCCAGGCGCGCGATCATCTCTGGCAATATCTGGTGGCCGCGATCGGCTGCGCCGCAACTAACTATGTCGGTAACGAAGCCGTCAAAAGCGGTGACATCGCCTTTCACGCCGCGGCCATCGGGCTTGGTCTTGGCACCATCGCCTTTATCTGGGTAGTTTTGAAACCCTTCAGCAAGGAATTCTGAACCGATCGCTCGCCCATCGGATATTTCAGCATCGTTGAAAACAGCATCCGGGAAGCGCGGCTGCGACGCCGGAGTAAGGGATTTCGTCAGCGCCGGCATCAGGCGTTCAAGGCTGTCGCCAACGGGCGTCCGATCAATACGTCGCGATCGCCCGGCTTCATGGTCAACAGCAACTGGCGGGTAAAATCAGCCATGTCGCGGAATGTGGCTGCATTTGGTTCGCCGATTGTCGACACGCGCACCAAAATGCCGTCGGCGAGATAGCCGCGCATCTGCTGACGGAGTTTTACCCAGCGTTGTTCGCTGCCGGTGGTTGGCAAGTCATCGCCGATACGCGTCCAGTATGAGATTGGTTCGACGCGCTGGTCGCTCGTTGCCGTCAACTGCCGGATCGGCAAGGCAACGCCCGGCCGGAATGCGACTTCGGCGCGGCGCGATTGCGTGATGGTAAAGCCGATAGCCGTGTAGCAGGTTTCAGGGCGATGCAGCTGCAACAGGTCATTCTGGACGGCGCCATAGGCAATCACCAGCATCATCGGCTGATGGTCATAGGATTGATACAGCCGGCTCAATGTCTGGCTGTACAGCCGGTCGGCAAGACTGCCGGGGCTTTTTGGCAGGACGATCGCGTCCGAATTGACGAATTTCCAGTCGCCGATGCGCTGCGGGACGATATCGTCCAGCTTGCGGTCACGCAGCAGCACAAGCCGGTTGCGCGGCGTCAGCGCGGCGGCGGCACCGGCTGCAACCAACAGGCTGCCGCCCAACAGGACATCACGACGGTTCATGCTTTTCTCGCCAGACGATTGCGCAAGGGGCTCAACAATTTGTCGAGCAGGAAGATAAACAGCAAGGCCGAGGTAAAGGTCACCATACCGGCAAAATTATGCAGATAGCCCTGCGCGGCGGCATTGCCGAAATGGTAGGTGATCAACACCAGCGCGGCGACCCGGATACAATTTGCAGCGATCGCCACCGGAATGACCAATGCCAGCAAAAAGAAGGAATAGCGCCAGTTGCTGCCCCGCAGCATATAGACATAGAACAGCCCGATGGCCGACAGGCTGACCAGCGAATTCAGCCCCGCACACGCGTCTTCGACCAGCAATTGATAGCTTGCCACATAGATGGTCACACCAACGCGCGCGATGGGATAGCCAAATTGTGCCAGAACATGGGTGACAGCTTCGGAAACGAACAGCTTCAGCGGCTGGGTGACGGTGTCGAGCAGCCAGCCGGGAATTGGGATGAGAAAGCCCATGTAGAATATCGGAAACCACATCATGCGGACAACGACCGGGCCGACATAGGCATAGCCGATCGAAAGCAGAGCCAGCAGCAAGGCCGCGACCTCGATACTGATGAAATCGAACGCGCGGCCAAAGGCATAGGCGGGCACCGCCAGAATCAACCCGAGTGCCACCAGCCATGGCCGCGATGGCCGGGTCAGCCGCAGGATTTCATCCATGCGGCGAAAGATCAGCCACAGCCCGGTGGCCAGCACGATCGGACCATGAACGCCCGATTCGATCGACCAGGGGCCGCGCGCCAGTGAGACCAAAGTCGGCACTGTCACGACCAGAATACCAAGGAACAGCAACCATTGCCGAGACAAAAGCGCCGGCCAATCAACCGGGTTTGGAGCGGTTATTGTAGCCACAGCCTAAAACTCGTTCAAAACAGAACCAATGACGGTGCAGCGCGCCGAGGCCAGTTGCGCGACCAGCGTCGAAACATCCCGGAAATAGCTGTGATTCCGGCGCGCCACCAGCAGCGCATAGCCAATCACACCAGATACCGCCAACACATCGGCCGAGGTATTGGCCGGCGATGTATCGAATATGGTGATGTCATATTCGCGCATTACGGTGTTGACGCCATCCCGAAAACGGTTGCTCGACAATAATTCCTGCGGCCGTGCCACGGGTGGCCCGCCGGTGATCACCGACAGGTTTGGCAGCACATTGGCGTTGACGGTACGCTCCAGCCGCGACGCCTGGAGCGTCAGATAGCTCGACAGTCCCGGCGCATTGGCATCAAGGCCGAAAATCTGGTCGACGCGCGGCGACCGCATATTGGCATCGATGATCAGCGTCTTGGTGCCGACCTGCGACAGCGACGCGGCAAGGTTGGCGGCAAGATAGCTGCACCCTGCCCCATCGACCGGCGAGACAAAGGCCAGCCCACGACGCCCGGCACGAATATGCTGGGCGATGATCTGAGTGCGCAGCAACCGGATCGATTCCGATCGCAGGCAGCCAGGGTCGTTGACGACAATCAGCTCTTCGGAAACATCCCGGCGCTGGGTGTCCTGCAGCGCCAGACTGCTGATCAGCAGTTCGCGGGCGCGGTCGAGTTCCTCGCTGTTGATGAAGCCCAGTTCGAGCGCGGCCTGGTCGAAATCGAGCCCGCGCTCGGCCTGATGGGCCGTCACCCGCGTGGTCTGGTCCTCGGACAGATAGCCGAGCCGCAGCAAGGCGTCGCGGATCGGCGCATCGAACGTCGTGCGTCCGTCATCGACGCGGTTCGCCACCGCAT